>JAGBTO010000071.1 GCA_017631285.1 Alistipes sp.
AGACATATAAGTATCAGATGCCAGGCGAGAAGGAGGCTCCACAGTATCACCTCTACCTGTTCGATATGCAGGATAACTCTCGCAAGGAGATTTCGACTGGTCGTGTCAAGGATCAGACACTCTCTATCGCATCGGCTCCAAGAGAGCACAAGCAGCGTCACATGTACGACCAGCCACGTGTATGGCTTGGTGACGAGAACCGCTTCTTTGTGACCCGTTCAAGCCGCGATTTGCACCGCATCGACATCTGCTCTTACACTATTGGCGCCGACACTCTGCGCCCTATTATCGAGGAGCGCTTGAATACTTACATCGAGGTACGTCCTTTGTCGGCTTTGGGCAAGGGTAAGGAGCTTATCCAGTGGAGCGAGCGCGACGGCTGGGCACACCTCTACCTCTACGATGATGAGGGTAATCTGAAGCGTAAGCTCACCGAGGGCGCTTGGCACGTTCACGAGATTTTGAAGGTGGACGAGAAGGCTCGCAAGGTATATTTCACCGCAATGGGCAAAGAGGAGGGAGAGAACCCATACTATCAGCACCTCTACTCAGTAAGCCTCGACGGTGGCGAGGTGAAGCTCCTGAACAAGGGTGATTTCTTCCATTCACCTGTGGTGGATGATGCTTGCCGCTACTTCGTGGATAACTACTCACGTGTGGATACTATCCCTGTGACTGCTCTCTACGACTGCGCTGGTAATCGTCTGATGACACTCGAGGAGAGCGACTTCTCACAGCTTTTGGCTAACGGCTATAAGTTCCCCGAGACATTTACAGTTAAGGCTGCCGATGGCATTACCGACCTCTATGGCGTGATGTATAAACCTTTTGACTTCGATTCTACGAAGCACTACCCTATTGTTGATTATGTATATCCAGGCCCACAGGTTGAGGCAACAAACTACCCATACACCCGTATGAGCGTTCGCACCGACCGCTTGGCACAGGCGGGCTTCATCGTTATTTCGGTAGGTAACCGAGGTGGTCACCCCGACCGCTCGAAGTGGTATCACAACTACGGCTACGGCAACCTGCGTGACTATGGTCTGGCTGATCAGAAGGCTGCTATTGAACAGTTGGCTGCACGCTACGACTACATCGACATCAACCGTGTGGGTATCCACGGTCACTCGGGTGGTGGCTTTATGTCAACTGCGGCTATGTTGCAGTATCCCGATTTCTTCAAGGCTGCGGTATCGTGCGCAGGTAACCACGACAACAAGATTTACAACCGCTGGTGGAGCGAGACTCACCACGGTGTGAAGGAGCAGGTCAGTGACAAGGGCGACACAACATTCCTCTACAGCATCAAGAGCAACCCAGAGATTGCACGCAACCTGAAGGGTCATCTGATGCTGGTACACGGTGAGATTGACAACAACGTACATCCAGGTAACACATCTCGCGTGGTGGATGCCTTGATTCGTGCCAACAAGCGTTTTGATATGCTCTACTTGCCAACACAGCGTCACGGCTTCGGCGATATGAACGAGTATTTCTACTGGCGTCTGGTGGATTACTTCACCGAGCATCTTATCGACGAGAGCGACACCAAGCCTATCGACATACCGAACCGATAGCGGGGTATAATATTTGCGACAATGGCTGTCAGACAAGCAGGTCTGGCAGCCGTTTTTTATGTAATGGATGTAACAATTTTTTAACAAAAAAGTAATGATTTGTTTACACCACCAAACCCTATTATCTTTAACTTTGCACTCGAAGATGAGAAATTTCATATACATATCTCTTTTGAGTCTTATCTCGTCAGTGGCTTTGGCGATGGGGTTAATTGGCGGTAGTTCTTGCCTTTCGCTACAAGAGTATGAGGGCGGCTCATCTCTTATGATGCAGAGCTATGTCGATGCATTCCAGCTGGAGGCAAACAACGACAGCAATAGTTATTTTCTGCTCTCCAACCGCAACTCCGTTACTGCACATAACTCCGCTACGCAGCGTCACTCATCGCGTCGCAACTCAATCTATAAATCTTACAACTCGGCAATCGTCAAAGGCGGCAAAAGCCTCGACTGTCGCACAGTTTCGGCATATCGTAAAACAAAACAATTCTCATTAGCCGCAAGATGTGGAGAAATGCTCATCTTTAGGCTACACAAATTGCTGATTTAGCCACAATTATCTGCTATAATCAACTTACAACCTGGGCGTTACATCGGGTTGGAACACTTTGTGCACAAACCCGATGGTTTATGTGGCAGAAATAGTATAAATCGGTAAATAAAAATGGAATATATTATCTTAATTATATCGTTGTTTGCTATCGTGTGGGGAGCAGACAATCTTGTTGGCGGTGCGGAAAATATCGCTCGTCGTTTCAAAATCTCAGACTTTGTTATTGGTGCTGTAATCGTTGGTATCGGCACATCTTGCCCCGAGCTGGTGGTGAGTGCTTATGGAGCACTGCAGGGTAATGTCGATGTGGCTATCGGCAACGTGGTGGGCTCAAACATCTTCAATATCCTCTGCATCTTGGGTATCACAGCTTTGTTGCATCCTGTAGCGGTGAGCCGTGAGAACCGTCGCTTTGACCTGCCTGTTTGCATTGGTGTTTCAATTCTGGCACTTCTGCTTGCATTTAATTTCTTCAATGGAGATTCGGTATCTATCGGTCGCGTTGATGGTGCTCTGTTTTTGCTGATTTTTGTAGCGTTTATCTATGTGTCATTCCTGCGCGACAAGCGTAACTCAAAGCAGAGTGCAGTGGAGTATCCTATACCAAATGAGAAGCTACCCAAATCAATCGTAAAGGTTGTGGTTGGCTTGGGTGTGCTGGTTACGGGATGTCACTTCTTTGTGGAGGAGGCTGTCTTTATCGCTACAAAATGGGGCGTAAACGAGGCGTTTATCTCAATAACGCTTATCGCCTGCGGTACATCGTTGCCAGAGCTGGCAGCATCTGTGGCAGCGGCACTGAAGAAGAATACGCAGATTGCACTGGGTAATGTGGTAGGCTCAAACATCTTCAATATCACATTTATCCTCGGCGTCAGCTCGCAGATTTCGCCTCTGACAGGTGGTGGCATTACGCTGGTGGACTACATTGTGATGATATTTGCTGCGGGATTGCCATTGGCTCTTGGTATGCGTAACAAGATTACACGCCTCTCGGGCGGTATAATGTTTGTATGCTACGTAGTCTATACTTTATATCTTATCTATGCACAAAATCTATAAAATCAATTTAACATTTTTGAAACATTTTGTTAATAATAGGATAATACCAATTTTAAGTTTACTTAACATTTCGCCGATACTTTTGTTTTCGCAATTGGTTAGGTAATATAACCCAAAAATTAAACAGGAAACACATAAAACTAAATTAAATTAAATTATGATTTTACAGATTTTCACCCTTGTGGGTGCGTTGGGTATGTTCCTCTATGGAATGAACCTTATGAGTGAGGGCTTGCAGAAGGCAGCTGGTGATCGTCTGCGCAAGTTTCTCGAGGCGATGACCTCAAACCGCCTAAAGAGCGTGGCTACGGGTCTTACAATCACATCTATCATCCAGTCGTCGAGTGCAACAACGGTGATGGTCGTGGGCTTCGTAAACGCTGGTCTGCTGGCTCTTAACCAGGCTATTGGTGTGATTATGGGTGCCAACATCGGTACTACTGTTACAGCATGGCTTATCTCGCTTTTGGGCTTCAAGGCTGACATCTCCGTTCTCGCTGTGCCACTGATGGCGTTGGGTTTTGTGATGAGCATCTCGAAGAAAGAGCGTAATAAGAATTTGAGCGAGTGCATCATCGGCTTCTCGCTTCTGTTCCTCGGTTTGTCGCTGATGAAGGAGTCGGTGCCCGATTTGAAGCAGACACCCGAGGTATTGTCGTTCATCCAGGGCTGGACAGAACTTGGCTTTGGCTCGGTGATTATATTTATGTTGTTCGGTACGGTGCTGACGCTGGTTTTGCAGTCGTCGAGTGCTACGATGGCTCTCACACTGATTATGATGAGTATGGGCTGGATACCATTCCATATGGCGGCAGCGATGGTGCTGGGCGAGAATATTGGTACTACCATCACCGCCAACATAGCTGCAGCTGTGGCAAACACCAATGCGCGTAGAGCTGCGTTGGCACATACGCTCTTCAATGTGTTTGGCGTGATTTGGGCATTGGCACTCTTCAAGCCATTCACAATGCTGATTGGTAATATCATTGCCGCAATGGGCTATCCTAACCCAGCCGAGATGGGCTACGGCGGCACTATCGACCCAACCTCGCCAGAATCTACTGCGGCACTCTACGGCTTGTCGATGTTCCACACGCTGTTTAACACATTCAACACCTGCATCCTGATATGGTTTATTCCACAGCTGGAGAAGATTGTAACATCGGTAATTAAGGGCAAGCAGAACCCCGAAGACGAGGCTTTCCGCCTGAAGTTTATCTCGGGAGGTCACACCTCAACTGCCGAGCTCTCAATCACTCAGGCAAAGAACGAGATTCAGCATTTTGCGCAGATTTTGCACAACGGTCTGGGATATGTTCGTTCGGCTGTGCACGCTACTAAGGAGGATGAGTTTGAGCACTTCCGCAAGAAACTCGTGAAGTATGAGGAGATTTCAGACCGCATAGAGTTTGAGATTGCGTCGTTCCTTAAAGATATGCCACAGGAGAGCATCAGTGAACATACCCGCGAGAGCGTTAACTCGATGTATAAGATTATCAACGAGATGGAGAGCCTGGGTGACTCAGGCGAAGCTATCAGCCGCATACTTACGCGTCGTAACAAGCACAAGAAGATGTTTAGCCCCGAAAATATCCGCAGCATTGATGCGTTGCTTGATCTTGTTGATAAGGCCTACGTTATAATGATTGAGAACCTGAAGAGTGACTCGGTAGGTATGATCGGTCTAAAGAAGGCTGTCGATTGCGAGATACAGATCAACGAGCTTCGCAATCTTCTGCGCGAGGAGGAGATCAACAATATAGAGAAGGACGGCACGCACTACCTGAGCAGCGTCTATTATATGGATGTCATCTCGGAAATTGAGCGAATGGGTGACTTTATCATCAACATATCGCAGACTTTGGAGAAAAGTAGATTATAACGATTTTAACATACAAAAAAACAAGGTTGCCCGCAAAAGGTAACCTTGTTTTTTGTAACTCTATGAATTAATTTATATATCGTGCGAGAGTGATGGTGGCACTGCGCCACTCATATCGTAATCGCCCCAGCGCTCGGCAATGTAGTCGAGCGTAGAGTTTATCTCATCCACATCGTAGAGCGTAACGAGTTTCAGACGTGTAGATTTGAAATCGGGCAAGCCCTTGAAATAATTCGACAAGTGGCGGCGCATCTCCAGAATTCCGACTTTATCACCCTTGATTTCCAGCGACTTCAACAGATGTTCCTTAGCTATGGCCACACGCTCGACAACCGATGGTTGAGGCATTACCTCACCCGTTTGCAGATAGTGCTTCACCTCCTTAAAAATCCATGGACGACCATATGTCGCACGGCCAATCATCACGCCATCAACGCCATAGGTATCGAACATCTGCTTTGCCTTGGGTCCTGAATCGACATCGCCATTACCAATGATAGGAATTTCTATCGAAGGGTGGTTCTTCACCTCGCCTATGAGTGTCCAATCGGCCTCGCCTCGATACATCTGCGAGCGTGTACGGCCATGAATAGTAAGGGCTTTTATTCCTGTATCTTGCAGACGAAGGGCAATCTCCATAATATTCTTCGACTCTTCATCCCAGCCAAGGCGTGTCTTTACAGTAACAGGGGTCGAAACCGCCTGAACAATCTGTCGGGTCATCTCTACCATAAGCGGCACATCACGCATCATGCCAGAGCCCGCACCCCTGCCTGCAATCTTCTTCACCGGACAACCGAAGTTGATATCAATAAAGTCGGGACGTGCGGTCTCGGCAATACGAGCAGCTTCCACCATCGGCTCAATCAGGTGACCGTAAATCTGGATGCCCACAGGTCGCTCCGCCTCATCAATATTGAGCTTGGCTCGAGACTTCCATGCATCACGAATAAGACCATCCGAAGAGATAAACTCGGTAGTCACCACATCAGCGCCGAAACGCTTACACATATATCGGAACGATGGATCGGTAACATCCTCCATCGGGGCTAAAAACAGCGGTTTATCGCCCAATTCTATGTTGCCTATTTTCATAAACACATTGTTTTACGGTGCAAAATTAAAAAAAAGCGCGAAAAGAAAAGTAACATCACTGTTTTATTCATTCTTAAATAGCGGAATTACTATGAATGAAAAGAAAAAAATATTATCTTTGTGCGAATAGAGAATAATAAAAACATAATATATGAATACCGAAACATTTATTGCGCAAATTGCCGCTGCATCCATCGAGGCTTTGTATGGTGCAGCCGACTCATCTCAAATTCAGATTCAGAAAACCCGCAAGGAGTTTGAGGGTGACTACACATTGGTTACATTTCCTCTTTTGAAGCTCAGTCGCAAGGCTCCCGAGGCGACAGCCAACGAAATTGGCGAGCACATTGTGGCAAACAACCCAACAATCAGTTCATTCAACGTAATCAAGGGTTTCTTGAACCTCTCTATTTCTCCGGCTTACTGGGCAGAACGTTTTGCCGAGGAGGTAGCAAACGAGAATTTTGGTCAGGCAGAGCCAAGTGGGCGCACAATTATGATTGAGTACTCATCACCTAACACCAACAAACCTTTGCACTTAGGTCACATCCGCAACAACCTCTTGGGTTATTCTGTGGCGCAGATTCTGAAGGCTAATGGTCACAATGTGATTAAGGTGAACCTGGTAAATGACCGAGGTATTCACATCTGCAAGTCGATGCTGGCTTGGCAGCTCTACGGCGGTGGCGAGACACCTCAATCATCGGGCATGAAGGGTGACCACCTGGTAGGTAAATACTATGTGGAGTTCGACAAGCACTACAAAGCCGAAGTTAAGGAGCTTGTTGCTGGCGGCATGAGCGAAGACGATGCAAAGAAGAAGGCTCCTATCATGCTTGCTGCACAGGAGATGTTGCGCAAGTGGGAGGCTAAGGACGAGGAAGTTTACACACTCTGGCAGACAATGAACGGCTGGGTATATGACGGTTTCGACGTAACGTACAAAGCTTTGGGTGTTGATTTCGATAAGGTATATTATGAGTCACAGACCTATCTTTTGGGTAAGAGCCTGGTGCAGGATGGCTTGGACAAGGGCGTATTCTTCCGCAAGGAGGATAACTCGGTATGGATTGACTTGGAGGCTGACGGACTGGACCAGAAGCTCCTGCTTCGCGGCGACGGCACATCGGTGTATATGACACAGGATTTGGGTACTGCCCTGAGCCGTTTCGAAGAGAACAAGTTGGACGATATGATTTATGTTGTAGGCAACGAGCAGAACTACCACTTCCAGGTATTGAAACTCGTGCTGAAGAAGCTCGGTTACGAGTGGAGCGATAACATCTACCACCTCTCTTACGGCATGGTTGAGTTGCCTGAGGGTAAGATGAAGTCACGCGAGGGTACCGTTGTTGATGCCGACGACTTGATTGCCGATATGGTTGATACCGCACGTGAGATGTCAAACGAGTTGGGTAAGTTGGACGGCTGCACCAATGAGGAGGCAGATGCTATCTGCAATATGGTAGGCTTGGGCGCCCTGAAATACTTTATCTTGAAGGTGGACCCCAAGAAGACCATGCTCTTCGACCCACGCGAGTCAATCGACTTCAATGGTAACACAGGTCCATTTATTCAGTACACTCACGCTCGTATCTGCTCAATTCTTCGCAAGGCAGAGGAGGCTGGTATAGACTTTAAGGCTAATGTTCAGTGTGAGTTCCTACCTGAGGAGATTGAACTCATCAAGTCACTTAGCGACTTCCCTACTATCGTAGCATCAGCAGGCGAGAATTTTGCACCTTCAACCATAGCTGCTTATGCCTATGACTTGGCAAAGACATTTAACGGTTACTATCACGACCACTCAATCCTTAAAGAGGAGAACGTCGAGAAGCGTCAGATGCGCGTGAAATTGGCAGCCGAGGTGGCTCGTGTGATTAATCGAGCAATGAAGCTGTTGGGTATTGACGTACCTCAGAGAATGTAATAGACAAAACCTAAAACATTTATATTTATGAAAAAGTATTTATTGGCCATTTTAGCATTTACACTTCTAACATCGGTGTGGATGTGTGCGTGTTCTTCTTCAAGTGATGAACCTATTATAGAAGAAGAGGAGGAGGAAGAAGAGATTAAAGAAGTTGTAACATACTACACGAATCCTGTGATTAACAGAGATGCACCCGACCCAACGGTTGTACGTGGCAAAGATGGAAAATTCTATGCTTTTTCAACAATGCAGAATGGAAATGTCCCTGTTTACCAATCAGACAACCTAGCCAATTGGGAGTTCTACGGAAATGCTTATGCCAATATGAATGTTCCAACATTCGTACCAGGTGCAGGCATATGGGCTCCTGATGCAAACTATATCAATGGAAAATATGTGCTATACTTCTCGATGTCAACTTGGGGTGGCGAATGGGAAGCCGGCATTGGTCGTTCTACGGCAGTGAAACCTGGTGGATACTATTCAGACTCAAAACTTCTATTCAACTCTCGAGAAATTGGTGTGCAGAACTCTATTGACCCTGTTGTTTATCAGGAAAAAGGTCGCAACTACTTGATTTGGGGAAGCTTCAGAGGTATCTACATCACAGAACTCACTGAAGATGGTTTGGAGATTATCGACAAGACCGATATTCAAAGAATTGCAGGTACTGCATACGAAGGTATATACATCCATAAACGTGATGGCTATTACTACATGTTTGGCGCCTGGGGAAGTTGTTGTGAAGGCTTAAATAGCTCATATCGTGTTATTGTCGGCAGAAGTAAGGAACTCTATGGACCTTATGTAAATAAGCAGGGTCGCAAGATGTTGGATAACAACCACGAGACTATTCTTGTGGGCAATGACCTGGTAAGAGGCCCAGGTCATACCTCGCAAATTTTTACCGACGACAAGGGTCAGGATTGGATTTTATACCACGGATACGAAGCTGCAGATGTAAATGCAGGTCGCAAAATGTTCCTCGACAAGGTTAATTGGGACAAGGATGGCTGGCCAACAATAGGCAATGGAACTCCCACAATCAAAAAGAGTGTAGCTCCATATTTCAAGTCTAATACTGAAAACAACAAATAATTTACAACTACAAATTACTAATGTTTATGAAAAATGCTCTTTTGATGGTAGCTGTGGTGTTTTCACTTGTTTCGTGTGCGGGAGCAAAGGGCGATAAAACTTCAGCAACATACACCAACCCCGTAATCAATAACGACGCACCAGACCCAACAGTTATCCGTGCAAAGGATGGCATGTTCTACGCATACTCTACAATGCGTCATGGCAATGTACCTGTCTATAAATCAAAAGATATGGTTAATTGGGAGTTTGTAGGTGGTGCTTTCCGCAGAGGCGAAGTTCCACGATTTGTTCCAAGAGCTGCTATTTGGGCACCAGACATCAATTACATTGAAGGCAAGTATGTACTCTACTTCTCAATGTCAACTTGGGGTGGAGAGTGGGAAGCTGGTATTGGTCGCGCTGTGGCAGATAGCCCCGAAGGACCTTTCACCAATGCAAAACTGCTGTTTAACTCAAAACAGATTGGAGTACAGAACTCTATCGACCCTGTCATTTATCAGGAAGATGGTCGTAAATATTTGATTTGGGGCAGTTTTAGAGGTATTTACCTTACAGAACTAACTGACGATGGTTTGGAACTCATTGATTCACAGAATCTACTCAAGATTGCAGGCACAGCCTACGAGGGAACTTACATCCACAAACGCAAAGGTTACTACTACCTATTCGCTTCAGTGGGCACCTGCTGCGAAGGCTTGAAGAGCACCTACCAGACAGTTGTAGGACGTAGTAAATCACTCTTTGGACCTTATGTCGATAAACAGGGCCGCAAGATGTTGGATAACCATCACGAAGTATTGCTCTCGGGTGACAATCAGGTGAAGGGTTCGGGTCATGACTCGCAGATTTTGACCGACGACAAAGGCCAAGACTGGATTTTCTACCACGGCTTCGACGTGAATGAGGAACGTGCAGGTCGCAAGATGTACCTCGATCAGGTAAATTGGGGCAAGGATGGCTGGCCAACAATAGGCAATGGATATCCAGCTAAGTCGGGCAAAGTACCTTCAATCAAGATTAAGAAGTAATCATTTTGTAAATACGCAACAAACAAAAAAAGCGAAGGAGTTTCCCTTCGCTTTTTGTTGTAAGTTATTAAGCAACTTTTTATTCCTCGGTCTGCTCCTCAGCCTCCTCAGGAAGCTTAAACTCGGTCATACCTGCAGCAACCAGAATGTTAAACCACGAGAGAGCCTTCTTGATATCCGATACGTGAACACGCTCACGATCCCACTCAGGCAACACCTCACCGAAATAAGCCTTCAACTTATCGGCAGACTCCTTGTGCGAAAGAGCCTCCTTACCCTCGGTGTAGGCATACATGCGAGTAAATACCTCTGCCAAAGGAATATCCTCACCCTCGGTGTACATTGAAATCTCTGACAATGCGCTCACACGCGATGTTGCAGAAGCATTCATACGACGACCGTCAGCCAAGCCCTCAACGATAATTCCGTTCTTTGACTGCGCTACATACTTATACAGACCTGGCATTCCTGAAATTGCCAAAACATCTTTAAATTCCATAGTTATAATGTGTTTCAAGTTTTAATCGCACAAATATAGCGAAAAATGCTATTATATCAAAATTATAGTGAGTTTGTAACACTACCTCTATTACTCCTTCATTAGATGCACATCCAACTGAGGGAATGGGAAGTTAGCGCCGCACTTAGGAAGTTCCTTATAGAAAGCCTCAGTTACGGAGTCGTACAAGCCCCAATACTCTTCGTTCTTAACCCACGCACGAGCCTCGATAACTACGGCACTATCAGCCAAAGCATCAATACGAACAACAGGTGCAGGGTCCATCAAGGCACGACCGTCACGTGTGATAATTGCGAGCATGGCCTCGCGAATCTTGTCATAATCATCGCCATACGCCACCGACACCTTCCAACTGCAACGACGCGTGGTTGAGGTTGAGTAGTTGTTGATAATCGATGTAGAAATGGCATTGTTTGGAATGTAGATAGTCTTCTTGTCGGATGTATGCACCACTGTATTAAACAAGCTGATGCTCGACACGGTACCACTCACGCCCTGTGCCTCGATAAAATCACCTACGCGATAAGGACGCAACACCAAAATCATGATACCACCCGCGAAGTTCTGCAACGTACCACTCAGTGCCATACCAATAGCCAAACCCATCGACGCCAACACGGCGAGGAATGACGACGAGTTAAAGCCCAAAACCGACACAATGATGAGCACGATAAGCACATAGCCCAACACCTTGACCGCCGTCAAGAGGAAAGAGTGCAACGACACCTCCACTCCACGACGAGTCATCAAAGCATCGACAATGCGCACAAGTTTATGCAACAACCAACGAGCAACATAAAAGATTGCCAACGATATAGCCATCTTGATGCCAGTCCACACCAACCAATGGAGCATATCACTCCAAATATTCTTTACAAAATCAGCATCGGTCAAATGCTGCACCGCCTCCATCAAACGTGCTTTCTGAATACTATCAGGTACGATAAGATTTTCCACCTGCTCGGTCTGCAAGAATTTCAACATAATTCCTTGGTATTAATAGTTTATACATATTATTCTAACGACAAAGTTAGTTATTTTGTAAAGAAAAAAATGTTATCTTTACAAAAAATCAAAATTAACGATGTATTTTAAACCTACATATAAATATGCTATAGCGATTCTTGCCACAATAGTCGCACTTGCGTATTGTGTGGGTTGTAAAAAGTTTGACACTATCGACAATACCAGCTCAACACCTCCAAGCAATAACATATCAATAGAGCAGCTACGTTCTTTGGTTAGTGATAAGACTATCACAATTGAACAAGAACTTGTTATTGGCGGTTTTGTGACCTCGTGTGATAGAGCAGGGAATTTCTACCGCACATTCACCTTTGAAGATTCTACAGGCGGTGCAGAAATTATGGCAGGGTTATATGACTTGCACAATATTTTCCCATTGGGTTATTATGTGAGTGTAAATCTAAAAGATTGCACACTATCTAACTACAATGACATTCTACAAATTGGTCGCAAAGCTAAATCGTACAGCAACTACCCAACCGATTATTTCTATTCCCAAGTGTTGTTAAACAAACACGCAAAGTGTTACGACATTTACCAACCCGTCTTGCCAAAGATAACCGACATAGAGCATTTAACAACAGATATGTGTGGAAGATTAGTTTGCATTGACAACCTAAAACTTTGTAGTAAACTCCATCCCGACGCTTGGCAAGTAAATCAAGAGGGTAAATGGAAAGGCTACAATGCTTTTTGCGATACCAAGGGAAATATAATTGCCATAAACACATCAGAATATGCCAGCTATGCCGAAAATTATATCCCCACCGAACTGATTTCAATTACGGGTATTCTACAACAAGGAGTATTCAATGGTGAGGAGTGTTTCTTAATAAAGATGCGTAATGAAGAGGATTGTTCTATACTGCATTAGCATACTATGTTATTTCATGACATCGTGCAACGATGATATGCAACCTACATTTGAAGAACCTGCACACGCAACAGTAAGTATAGCTCATCTAAAAAGCCTGTGTAAATCAAGTAGCACAACAATTACCGACGATGTATCGATTGTTGGATATGTAATAACAAATGACCTTTATGGCGAATACGTGAAGTCTATAATTATCGGAGATGAAAGTGATTGCATCGAAGTGATAGTTAATCACACCCCTACTGCTACATATTTTCCCATTTCGGCTAAAATAGAAATTCATTGCACAGGACTTGCTCTTGGTACAAGTGGCGGCAAAGTTGTTTTGGGAGCACAGCCCACGGCAGAGTATAGAGTTGATTATATAACTCCATCACTCGTAGCACAACATTTTCGCATAGACTGCAACAACCCCTTTGAGATAACTCCTCTGAAGATAACTATACCCTCTTTATCAGCCAATCATATTGGCAAATATGTCGCACTAAACGACATCACTTTTGACTACCAAGCGGGGCTCACATGGTGCGACATCGACACTGAGACAAATCAATACACTACAACATTTCGAACACTCTACGACCGAAGTGGCAACTCGCTACAACTACGCATCCTGGATAGCTGCCACTATTGTCATGAGAAGATTCCATCGGGCTATGGCACAGTGTGGGGTGTCGTAGAATACTTCGACAATACCTACTTCCTCCGCATAGTTAATCACAGCATAGCGTTTTAAACAAAAAAGTGGTTGTCCAACAAATGCCGACAACCACTACTATAGTTCAAATTTGATAACCTTACTCCTGCAATGCCTCCCAAAGCATATCCTTCAGGCGTGTAATATTCATATTCGCTACCGACGAAATAAATACCGAAGGTATGCCTTCTGGCAAAGATGGACGCATCTGCTCAATCAATTCGTCATCCAACATATCACACTTGGTAATAGCCAGCAATCGCTGCTTATCCAACAACTCGGGGTTATATTGCGTAAGCTCACCGAGCAGAATCTCATAATCCTTAGCAATATCGTCACTATCGGCAGGCACCATAAACAAGAGCACTGAGTTACGCTCAATATGGCGCAAGAAACGAGTTCCTAAGCCCTTACCTTCATGCGCACCCTCGATGATACCTGGAATATCGGCCATAACAAACGACTTATGGTCACGCACCTCGACGATACCGAGGTTTGGCTCCAACGTAGTGAAGGCATAGTTGGCAATCTTTGGCTTCGCCGCCGACACAACCGACAACAAAGTACTCTTGCCTGCATTAGGAAAACCTACCAAGCCCACATCGGCCAACACTTTCAACTCGAGAATGAAAGCACCCTCATCGCCCTCCTCGCCAGGCTGGGCATAACGTGGAGCCTGATTCGTAGGACTCTTGAAGTGCCAGTTTCCTAAACCGCCACGACCACCCTTCAGCAGAACAAGCTGCTCGCCATGTTCGGTAACTTCACCCACAGAAACAAGTTCGGTAGTACCATCCTCATTCTCCACCAAACGACGTGCTACGGTACCAAGTGGCACAGGGATGATGATATCGGCTGCATCCTTACCTGTAGAGCGTGCTCCATGACCACCCTCGCCATCCTCAGCAAATTGGTGACGCTGATATTTAAGGTGAATCAAAGTCCAATACTGTCTATCACCCTGCAAGATGATGCTACCACCCTTACCGCCATCACCGCCATCGGGACCACCGAAAGCTACAAATTTCTCACGACGAAAGTGGCACGAACCTGCACCTCCATGACCCGAACGGGCAAAAATTTTCACATAATCGACAAAGTTTGAACCTGCCATATATCCTTAAATTTTATCTATTCCTAATAATTTCGTTGCAAAGATAAGAGTTTAAACGCAAAACGCCAAATGTTAGAACTTCCACGACACTACACCATAGTAGGTCCGAGGATAGGAATATGTTATGATATCATCCTGCGGAGCAAATATAGTATTAGCACCACTGCGATAGTGGCGTATGCGCGAAGATTCATAGCCAGAATAAACGATATCACCCTTATTCAGCAAATTCTTAACCGACAAAGTAAGCGACATACGTGACTGCCCCACTCTAAACCATCGTGACAAGGAGGCATCTACGGTCACAGCATCACCCAAGCGTTGTTGTGAAAGGAACTGCGAATAAATCTCCGGAGATACAGAACCCTGACGTAGAACTCGTTCTGTGCGACGCACAAACGAAGGCTCAACATATCTCAAGCCCGCATAATTAACACCACACGATGCGACCCATCCACGAGAAGCAAAATAGGTCAAAAATGCCGACATTGCAACATGAGGCGTGCCACCTATCTTGCAATCACCCATATAACTTTTACTCTGACGACATACTACCGTATTATCAGTATCAGCATAGTGAGTAACATATGGATTGACAGGATATGTGTAGTTACCCAAGGCACATGTTATCTCACCACGAAAATTTTGCGACAAGCTGGCATTTATAGCCATCTCCACACCGTAGCGCAACGTTGAAATACCTTCAATCTCAACATCACAATATGTTGCCGACAAATCATCATAGAGTCGCATCATCTCTCGTTTATTATCGCTACGATGCAGGTAGGCGCTAACGTAAGTGTCAAACCTCGAAGAATGAAATTTATAATTCACCTCCGCTGCAAACGTTTGCTCAAGTTTGGCATCATCTACCATACGATTGTTATACATCGGATTTAACAGTAACGCATCGGATTTTGGCGCTACAGCAACTGCTGCAACTGCTGCATCTAAATAGTGCGCCGCCGAGAAAGCATATCCTGCCAAAACTTTTAAGGTATATGGCGCAAATTTTTTGGTTACTGAATTCCCTAAAGAGCCTCCTTTGGGAAATATCTCTTTCTCGAAATAACCATTCCTATGAATTGTATTACCTCCGACAGATGCACCCACGTCCACACGCCAGCGATTGGCATGATAACGCACAGCAACATCAGCTATAAGCGACTTCTTAATCAAAGCATAATCATACGAGAATTTATCGCCTGTGCCTACCTTTCGATTAGGATGACGCAAATCATTTTGCATATTACGAGAATAGGTATCATCATCCAACAAGTAATAATCTACATCCAAAAGATACTGAGCACCAAGCATATCTGCCATTTGTTTATAACGCCTTGAAGATGATATTTCACCACGCACGCCATAATCTATAGTCATGTTTTGAGCTACATCGGTTGTAAAGCGCACAGATACTTCTCCACGAGCAATATGCTCAACACGTTCCTCAAGAGCATAGACTGCACCACGCAATGAACGATTATTTTGGGCCGCAAGCTCAGCCCAATCAATCTGCGTGACTCCATAATCTTTAATACGCCATTTTTGCGCTACAGCATCTGCCACCTCAGCGTCTGAATAATAACTGGGCATATAACGATAATTATCAGGATAAGGTGTCATGGCATCATACCAGCCAAGTGCGGAATTTACCCTACTATTATATTCGCCACCAACCGACACACGCATTGTAGTACCATCACGCATAGGTTGCTTAAGTGAAAACATAACAAATGGCTCGGCCTGGCGACGGTAATGTGAATTACGCACCTTTCCATCATACCACCCCCACGTAGGATTATACAAATTATCACCCACCAAAGAAAAAGCTTCTTGAGTTGATCCTCGTCTTAGACCTCTATCGCCCCACCTTGACAATGCCACCAAAGAGATGTTTGCACCCGAGTCATAAGCTTTTGTTAAACGTACACCTACATCCAACATATTATTATATACGCCTCGAATATATAAATCATCCCCACCCTTGGCTGAGACGAGAACAGACATGCTCCACCCTCGTTTCATTAGGCTATGCAGCGACGCTCTAACACCACCTAAATACTCTTTACCCGAGAAAAACAATGCTGCATTGCCTCCATTGATTGGTACGCCATCAGTTGTAGAATACGCATCCATACCAGCGACTCCTCCGATACTCATTGCATCATGTGAAAGTCCCGAAAATGAGTAATACGACAAGCCTAAACGTCGCAATAGTGACTCATGGGTATGTCGCAACTGTATGCCATCCAACGTCACGACACGTTCGGTAAAGTCATAACCTCGGCGAGCATTTCTGATAAACGAGAACTTGTAATCTATCATATCGCCATATACATCTGCTTGATGTTGTACCGAGCGATAAAACAACAATGTATCGGTTGTGATAGAAAACTCCTCATCGGGCTGCTGCTCTAACTTATAGAGCATATAATCATCGGCTGTCTCTTGTGCTAATGAAGAAACAGCCGAGATTATACATATTATTATCAGCCCCAAACGGCGCATAACGATTTTATATGCTCTTTAAAACATCCTTTAAATGAAGCCAGAATTTACCCACAGTGGCTATCTCTAAACGTTCATCGGGTGAGTGAACACCACGCAACGTAGGACCAAACGACACCATCTCCAAGTGAGGATATTTTTCGAGGAACAAGCCACACTCCAAACCAGCATGTATTGCCTTCACCTTTGGCTTTACACCAAACAGACGCTCATAGCTCTCGACAGTACGCTTCAACAGCTCTGAATCGGGATTAGGCGCCCAGCCAGGATAACCATCTGAGTGCTCAACCACTGCACCACCCACAGCGAAACAATTATGTACCGAATCCTTAACTGCGTGCTTACTACTCTCAACTGATGAGCGTTGTGAGGTTGTCACCACAATCTGCTCTCCAACGAACTTCACCGATGCCAGGTTTGTAGAAGTCTCAACCAAACCCTCTACCGCCTGCGACATAGCAATTACTCCATTGGGAACGTGAACCAAAGCCGTGAGTAAACGACTCTGCAAATCGGACGTAAGCACACTTGTAATACCATCCACGCCGCTGAAGGTAATATTCATATCCGGCTCTGTTGCAGCAAACGTAACCTTCACATTGCTGGCATAGCTCTGCACCATCGCCTCAAAAGCTGCTGCATTCTCGGTAGAAACGCCCACAACGGCATAGGCTTCACGAGGGATAGCATTACGCAAGTTTCCGCCTTCAATACGGCTCACACGGACACCAAACTGCTCCTGTGCCGACAACATAAGATGAGCAAGCAACTTATTTGAATTGGCACGACCTTTATTTATATCATCACCCGAGTGACCGCCAACCAAATCCTTCACATCAACACGATAGAACGATAAACCCTCTGGGGTAGCTTCAGTCTCGCAGGTAAAGGTTGCTACGGTATCAACTCCGCCTGCACAACCTATGAAGATCTCGCCCTCGTCCTCTGAATCAAGATTTATCAAATATTTACCCGTCAGCATACCCTCACCGAGGTTGAAAGCACCTGTAAGACCTGTCTCCTCATCAACGGTGAATAGCACTTCCAACGGACCATGCTCCGCCTCCTCATCCAACAGCAAAGCCATCGAAGCCGCCATTCCAATACCATCGTCAGCTCCAAGTGTCGTACCCTCGGCACGTACCCACTCGCCATCAACAATAGCACGAATAGCGTCGTGCTCGAAATCGAATTCCACATCGCTGTTCTTCTCGCAGACCATATCCATATGCGACTGCAGAATAACCGTTGGGCGTGACTCATAACCAGCCGTAGCAGGCTTACGCATCACTACATTACCTATATCATCACGCTGCCACTCGATGTTGTGGCTCTTTGCAAACTCAATCAGGAACTCAATTACACGCTCCTCCTTCTTCGATGGGCGTGGCACACGAGTGAGGGCATCAAAATGCTCCCACACGGCTTTAGGTTGTAAATCTTTCAAAAGCATAAAATTCAAATTTTAGCAAATTTACGAAATTATGTTCGCTTTAGCAATATTGCAACATATTTTTATAGCGGATAGGCAATTCATATCTTTATTATCGTTTTTCATTAATTTTTTATTGCTTTTATTTGCACTTTTAATTTTTATCGCTATATTTGCATTGTGATTAATCGCAGAAATCTCAATTATTAACTATATAAAACACTTAAAACTATTATGAAAATCTCAAAAACTGTTCAGCGACGCACAATCATTCTGGCGTCAATCGCGGCACTCATTGCCCTGTTCCACATTGCACACTACACCGTGCAGCTAATCTACTCGACCAACCCTTACAGGTGCATCGACAACCACACTTACATCGGAGAACTGGACACATCGTTCCGCGCCTACGACATCAAGGAGGTGTATGAAGATTACGCCATCACCATTGAGCGCGATGCCGAGGGCAAACCGCTGGTGGAGGCTGTGCCATCGTCGCTGATTTTCTTCTCGAAGAACCCAAACTACTCACACCCCGACCACTTTGGATGGAAGGCGAACAGAGTAATGGTGTTTATAATCCTGGCGGTATTCATCATTATGGTGGCCCTATGCCTTGCTATTCTAATCCTGGCAATCAAGAGTTTCCGCACGGGTAACATCTTCCGCCGCAGCCACCCTTGCCTGATACGATGGCTGGCACTGGCCTCATTCATCTACACAGCGCTGGTTGAGAACCGCGCAGTATTTACGCAGCTCGCCACAAAGGAGGTTTATGGTATAAATTCGCCTATTGAGGTCTTTGGATCGGTAAGTTTTAGCTCCGCAGTAGTGATTGCTCCAGCACTTTTGCTTATCTTTGCAGAGTTAATGAAGGTTGCCGCGCAGATAAACGAGGATGAGGCAATGACAATTTAAGAGATAAGATATGGCTATTATAGTAAATCTCGATGTGATGCTTGCCAAGCGCAAGATGTCGCTCTCGGAACTATCCGAGAGGGTTGATATATCAATTGTGAACCTCTCAATACTCAAAACTGGCAAGGCAAAAGCTGTTCGCTTCTCGACATTGGAAGCCATCTGCAAGGCACTCAACTGCCAGCCAGGCGATTTGCTTGAGTATGCCGAAAATGAGGAGTAAGCTATTTTTAATATAAGGTATGCCCCGTCACAAAAGCTGGCGGGGTATTTTTTTTCGCAAAATATCACTTTTTTAGTAATTTTTTCTTGTGGAAAATTTGGTTTATATTATAAACTACTTTATATTTGCATTACAATCAAGGATGAAACCGTCCGCTCAACACAATTTTATTAACAATTACAATTTATCTATCGCTATGGAGAAAACAAATTTAACCGAGGCGCAGAGTTTAGAACTCATTACCTCAATGATTAACGACACCCGCAACCGCCTGGCTCGTAATTCGGGAACACCCTTCCTGATTTGGGGCTACACAACGGTGGCAATCGCCCTGCTGAACTGTGTCACCACGTACCTGCAATTAAGCCACTATTGGAATTTCTCGTGGTTTGCAATTCCATTCATTGGCTGGATAGGAATGATGCTCTTCTACAAAGAGGATAAGGGGGCAAGAAACATCATCGACCGTGTAATCTCCATCATTTGGTGCGTATTGAGCATTGCCTATTTATGGATTTTCATTGGTTCTGCAATCTATCGTGCTCCAATACTCTACTACACCATACTGCTAATGGGTGTTGGAACTCTCATAACAGGTCTGGTACTACGACACAAGACAACACAATGGTGTGGTATTGGTGCAATGATTTGTTCACTCGCATACCCGCTATTTACATTCCTTGTACTTAAATGCGATATTGCAACAATTAATATACTCAAATCGTGGGCTTGGGTAGAGATTGCCTACTTTGCAGCGATATTCTTTGTTATGATGGTCATCCCAGGGCATATCCTCAACCGCAAATATAACCGAAAATAGTAAGGCTATGTTCAAGGAGTTAAATCCCCTACTACACTCTGAATTACGATTGGCGGTGATGTCGGTGCTATTGAGCGTCGAGAGTGCAGATTTTGTCTTTCTGCGCGAGCAGACAGGAGCAACAGCGGGAAACCTAAGCGTACAGATTGACAAATTGCAGAAGGCAGGCTACATCACTGTGGAGAAGAGTTTTAAGGGTAAGATGCCACGCACAACCTGCGCCATAACACAAGAGGGAGTAGCCGCTTTTGAAGAGTATGTAGCGGCTCTACGCAGCTACATAGGTAAAGGTTTATAGAAAATGAATTTTGAATTTTGAATTTTGAATTACAAAAAAAATCCCAACCCTTTCGGGCTGGGATTTTCCTTATATAGTGCGCCGACCTTAAGCCTACGCCCCATTGCTTAAATTAAGCCTCCAAAGCGAAACGCTTGTAAGCGATAACAGTAGCCTCCTTGTCAGCCTGCTGTAAGTACTCACGGATAGAGATCTTCTCACCAACCAATGCCTGGTTCAAGAGAGTGTTCTCCTCGTAGAACTTACGCATCTTACCCTCAGCAATCTTAGCAAGGATAGCCTCTGGCTTGTTTGCGTTCTTAGGATCCTGCTTCATCATCTCCAATGCGATAGCCTTCTCCTTCTCAACAACCTCTGCTGGGCAGTCGTTCTCGTCGATTGAGATAGGAGCCATAGCTGTTGCCTGCATTGCGATAGCCTTAGCAACCTCCTCTGAAACCTCCTTGTTGAAACCAAGAACTGTACCGAGCTTCTTGTTGAAGTGAACATAAGCACAGCAGTAAGGAGCCTCTACGCGAGCGTAGTAAGCCAACTCACACTTCTCGCCTGTCTGACCAGACTTCTCTGTTACCATATCCTCAACTGTGATG
>JAGBTO010000072.1 GCA_017631285.1 Alistipes sp.
ACTACGCACACCAGTTCGACGTAACAGTTGAGGGTGAGCTCGGCGTATTGGCAGGTGTTGAGGATGAGGTATCTTCAGGTGCTCGTAACTACGCTAACCAGACACTTTTGCGCTACATGGCTCAGGGTGCTGTTGAGTTCGCTAAGGAGATGGGTAAGAATATTCCTATCGTTTTGCACCTCGACCACGGTAACTCTTTCGAGTTGTGCAAGAGCTGTATCGACATGGGCTTCTCTTCAGTAATGATCGATGGTTCACACCTTCCTTACGATGAGAATGTTGCTCTTACAAAGAAGGTTGTTGACTACGCACACCAGTTCGATGTAACAGTTGAGGGTGAGCTTGGTGTATTGGCAGGCGTTGAGGACGAGGTTTCTTCAGAGGTTGCTCACTACACTCGTCCTGAGGAGGTTATCGATTTCTTAACAAAGACTGGTTGCGACTCATTGGCTATCTCAATCGGTACATCACACGGTGCTAACAAGTTCAAGCCAGAGCAGTGCACACGCAACGAGGATGGTATCTTGGTTCCACCACCATTGCGTTTCGACATCTTGGCTGAGATCGAGAAGCAGCTTCCTGGTTTCCCTATCGTTCTTCACGGTTCTTCTTCAGTTCCACAGGAGTATGTTAAGATTATCAACACTCACGGTGGTGCATTGAAGGATGCAGTAGGTATTCCTGAGGAGGAGTTGCGCAAGGCTGCTAAGTCTGCTGTTTGCAAAATTAACATCGACTCTGACGGTCGCTTGGCTATGACTGCAATGGTACGTAAGATCTTCGTTGACAACCCAGCAGAGTTCGACCCACGTAAGTACTTGGGCCCAGCTCGCGAGGAGTTGAAGAAGCTTTATAAGCACAAGTGCGTAAACGTTCTCGGTTCAGCTGGTACAGTTGAGTAGTCAATAACGTTTACTTATCGATAGGCGACTCCTAAAAGGGGTCGCTTTTTTTTGTGCATATAAAGCCTCTTCGTGGTAATATTGACATTCCCTTCCCAACCCCTCCCTTTGACAAAGGAAGGGGCTTGGTCGCTGAAGCTCCTTTTAAAGCACAAGTGCGTAAACGCATCTCGGCTGAAGCTGGTACAGTTGAGTAGTCAATAACGTTTACTTATCGATAGGCGACTCCTAAAAGGGGTCGCTTTTTTTTGTAACAAGCATACAAAAATTTGGATTTTTTTGGTCAATAGAAATCTTATTACGATATTTACATAGAAAAGATTACATAATACTAAATAGTCATGGCACCACCTGATATAAATAACTCAACATCCGAAGAACGTCGAGCATACGTTATCGAGTCATGGCGGTGTTTGCACGACTGCGAAGCATGTGGCAAATGCCGCATATTAAAAGGACGCGATGCCGAAATATTATACGCCGACTACATAGCAGGCATAAGAACTTATATGGACATTACGTTAGAGATAAGAGATAAAAACTATTAAAAACACAAAATTATGGAAACAAAAGCAAAAGTATTAGCTACAATGAAGGAGGCGGGAGAGCCTTTGAATGCAGGTAAGATCGCAGAACTCAGCGGCATCGATCGCAAGGAGGTGGACAAGGCTATGAAGCAACTCAAGGACGAGGGCGCAATCATCTCGCCTGTGCGCTGCAAGTGGGCACCTGCCGAGTAAAACTTAATAGCAATAAACAAATAGCGAATGGCAAGGCTACTAGCTCTTGCCATTCGCTATTTTATACACATAGATACAAAATGTTCAAAAAAGCCACCACAAAGCTTCTGCATAGTCCTAATTAGTTCTAAAATTATTTGATTTCACAAAAAAATATTATATTTGCATAATAATTAGGGAATAAATGTAACAGAGTAGTATGAATCACAACGAAAAATCATATTCACAGTGTGAGAGCAGCACCACTCCGCTGTTTACATATATCGACAGCAAGGAGTACGATGCGATAATCAACGAAAACAACGTGCCACGCATATTTGGTCGTGGCGGAATATTCATTTGCATTAAGGGAGAGGGATATGTAATCATTAACGAGCACAAATACCAGCTCTCGCCAGGCACTTTATGCATAGCCTTTCCTGGCACCATAATACAAGGCTTCAAGCGTGGAGAGGACTTCGAGAGCTACACACTGAGAATAGCTACAAACTTCCTGCGCGACTTGAACATTCCCGATGCAAGTTCAATACACATGATGATGCGCGAGAATCCATGTATGGTACTTGAACCTGAACAACTTAGCGGCATACTCGATATATGCCACATGATGCAGCAGAAGGATAGTCGAACCCTACACCCTTTCCGCGAGCATATAAATGCACAAATGTTGCAGTTGCTATGCTTGGAGTTGGCAGGTGTATATGCTCAGCACATACCCGTAAAGCGAGAACCTTGTTCGCGCCAGGATATGACTTTCCGTCGTTTCCTATCATTACTGACCACCGACATCACCATTTCGCGCGAGGTGCAGTATTATGCCGACAAGCTAAACATCACGCCCAAATACCTGACCATCATCACACGCCAGATTTCAGGACGTAGTGCCGCTAATTGGATTACCCACTCGGTGATTCTTAACGCCAAGGCCCTACTTTCAACAACTCAACTCACAGTGCAACAGGTATCGGCTAAATTGAACTTCCCTAACCCATCATTTTTCGGGCAGTACTTTTTACGACATACAGGCATGACTCCAAAGGAGTTTCGCCGTTCAAAACTATAATTAGGCTATGACCTCTTTGTATGACAATATTATTTTTGGTCCCATAAAGTCACGTCGTTTGGGATTATCGCTGGGGGTAAATCTATTACCCATAGAGTCGAAATTATGTAATTTCAACTGCATATATTGCGAATGTGGCTGGAACGAGGAACATGAGGGTAAGAAGAGATTTAACTCGCGTGAGGATGTGAGCACAATGCTGCGCAGCACCCTTTCTAGCATGGTCGATCAAGGGACGCCACCCGATGTTATTACCTTTGCGGGCAATGGCGAGCCCACGATGCATCCAAATTTTGAGCAAATCATCGATGATACCATAGCTCTACGCAACGAGTTATGCCCCTCGGCAAAGGTGTCCGTATTGAGTAATGCCACACAAATTCATCGCCCCGACGTAGTACGTGCACTACTCAAGGTTGACAACAACATCCTAAAGCTCGACTCGGCATTTGATGCTACAGTGCAGGTGTTAAATAAGCCGGTAGGCAATTATTCCGTAGCACAGACCGTTAAGTTGATGAAACAATTTCAAGGCAATATGATTCTTCAAACCATGTTTCTGCGTGGTGAGTATATGGGTAAAGAGATTGATAATACCACCGATAATGAAGTAAGTGCTTGGCTTGAGATTGTAAAGGAGATTTCACCTAAAAAGGTGATGGTATATTCGATTGACCGCGATACACCATGCCAAACTTTGGTGAAGGTGAGCAAGGAGGAACTCTCAAAAATAGCCCTACAGGTTGAGGCATTAGGCATTGAGTGTTCGGTGGCATAAACACCAGCATTATTTACTACTGTTTAACGATTCTAGCCATATCATCGGAGATGGAATTAGAGAATATAAAATACGACTTATTATACAAGGTAAACTCACCTGCAGACTTGAAGCAACTCCCAACATCTCAGTTGCCTCAATATTGTGCAGAGTTGCGTCGTTACATAATCGAAGAGTGCTCGAAAAATCCTGGGCATCTGGCATCAAGTTTAGGCACAATAGAACTTACCGTTGCTATACACTACGTCTATGATTTACCTCATGACAAACTCGTTTGGGATGTCGGGCATCAGGTTTATGCCCACAAAATCATCACTGAACGCCGCGACCTCTTTCCTACAAATCGCAAATTGGGGGGCATAAGTGGCTTCCCACGTATGACCGAGAGTAAATATGATTCGTTTGGTGCAGGTCACTCTTCAACATCTATTTCAGCAGCCTATGGACTAGCTAAAGCGGCAGAGTTACAGGGTATAAAAAACCATGTTATAGCCGTGATTGGCGATGGAGCCATGACTGGAGGTTTAGCTTTTGAAGGTTTGAATAATGCTGGAGACAAGAAAAACGGCAATTTATTAGTCATCTTTAACGACAACGAGATGGCCATTGACCAAGCCACGGGAGCTCTGGATGGATACTTAGCCCGCATGTCAGCATCAAAGTTTTACAATGGATTCAAGCGTGGTTTGTGGCGAATACTCTCTCATATTCCACCCATACTACGTTTCTGTCAAGCCATAGGTAATGCTATAAAGCAAGGGTTACTCAAAAACAGCAACTTATTCGAAAGCCTTAACTTCCGTTATTTCGGGCAATTAGATGGTCATAACGTCGAAGAACTGGTGCGTATGCTTAAAGCTCTAAAGGATATAAATGAGCCAAAGTTATTGCACGTAATCACCAAGAAAGGAAAAGGTTATTCACCAGCCGAAGGTAATCAGGCTGTGTGGCATGCACCAGGACGTTTCAACCCTGAGACAGGAGAAAGAATACCTTCAAATGCCACCGCATCTCGCTATCAAGATGTTTTTGGCGAGACCCTATTGGAGTTAGCTCGTAGCAATAATAAGATTGTAGGTATCACCCCTGCCATGCCTTCAGGATGTTCGCTCAATATAATGATGCGAGAAATGCCCGAACGTTGCTTCGATGTTGGTATTGCTGAAGGCCATGCCGTAACATTCTCGGCAGGATTGGCTGCAGGAGGTCTGCATCCTGTATGTAATATCTACTCTTCGTTTATGCAACGTGCCTACGACAACGTAATACATGATGTTGCTTTGCAAAATCTACCCGTAACTTTCTGCTTGGATCGCGGAGGTTTGGTTGGAGAAGATGGAGCCACACATCATGGCGTATTTGATTTGGCATACTTCTCATCTATTCCTAATATGATTGTTGCAGCTCCCATGAATGAAATTGAGTTGCGCAATATGCTCTATACTGCAACTGCTACACCTTCGCCTTACGCCATACGCTATCCTCGAGGGTGCGGTATTGGCATGAAATGGCAAGATTCCGATTTTAAACACATACCAGCAGGCAAGGGCCGTAAGTTAAAAGATGGTAAAGATTTGGCTATAATATCAATAGGCACAGTTGGCAACTTCGCAACAGATGCAATTAGAGATATCGAAGTCCTAAACAAGCATACCATAGCACATTACGATTTACGCTTCGCCAAGCCTCTTGACGAAGAGCTACTTGAGGAGATATGCACAACTTTCGACAAAGTTATCACCATTGAGGACGGTATTTTAAGGGGTGGCGTAGGCGAGGCTGTGACAAAGTTTCTATACGAGCACAACTTCTTGGGCAAGGTTGTAAGTTTGGGTATCGAAGATAAGTTCATCGAACATGGTAGCCCTACAGAATTGTATGCTATATGTGGATATGATGTCGAGGGTATTAAGCGCACTATAAACCACATGCTTCAATGAGAATATTTATAACATTAATACTACTTATCACATCACTTGCAGTTACGGCACAGGCCCGCAAGCAACCGCTTGGTCGGACTGAAAGAGTATGTAATGTAAATGATTTATTACCTACAAATATCGAAATCAGCGGCTCAACGCAAGGGCTTGCCATACATGGCAATTATGCTTTTTCGATGCATGACAAGGGGCAATGCGTAATAATAGATTTGAAAAAACTGTGCTTCGTAAACACTTTTCATGTAGAAGGCAACACGGGCCACTGTAACAACGCATCATTCGGCACAGAATACTACTCCAAGGAGTCGCAGTTTCCACTGTTCTATGTTTCGGAGTGTCGTGGCGATAGAGCCTGTTATGTAAACGATATAACCACAACAGGATCACGCCTTGTTCAAAAGATTTTCTATGCTGGAGATGAAATCAGTGGGCCTTGCGACTGGGCGGTAGATGCAAAGAAAAAGCTGCTGTATATGTACTGTACCATAGACGAAGTTCGCACCTTGATGTGGTTCAGGCTACCTCGCCTAATAGACTCCAATGAGCAAAATGAGGTGCATCTATATTTAAAAGATGCGCTGGGCAGTATCCATGCCGGCGATATAAAGATTCCGCAAGGAAGCCATGTTTATAACAATTACATTTTCCTGCCAGAAGGTGTACCGTCACGTGGCACTGCACTAAATGTAATAAATCGCCACTCGGCAAAACCACTAATGCACATCGACTTAACAGATACCGGCATCGAACCCGAAGGAGTTGCAACTCGCAAGAGGTGGTTGTATCTATCATTTCACACACCCGCCCAGCCTCGTCATAATATCATATATCGCTTCCGCATCCGCTAAGATTGTTTAACATATATCAACTCACCAACATTATATCCACGTTGCTCGGCTAGCGAAACGATATACTTCAACGTCTTTTCGGGTAATTGGGGAGTTCGCGAGAGAATCCACAGATATTTCGGCGAGCTACTACCGATAATCATCCACTTGCCATCTGGTGCAATAGCCAAAATATTATAATCGGAATAAAACTTCCAGAAAAATGATACACGCAACTGACCAGGTGCACGTGTAGGCTTTGCATGCCCAATAGACACGCTCTCTTTACCATCTCGCAAACCTCGATTTTTAACCTCAACTGTACCATCAGGCAAAAGCGTATATGTCGCTGTGACATTATCCATACCTCGTTCGAAGCGATGGTCAAATCTCGCAATCTCATACCATGTGCCCATGATACTTTTCAAATCAAGCGATGACACAGTATGGCGATTAATACTATCACGACCTGCTCCATAGCTACAAGCTGTAATCAGCATAAACAATAACATAATTCCAATAAGCATATTTTTTTTCATCTCAATAAATATTTTACAACCATCATTTCATAATCTATGCCAAAATATGAGTGAATTATATTTGTTAAATTGCCTACTTATGACTAAATTTGTTATACGATATCATAACTCATAATCCTTATTTATATGAAAACAAAACCTCAACTTTTATTGAACTTTGTAACCGCCATGGTTGCAATATTATGTCTTAGCTGCGAATCTAAGACTTTCATTGGAGAGAAGATTGCAGCGCTCGATGCCGACGCATGGAACTCATCAATTTGGCTCTCAGCTAAAGATGCCCCTGTTTTGGAAAAATGGAATCACGACCGTGCTGCTGACGGTGCAAGTTGGTTTGTCTCAACCATTACAAATGAACAAAAAGTAACCTCAGCTAAGTGGATGACAACCGGACTAGGCGTATATGAGATTTACCTAAATGGCAAGCCAGTGGGTAACGAGTTTCTAAAGCCAGGTTTTACTCATGTGCTTAAGACTCGACGTTCATTTACATACGATATAACCGAGGCTTTCGACAAGGCTGCAAATGCCGAAAATCAACTTTCGGCACAGGTTACTCCAGGTTGGTGGGGTGACAAGATTGTGACACCCAACCAGCATAGTATGTGGGGTACGAAGTGTGCTTTCCGCGGCGTATTGGAACTCACCTATGCCGACGGCACAAAGAAGCTCTATGGTACGAATCTCGAGAATTGGAAGGCAGGCATCGCTGGCCCAGTGAAGCACTCTGCTATCTTTGATGGCGAGGAGTATGATGCTCGCGAGAAGATGGGTTATGAAGTTGCCGACAAACTCTCAACACCCGAGCAAAACAAGGAGTTCCGTGGTGAGATTCTCCCTTCAGAGGGTGCCGAGGTATATCTACGTCACGACCTTGAGTTGAAGCCCGTTGAAGCTTACATCTGGAAGGATGTTGAGGGTGCAAAGGATGGCGAAGCTGGAAAGGTTATCATCGACCGTAAATATAAGTTGGGAGAGAAGATTGTTTTGAAAGCGGGCGAGAACCTGGTTGTTGATTTCGGTCAGAACTGCGCCGGTGTGCCATCATTCGTATTCAAGGCGGCTGAGGGTACTACACTCACTTGCCTTCCAGGCGAGTTGCTCAACGACGGCAATGGTGCACGTAGCCGTGGCATGGATGGTCCCGAGGGCAGTGTTCACCGCGAAAATCTGCGTACTCCAGCCACTGCATTCTTGATGAAATACACCTTTGGTGCAGGCAACAAATATGTAAGCTACCACCCTACTCGCACATTCTACGGCTACCGCTATGCAACTATCACAGCCGATGCTGATGTCACAATCAAGTCTGTTACCACAATCCCTGTAACCTCAATCGCCAAGGATTTGGAAATTGGCAAGATTTCTACTGGTGACGAGTCAATCAACAAACTCATTTCAAATACCTATTGGGGGCAGCTCTCGAACTACCTCTCTGTACCAACAGACTGTCCACAGCGTAACGAGCGTTTAGGCTGGACTGCCGACACACAGGTGTTTACCGAGACAGGAACTTTCTTTG
The DNA here is from genome assembly GCA_017631285.1 of Alistipes sp. Taxonomy (GTDB): domain Bacteria; phylum Bacteroidota; class Bacteroidia; order Bacteroidales; family Rikenellaceae; genus Alistipes. The sequence goes on from JAGBTO010000072.1 coordinate 8,312, forward strand.
CCGACACCAGAGCTTTCTTCCACAAATGGATGCGCGACATGCGTGACAGCCAGGGCAAGGAGGGAGGTTTCCCAGGTGTTGCGCCTCACGCACAGTATGGTAACGAGCTTACTCGTTTGGGTTGGTCAGATGCAGGCGTCATCGTACCTTGGACTGTATGGAAACAGTTTGGCGACAAGCAAATTATTGATGAGTGCTGGACTTCTATGGAGCTATACCTTAACCACATCAATGAAACAAAGTATGACCACCAGACTCTCATTCAGGAGAACCGTAATTATCAATGGGCCGACTGGTTGAGTTACGAACCATTGGAGAGTTGCAGCGGTCGTGCTTTTGGTAAGGATGGTGTATTACCCGAGGCTCTTGATTATTGGAACTACTTGAGTGCATCATATTGGGCTATTGACGCTTCGATGATGGTAGATATGGCTATGGCTACAGGCCGTGATGCTGCACCTTACAAGCAGATGGTGGCAGATGCAAAATCTTATATGAAGGAGAAATTCTTCAACGAAGATGGCACTTTCAAGACCGATATTCTCAACACAATGCAGACCCCAGCACTGTTCGCTCTGAAGAACAACCTCTTCGATGGCGAACAAAAAGCACAGATGATTGCTCGCTTGCGTGAAAACTTCAAGCAGCACGGCAACTGCCTGCAAACAGGCTTCTTGGGCACTTCAATTCTGATGGCTACACTGACCGAGAATGGCATGGTTGATATTGCTTATGAGCTTTTATTCCAACGTAATAACCCAAGTTGGTTATACTCTGTGGACAATGGTGCAACAACAATCTGGGAGCGCTGGAACAGCTATATGCTTGACAAGGGTATGGGCCCACGCGGCATGAACAGCTTTAACCACTACGCTTATGGTTGCGTTTGCGAGTGGATTTGGGAGACTGCAGCGGGTATCGCATCCGACCCTGCTACACCTGGTTTCAAGCACATCATCATGAAACCTCAGCCCGACAAGCGATTGGGTCATCTTACTGCCGAGTATAACTCTGCGTCAGGCTTAATCAAGAGTACATGGCGCTACGAGGCCGAGCAGTGGATTTGGGAGTTCACAATTCCAGAAGGTGCTACTGCAACCGTTACTCTTCCTGGCGAGAGCGAGGCTAAGGAGTATGAGGCAGGTACTTACACCGTAACAAAGTAATTTCACCTGAATTGACACGAAACAGCCTGCTCGGCGGAGCAGGCTGTTTTTGTTTATTGCAAACAAAAGAGTGCCGACCTCGCGGGTCAGCACTCTTGCTTATTTTATCCAATAGGTTTATTAGCGCACCTTGAATTCAGGATCTGCCTTCATTGGGATAGGCATCGAAGCGTAGTAACCTGCATCGAACTTCTCGCGTACTGCTTTGAATGCTGTGATTGTACGCTCTACATCCTCCAATGTATGAGCTGCTGTTGGGATTACACGCAAGATAATCTCGCCCTTAGGAATTACAGGATAGATTACAATCGAGCAGAAGATGCCGTAATTTTCGCGCAAATCAACTATGAGGTTTGTACCCTCCTGCTCACCGCCCTTCATATATACTGGAGTTACAGGTGACTGTGTTACGCCAATATCAAAACCATTTTCCTTGAAACCTGACTGCAATGCGCGGGTAATCTCCCACAACTTCTCCTGATACTCTGGATGGTTACGAATAAGGTCCAAACGTTTCAAAGCGCCAATAACCATAGGCATTGGAAGTGACTTTGCATAGAGCTGTGAACGCATATTGTAACGGAAGAGGTTGATGAGCCAACGTGGACCGCATACAAATGCTCCGATACCTGCCATAGACTTTGCAAATGTATTGAACAACACATCAACACCCTCGACACAGTTAAAATGAGCCGCAGTACCACGACCGCCAGGACCCATTGTACCAAAGCCGTGAGCATCGTCCACAAGCAAGCGGAAGTTGAAGTCCTGCTTTGCCTTAACGATAACATCCAAGAAACCGAGGTCACCCTTCATACCGAACACGCCTTCGGTAATTACGAGCACACCACCACGTTGCTCCTCAGCAAGCTCGGTAGCATGTTTAAGCTGCAAACGCAACGATTCCTCGTTATTATGACCATATACAAAGCGCTTACCCTTGTGCATACGCAAGCCATCAATGATACAAGCATGACACTCGGCATCATAAACAACCACATCGCGAGGTGTGAGCAAACAATCTATGATTGAAATCATTCCCTGGTATCCAAAGTTCAAAAGGAAGGCATCCTCCTTACCTACGAAGTCAGCCAATTCACGCTCCAATTGCTCATGATACTTGGTCTGACCACTCATCATACGAGCACCCATAGGCGCAGCCATACCAAACTCAGCCGCACCATCAGCATCGGCCTTACGCACCTCAGGGTGGTTAGCCAAACCGAGATAGTTATTCAAACTCCAGTTAAGCATCTCCTTACCACGGAAACGCATATGAGGGCCCAACTCTCCCTCCAATTTTGGGAAAGCAAAATAACCATGAACCAACTGCATGTACTGACCAATAGGGCCACCAGAGTTCTTCTCTAATCTTTCAAAAATATCTACCATAATTTTTGTATTTTTAGTTTACATTTGCACAATTTCAGTGTTGAAATTATCTATCACACCTATGCAAAGGTAGAAAAATTCACATATCACTATACCTACACTTAATAAAAAAACTTACTCGACACCTCAAAATAGGTATTTATACTTACCAAAAAAATCGAAAAAGCCGTCACTATTTATCTTAATGAATTGCGAGAAATGAGATTTTTTCTTATCTTCGCAAAAAGATATTAATTCACTTAGGACATGAAATACAACAGAATCTTACTTAAACTTAGTGGTGAGTCGTTACAAGGAGAACAGAAGTATGGCCTATCAACCTCAGTATTACAATCTTATGCCGAGCAAATTAAGGCTGCTACCACAACAGGTGTTCAAATCGGAATCGTCATCGGTGGTGGTAATATCTTCCGAGGTTTGCAAGGTGCAAAGAAGGGCTTCGACCGTGTGAAGGGCGACCAGATGGGCATGCTCGCAACAATCATTAACTCGTTAGCTCTTCAATCAGCTCTTGAGGATAACGGTGTCAAGGCAAAAGTTCTCACATCAATCCGCATGGAGCCTATAGGTGAATACTACTCAAAGGCTAAAGCAATTGAATATCTTGAGGCAGGATATGTTGTAATAATTGGTGGCGGCACATCTAATCCCTATTTTTCGACCGACACCGCTTCGGCATTGCGTGGCATTGAAATTGAAGCTGAAGTAATGTTTAAAGGTACCCGTGTGGATGGAGTTTACACAGCCGACCCCGAGAAGGATCCAACTGCAACTAAGTTCGACAAGATTACCTTCGACGAAGTATATAACCGCGATTTAAAGGTGATGGACATGACCGCCTTTACCCTTTGTAAGGAAAATGGGCTGGACATCATCGTCTTCGATATGGATACCGAGGGAAATTTGGCAAAAGTTTTGAATGGTGAAGCAATAGGCACACTGGTGTGCAAGGAATAAAAGTGAGTAAATACAAATTGCGAATTATGAAAAGACTATTTTTGATTTGTGCTGCATTAGTGATGGCTTTTGCTGCTATGGCACAGGATGATATTGAGGCTACAACGCTTATCAAGAAGGGTGACAAAGCTCCTAATTTCACCGTAGAGATGATTGATGGTAGCAAAGTAACCCTCGCCGACTTAAAAGGCAAGGTTGTGGTGGTGAATTTTTGGGCTACATGGTGTCCTCCATGCCGTCAGGAATTAAAGATTGTGCAGAAACAACTTATTGACCGTTTCAAGGGCGAGCCTTTCGTATTCCTTCCAATATCTCGTGGCGAGAAGAAGGCTACAGTAGAAGCTTTCCGTAAGCAGAATCAATACACATTCCCAATGGGATTAGACCCCGAGCAGGCTATATACAAGAAATATGCTTCAAATTACATTCCTCGCAACTTTGTGGTAGGCAAGGATGGCAAGGTAATTTACGTATCGGTGGGTTACACTCCTGAAGAATTTGCCGAGATGGTTGAAGTTATCGAGAAAGCAGTAAAATAGAAATCAAATAAACAAGAAAACTACTATGGATACAACTACAATTATTAATGAGGCAACCGATCGCATGAAGCGTACGGTAGGTCACTTGGATGAGGAACTTTTAAACATCCGTGCTGGTAAGGCTACTACAAACGTATTGAATAGCGTATTTGTTGATTACTACGGCTCACAGACTCCTGTTTCAGGTGTAGCAAGTGTAACCGTACCAGATGCACGCACAATCCTCATACAGCCATGGGACAAAAATATGATTCGCCCTATTGAGAAGGCAATTATCGACTCAAATATCGGTCTTACACCTTCAAACAATGGTGAAACCATTCGTCTTACTATTCCACCACTCACCGAGGATCGTCGTAAGGAACTTGTAAAGCAGGTTAAGGGTGTGGGTGAGAATGCACGTATCAGCTTGCGAAATGCACGTCGTGATGCTGTGGAAGCTTTCAAGAAGGCTCAGAAGGATGGCATGCCAGAAGACGAAGCAAAGGATGGCGAGACAAGAGCACAGAAGATGCTTGAGAAGTACTCAAAGCAGATTGACGAGCTATTGGCTGCCAAGGAGAAGGAGATTATGACAGTATAATCACTCTACTATTGGCTTCATATAAACGGAGAGCGAGCTATTACTAGCTCGCTCTCTATTTATATAAACTCAATCTCATAGGCAGCTCCCTGATATCCTGCACCAACCGAATATTGTACTGCTGTGGGCGAAAACTGCTCCTCAAAGAAGTGATGAACGTGACCACATAGGATAGCCTTCAACTCAGGTTGCTGCTTGAGCCATGCTAAAAACTCAAGAGTTGTATCATTCGCATACTGCTGAATTGAGCACTGTCGCCAATGGTCTTTGGCTACATTTGGATTGGGACGAAAATTTGATGTAATATCACGTGGGGTACCAGCCATATAGCTCGCATAATTGTTATTCCCTTTAAGGATTTGCGCACAATGGTTGGGTGTATAGAGCGGCACATGACACAACATCACGATAGGTAATCCCCGCTTTACCTCTCGTTTCATACGCTTACGTTGGTACTCGGTGAAATAGTAATATCCATTCATCAGCGATACGAAGTTCACACCATTTACCACACGTGATGAGAATGTCAATTCATTAGGGAAAGCGGCATTCACTGTATCATAACTTTGTGCCTTATATGCCTCGTCCTCCCAAGCCTCGCCCACGAAGAGCGAAAAATCATGGTTTCCCGGAGCAGTAATCCATCCGCCAATCTTGGTCTGCTCGGACACATGCTTGAGGTTTGCCTCGGTAATGAAATCCATCATATCACCCGTATGCAATACCATCAAATCACGCTCATGAGCATACTGCATCTGCAAATTGAAATACTCTTCTGCCTTGGGGAAAAGCTTACGACGCGACTTCGCCAAATCAATCTTGCGTTTCATCTCGTTATCCTCAACACGGGTAAAATGCGTATCCGACAGATGCAATGCCTTAAAAGGCTTGGTTGCACCCACATTCAGCTTCAATGGCCTTATATCGAGTTTCAGCTCTGACACAGTTGCGACACCAATATTTTGCACAGCAGCAATAGCTCTTTGCGACAAGGTTGCCGCCAAGGCAAAACCTCCACAAAGTTTCAAAAATTCTCGTCTTTTCATAGGTTTAGGTTTTTCTTACACAAATATACAAAAAAAAGAGTGCTAACAACATTAGCACTCTTTCTATCGAAACTATATTTCATTATTTTATGCTGAAGCAGTCTCCTTCTTGCGGCTCTTCTTTGCTGCCAATGCCTTCTCGATTTCAATCTCGAAGTCGGCCAAGACATTCATGTAGTTAATGAACGCCTCGTATGACGAACCGTAAGGATTGAAGTATGAGTGAACATCGCCATCAGAAAGCCACTTTGTTGCCATATAGTAGAAGTGGTCTGATGTCTGCATGAAATTCCACACATACTCATAATCAGCATTTTTCAACGCCTTAACCTTATCCTTCAAACCATATAGTTTAGAGAAAGCCTCATTCTGAAGCTCATTACCAAGCCATGCTGTTACGTCACGCTCCTCATCAGCCCAAGACATAACGTGTGGACAATGCAATACACCGATAGGCTGTGAAGCCTTTGCAGCCTCGCTAACAGTTGCGAACTTCATATCGCCTTGTGCAAGGATAGCCGATGGCAAAGCCTTCATGAAGTCGAAGATACCTGTTGTAGCCTTCTGGTGCTCACCAAATGTCTCGTAGTCCATAAAGAGGTTTACAACCTCGCCTGTACTCTCCTTAACCCAACCAGCAAACTTATCGGCTGTGAGTGGATACTGATCCCAACCCTGGTTAGAGAAACGGAATGCAATATCGTCAGAGAGTTTATAGTTACGCAACAACACGCGCAAACGGTTGTCAATAGCATTTGTATAAACATAGTCAGGTGATTTCCAACCCAAAACGTGCTTAGCACCCTCTGCCAAGATAGTCTTGAAGCCCAAAGCTGATACCATCTCACCAATCTGGTCAGAGTAGATAAGCTCGGTGTTACGGAAAGCAACAGGCTTCTTACCAAACTCCTCCTTAATCATCTTTGAGTGGAGCTTAACTTGCTCTACAAAGTCCTCCTTTGATGAGAGGGCAGCAAGTGAGTGAGAATAGGTCTCTGCGAGGAACTCAACACAACCTGTCTCAGCCAAAGCGCGGAATGAATCCAACACTTCTGGAGCGTAGATACGAAACTGCTCAACTGCAGTACCTGTGATTGAGAATGAGCACTTGAAAGCACCCTTATGCTCCTTAATTAGGTTCAACAAAAGAGCATTCATTGGTAGGTAGCACTGACGTGCAACCTTCTGCATAATAGCACGGTTTGTGAAATCATCCAGATAGTTATGATCCTTACCGATGTTGAAGAATCGATAAACCTTCAAGCGCCAAGGCTGGTGTACCTGAAAATATAAATTTACTGTTTTCATATCTATTTATTTTTATTATTTACACTCATTTATCGCATCTTCATATACGTTCTTGATCTTGGCTGCAGCGTTGTTCCACTTCAAGCCAATAACCTCCTCAAGACCCTTCTTTGCAAACATCTTTGACAAAGCTGGATACTTAACAAAACCATAGATAGCATCCGCCATAGCATCAACATCCCAGTAATCAACCTTAACAGCATAATCCAAAACCTCGGCAACACCACTCTGCTTCGAGATGATTACAGGCACATTTGAACGCATAGCCTCCAATGGTGAGATACCGAATGGCTCTGATACCGATGGCATAATGTAAAGGTCAGAGAGCTGGAACATCTTATGAACATCGTCACCCTTCAAGAAACCTGTGAAATGGAAACGATCGGCGATACCC
>JAGBTO010000073.1 GCA_017631285.1 Alistipes sp.
ATGTTCTCTTATATGAACTACCTCCTCCCATTGAAGGGTATGGCTTCAATGCACTGCTCTGCAAACACTAACGAGAAGGGCGAGACAGCTATCTTCTTCGGTTTGTCAGGTACAGGTAAGACTACCCTTTCAACAGATCCAAAGCGTCAGCTTATCGGTGACGACGAGCACGGTTGGGATGACGAGGGCGTATTCAACTTCGAGGGTGGTTGCTACGCAAAGGTTATCAACCTTTCAAAGGAGAACGAGCCAGATATCTGGAACGCTATCCGTCGCAATGCGCTTTTGGAGAACGTAACAGTTGACGAGGCTACAGGTAAGATCGACTTCAATGACAAATCAGTTACTGAGAACACTCGTGTATCTTACCCAATCTACCACATCGACAACATCGTTAAGGGTGTATCAAAGGCTCCAGCTGCAAAGAAGGTTATCTTCTTGTCTGCTGATGCATTCGGTGTATTGCCTCCAGTATCAATCTTGACTCCAGAGCAGACTAAGTACTACTTCTTGTCAGGCTTTACTGCGAAGTTGGCTGGTACAGAGCGTGGTATCACTGAGCCTACTCCAACATTCTCAGCTTGCTTCGGTGCTGCATTCCTTTCATTGCACCCAACAAAGTATGGTGAGGAGTTGGTTAAGAAGATGGAGGCATCAGGTGCTACTGCATACCTCGTTAACACAGGTTGGAACGGTACTGGCAAGCGTATCTCTATCAAGGATACACGCGGTATCATCGACGCTATCTTGGACGGTTCAATCGACAAGGCAGAGACAAAGCAGATTCCAATCTTCGACTTCAAGGTTCCAACAGCTCTTCCAGGTGTAGATCCAGCAATCCTTGACCCACGCGACACTTACGCTGACGCTGCTCAGTGGCAGGTTAAGGCTGAGGATTTGGCTAACCGTTTCATCAAGAACTTCGCTAAGTTCACAGGTAACGAGGAGGGTAAGAAGTTGGTTGCTGCTGGTCCACAGTTGTAATTCACGGCCTTACACAAGGCTTGAAATATTAGATTAAGCTTGATAGCTTGGTTACGCCCGACCAAATTTGGTCGGGCGTTTTTCACATCTGTAATTTAGTATTGCCGTGCCACTGTGAAAAAAACGTTTCGTCGATGATAAAATTTATACCCCATAATAAATTTCTTTTGCCCATAAAGAAAAAATCACTAACTTGCAGTACTGTTCATACCTACTTTTGCATCTGCTACACACGATGACATGAAGAGCGGGAAACAAATGATCACTTTTTATATAAAATTTACAAACTACTAAACGAAATGAAAAGATTTCTTATTTCAATGGCGATACTTCTCACAGTTGTGGGTTGTACTAAGCAAGATGACACATCATCGGATAATTCAGGATCTGTCGATACTCCCGAATTTGAAATAAACTTTGAAACTTCGAGCATCTTTACCGACGAGGCTGAGAATGGTCTTAAGTTGACATGGACGGAAGGTGATTTATTCTCTTGTTTCTTTAATACTGGTGGTCAGGCCAAATATGAATATACAGGTAAAACCGGTGTGGACTCTGGTAGCATCAAAGCGGTTTCTTGCCCTGAGGGTAGTATGCTCGACACATTCTATGCTGTTTATCCTTACAACGAGACTAACACATTTAGTAACGGGGCATTGACTATTACTCTTCCAGCAAGGCAAACCTATGCTGAGGACACTTTTGGTGCTAACTCAAACACCATGATTGCAGTAAATACTGATAAGGAACTTTCATACACATTCTCAAACGTATGTGGCTATGTTCGTTTGAAGGTTTACGGCGAAGCAACCATCACAAGCATCACATTTAAGGGTAACAACGAAGATGTTATCACAGGCCAGGCTCTCATAAATCCAACCACTAAGACACTTGTAATGACAGGTAGCGGCAAGAGTATCACTTTGGGCTGCGGCAAGGGCGTTAAACTGGGTACATCCGAGACTGAGGCCACGTCATTCTGGTTAGCTGTTCCTCCTAAAACATTCACGCGAGGTTTCACAGTTACACTCACCGATGTTGAGGGTAAGTCTATGGAGAAAAATTTTAACACCTCTCTCACTATTGAGCGCAACAAGGTTTACGACAGTGTAATTGAGTACGACACAACTCCCGTGGGAGCTGACCCCGATATTCTCTTCGAAGCAAAATTCAAGGCCGACGGACGTGCCAAGAACATAGGTACAATGTCGGATTTGATTATTGAGGCAAAGAAAGGCTCAATCATTACAACCGCCAAGAGAGGCGATGACTATGTGGCAGTATTTGGCAATGCTCACACACTTAAAGATAACGAGGTACACACTGACGGCTTCTACTACATTGATTACTCGGCAAACACCGATTTCAAGGAGCATATGAGCGATGGCTTTACTATGGAGGTGCTTTGCAAGCCATATTCATACTATGGCAACTTCTGGGCTACTCCATTCAGCACTACCACAAACCGAGTATTCCACGACGCTACTGCGTGGGAGAAAGCAAGGTGGAGTTTTGCTGCTTGTACAGCAGAGAGCAATTGGCTCAACAAAGGTATATTCGGCGGATGGTGGTGGTATAATAATGTTAATGTAAATTCTGCCGAGCACATTGTCCTCACTTATGATGGTGGGAAGACCTACTCGCTCTTTGTCAATGGAGAGGAACATGGTCCTTATGAAAACTCTACTGTATTTAATCCAGGTAATGCAATGGCTATTGGTGCTCTTGCTTATACCGGGGGCAGGGGTGTTCATCACTTCTGCGGTGAGATTGCCGTTGCCCGTGTTTACGACAAGGCCAAGAGCAAGGCCGAGGTTGTGGCTCGCTACGAAGAATTGAAACCTACAATCAAGGTTTTGAATGATGCTACGGCACCTACAACAAACGCCAAGCGTGTTTCAATCCTCGGCGACTCATACTCTACCTTTAACTCCTACTCGAATGTGGATATCTCAGGTCAAGGGAACGGATACAGTGCTATGTATCCATATTATCCAGACGAGCGTATTAAAGATATTAAGTATGTTACCGACACCTGGTGGGGTATGTTGTGCTCTACCGAGGAGTTCCGATTGGAGGCAAACAACTCTTACGGTGGTTCTACTATCTGTAACCTCAGCTACGGTAATACGGATGTCTCTGACTCCGACCTTGGCTTTATCCAGCGCATAGGTGAGAACCGAAATGGAGTTGATACAATGGGTAACCCCGATATCATTCTGATTTTTGGTGGTACAAATGACTCGTGGGCAAATTCGAGAATGGGCAAGTTCGTATTCTCGGACTGGACATACTACGAGTTGATGAGTTTCCGTGGCGGCTTTGCCAAGTTGCTCACCAAGATTAAGGAGCGTTATCCCAATGCACAGATTTACAACATATGTAATGTAAGCAAATACGATGGCAGACCAGGTATAACCAAGCGAGCAGCAGAGTCTATGGCATATATCTGCAAGCATTTCAACGTACCCAACATACAGTTGGATTTGACAAAGGAATATCCCGATATGAGACCCGAAAAGCCCGGTGAGGACCACCCTGTGAAGGCGGGTATGCAACATATCTTCGAGCAGGTATATGCTGTGCTTACAGGTGCTGCCGAGCCTACTCCTTATCCCGAGGAGAAGCCTATGGACAGCCACCCAGCACTCGATGGAGAGCCTATTGAGTATAGCATTACACAGAATATGTTCATCGAATACAAAACAGGTAAAGATGTCGCGCTACCCAAAGACAAAACTTGGATTGTAACCAACTTTATAACAATACCCAATAATGCAACTCACATCAGCGTCAATCCAATCACGGTATACAACGATGGAGCAAATGGTAACCAGACTACTCCTATCGCATTCTACGACGCCAATAAGACATACCTGAAAGATAAATCGGTAGCTCCTATTGGCACTTGTGCAACCGAAATTTTGAACTTACCTATACCCGAGGAGGCTGCATATGTGCGTTTTTGCTGGACAGACACTCCATACACTCACCATACAACAGAAGAGATTGTTGAAACCTACGGCGAACTCAACGCTGTATGGCATATCAACTAATCAAGGCGTAATAACCTAAATTAATTTTCACAAGGGACTGTCTAACTCTCATCGTTGGCAGTCCTTTTTTTTCACTTGCATAATTGGAGGAAAAGCCAACTTTATGGTGGGTTAATTTTGAATTTTGAATTTCAATGTTGTATCTTTGCATCCTATTAAACAATAAATATCATCATGGCGTTAATTGACGAAATTACCAAGCGCAGAACATTTGCCGTTATTGCTCACCCTGATGCGGGTAAAACTACCCTTACCGAGAAGTTGCTCCTCTTTGGAGGTGCCATCCACGTGGCGGGAGCCGTAAAGAGCAACAAAATTAAGAAGGGTGCTACATCCGACTTTATGGAGATTGAGCGTCAGCGAGGTATCTCGGTGGCAACATCTGTTATGGGATTCAACTATAAGGATGTAAAGATTAATATCCTTGACACCCCAGGTCACGAGGACTTTGCCGAGGACACTTATCGTACGCTTACTGCGGTGGATTCGGTAATCATCGTAATTGACGGCGCAAAGGGAGTTGAGGCGCAGACCCTGAAGTTGATGAACGTATGCCGTATGCGTAACACGCCTGTAATGGTATTTATCAACAAGTTGGACCGCCCATGTAAGGACCCATTCGATTTGCTCGATGAGGTAGAGCGTGAGCTTCAGATTCGCGTACGTCCCCTGGCATTCCCAATCTCGAGTGGCGATACATTCAAGGGTGTGTATAACATCTACGAGAAGAATCTTTCGCTCTTCACCAGCGACGAGCGCCAGACGGCAGATGCTGCAACAGTTGATTTCAGCGATATCTCATCACCTGAGCTTGACGGCTACATCACCAAGCAGTATGCCGACCAACTTCGCGAAAATCTCGACCTGGTTGAGGCCGTTTATGACGAGTTCGACCGCGAGGCATACCTCCAGGGTAAGCTCGCACCCGTATTCTTCGGCTCGGCTGTAAACAACTTTGGCGTACGAGAGCTTCTGGAGTGTTTCATCCGCATTGCTCCATCACCACGCCCTTCAACAACCGAGAGCCGACAGGTAGAGCCTGCTGAGACAAAGATGACCGGCTTTGTATTTAAGATTCACGCCAACATGGACCCTAACCATCGCGACCGCATCGCCTTCATGAAGATATGTTCGGGAACCTTTGAGCGTAATAAAAACTACCTACACGTACGCAGCGGCAAGCAGCTAAAGTTCTCTTCTCCAACAGCCTTTATGGCAGAGAAGAAATCGGTGATTGATTTTGCCTATCCTGGAGACATTGTGGGCTTGCACGACACGGGAACATTCAAGATTGGAGATACCTTCACCGAAGGTGAAAAACTAAAATTTACGGGTATCCCTTCGTTCTCGCCAGAGTTGTTCCGTTACATCGAAAATGCCGACCCGATGAAGTTCAAGCAGTTGGCAAAAGGTGTTGACCAGCTTATGGACGAGGGTGTAGCGCAGCTCTTCACATCATCACTAAATGGTCGCAAAATTATCGGCACGGTGGGACAGCTTCAGTTTGAGGTTATCCAATATCGTCTCGAGCACGAATATGGCGCAAAGTGCCGCTGGGAGCCTATCTCAATTTACAAGGCCTGCTGGATTGAAAGTGACAATCAAGAGCAACTGGCCGATTTCAAGCGCCGCAAGCACTCAAATATGGCCGTAGATAAACATGGTCGTGACGTATTCCTCGCCGACACAAGCTACGCCTTAGCGTTGGCACAGGAAAACTTCAAGGACATTCGCTTCCACTTCACTTCGGAGTTTTAGAGATAAACATGGCGGTTCGTTTGAACCGCCATGTTTTTACTCTACAATTAACAATGAAGAATCACCGTAAGATAAAAATCGGAAATCATTATCCAACGCATATTCGTACATTCTGCGCCAATCGTCACCAACGTAGGCTGACACTAACAACAAAAGCGTCGATTTAGGCTGATGGAAATTGGTAATAATGCGCTTCACTATGCGGAACTTAAAGCCCAAAGGCGTAATCATAATCTGCGTAGCTGCCTTCATGCGCTGCAAGCCATTACTCCTCATATAACCAATCAAATCCTCCAGCACCTCACGTCCCGAATAGGTAGCTGGTATATCGTAACTCTCCCACTGACCTATAACCTGCTCGGCACAAGGATCTCCACCCTGGTGGATACGCCATGCAAGCACAGGCAACGACTCCAACGTGCGCACTGACGTAGTGCCCACAGCCGTAACATCGCCCTCGTGCGCAAGCAGTCGCTCAAGCATCGAAAGAGCAACCTCAAAATGCTCGGTATGCATAGGATGTTGTGCCGCATTCTCACTCTTAACGGGCAGGAATGTACCAGCTCCAACATGAAGTGTAACCTCGCCAAACTCAAAACCCGACTGGCGCATCTGTGAAATTAGTTCAGGCGTAAAGTGTAAACCTGCCGTAGGTGCTGCCACCGACCCCTCGAACTTGGAATATACCGTCTGATAGCGGGTAAGGTCAATCTCCTCACTCTCGCGATTCAAGTATGGTGGAATAGGTATATGACCCAAATACTCGAGTAGCTGTCCGAAGGTTAAATCCACCTCCCACTCAAATCGGACGATATGCTCCCTCTCACCTCGCTCTACAATCCAAGCACGCAAATATTGGGATTTCCCCGCATAGTCGAAATTTATCTCAACATATCCCTCTTTCCACTTCTTCACATTACCTACGATGCAACTCCACTCACATTCACCCTTCACGCTAAAAGCATGTTCATAGTCGGCTGGTGAGTGTGGCTCAAGGCAGAAAACTTCAATGCGCGCACCCGAAGGCTTATGCATAATCACGCGAGCTCGAATTACCTTAGTATTGTTAAAAACAAGCATCGAGCCAACCGGAAGCTTCTCGCCCAAATTACGAAAATAGTTCTGTTCTATCTCGCCATTGCGATATACCAACAACTTAGAATCAGAACGTTGCTCAAGCGGAAATTTAGCTATTCGCTCATCTGGCAACGGGTAATCAAAATCATTTATATCAATATGTCGTTCCATCATAATATCTAGTTTGAGACCATAATTACTTATTCTTCACCCTTGTAGCGTGATGGCGAGATACCGACACGCTGCTTGAAATATTTTCCAAAAAATGACTGCGAAGGGAAATTCAAAAGTTTCGCCACTTCTTGCACGCTGACGCCTTGCTGCTTAAGCAACATCTTTGCGTGGCGCACTATAACACTATCAATAACACGAGAAGCTGTAAGCCCCCTATGCTTTCGACACACCATTGAAAGGTACTTAGCGGTGATACCTAATTGTGAAGCGTAATAATCGACACTACGTTGATGCAGATAATTATCCTTTAGCAGATCAGAAAAGCGTTTCATCATCATCAAAGAGCTATTACTACGCATATTCCCAAACTCCATCGATGTAAAGCCTATGACCGAAATAATCATATACATATAAGCCTCGACAAGCGACATACTCACCCTATCTCGCAAAATGATTTTAGAGTTCTGCGATACAGATATTATGTGTGACGCCAGATTATACATTTGCTCGGCATATGATGCATCCAACTCAAATACGAGAATACTGCGAGCAAGCATCTCAGCTGCGATGAAATCGGCAGTATCAACATTTATAGTGGTGAAATATTTTGCAGCAACCAACATAAAATAACCATTAAACGCTTTGCTACATTTAACATTCTCAGCCACCACATCTCCATGCAAAACAAACATCCCATTGCGTTGCACCTTATACTGTTTACCTTCAATCGAGAACTTAATATTACCCCCGCTTATTACTCCAATAAAAACCTTATCAGCATCACCACCCAAAACAGTAGGCACATGCTGGGCTTCAACATATTGCATCTGCATTATGCCATTAAAAACAGAACTCTCTGATGTGATAAATCCAAAGTTTCTCATTGTATTTTTCTCTTTACATCCCTCCCTTAATTAATTATGCCATGGGGCAGACTACACGTAACGCACCATGCAAACACTTCACTTTTATCGGGAATTGACCACCTCGCTGACCATCAACATCGGTATCCTCTTTACAAGGCGTAACCAATTTCAATTGGCTTGTTCGAATATATTTAACGGCCGAAGTTTTAATGCCAATCATATATAACATCATATCGAAAAACGAAACAAACGGAGCGCGCTTACGTAAAAAAATACAGTCAAAAACGCCATCAGTCAAGCTCGATTTTCTAGCAATAGGCATACGCCCAGCTGTCTCGCCATTGAATACCAACCCCATCAATGTTGGATAGTAAAAAGCCTCTGCATCCGAAGTAATCGTCAAAGGAATTCCATGAATATTTTTTAATTCCTTGAATGCCGCCACCAAATAAGCCATTTTACCAAAACGATGTTTTAAATCTTCGGGAGTGTGCTGTGATGTTGTGGTAAAAATTCCAAAACTAAATATATTAACAAAATATGTAGCCTTACTCTCACGCTGCAACATCTGCTCAACCTTGCCACAATCAATCAATTCAACCTTTCCGTAGGCTATCTGATATGCTGCTTTGAGCACATCATTCGACATGCCTATAGCTCCCGCAAAATCGTTTGCTGTACCAGCAGGAATAACACCTAAACAAGCCGATAAATGATTGTGCATCATAGCATTGACTACATAATTTACGGTGCCATCACCACCTGCCACAACCACTAAATCAACCTTTTCATAATCATCTAAAGGATTTGTTTCAAACCCAATCGAAAGAGGCTGCATATCGTAATCAGCTTCGCGAAAAATATCTATTATATCCCTAATATTTTTCTCAATTTTACCTTTTCCGGCTTTAGCGTTATACAACAAAATAGCTCTCTTCATGGATATAACTTTCCACCTATTTAATAGCGATAAATCCCTCTGTAAATTTCAACATTGGAGCTAACGAAGGAGAGTAATGCACTTCAAAATTATCCCCCTCACCAGCAGTAATAAAATAGACCATAACGCCTTGCTGCTGCAATGTTTTTGCAAGCTCAACAGCCTTTGTTTTACCCATAGCCATAAACATTGTACCATAAGCATCAGCCTCGGCACAAGTGGGTGCAATCACTGTCGCAGACAACAAATCTGTCACTGCGCTCATACCCGTACGCGGGTCAATTGTATGCGCTACTTTAGCTCCATTCTCATCAATATAGAAGCGGCGATAATTACCTGATGTAGCCATAGAACAATCGCTCAACGATATGACCTGTTGTATATTAGCCCCAACCTGTTCACTACCATCTATCGGGGTTTCAATACCTACTCGCCATGCTCCTCCTTTGGGATTACGACCTTGACAGCGAACCTCACCACCGATGTCAACAAGATAGTTTGTTATACCCATCTGTTGCAATTTTCCTGCCGCTAAATCAACCACATAACCTTTTGCTATGGAATTAAAATCTATTCTTACTCGGGGGTCTTTTTTCGTTAATATATCGCCCTCTATTTGCAATTTTTCAACCCCCACAAACTCCATCAGAGAGTCAACATTCACCTTAACTTGACGACTCTTTGCTGCAAACCCATAAGCCTCAACCAAAGGAGCCACCGTTACATCATAAAAACCACCACTAATTTGCGTTACACGGCGTGCCAAATCAAGACAATAAGCTATGTGCTTATCCACCTCATTGGTTTCGTTGCGATTAATTCGGCTTAGGAGTGATTGCTCATCAAAAATCGACATTGAAGCTTTAGCTTCAACATCAAGTTGCATCATACTGTCATATATCTCAACAACAGGAGATTCCGTTTGGGCTGTTACTTTCATAAAAGTGCCCAACATTTCTCCTTCCGATGTCACATATTTTGGATGTTGCATGCTACCACAAGCACACAACATAAACGAGAGTATGACATAGGAAAAACTGATAAATTTACGCAACATCGGGATTAAATTTATTGTAAAAATTATACCTCTTTAGCTCGTTAATCAAACACCTAAAACAACGATGTTTTATTTTGCAAATATACAAATTATTACAATATTTTCACAACCTCATGCCAAAAGTGGGAAATAAGTGAAAAAATATGATATTTTACCCTCAAAATATTTGGTGCTTAATGAAATTCAAAGTATTTTTGTCGCACGCTCTGGCGTTATCCACGGTAAGGGGGATGCGTCGTAGAGTGGAATCAGAGTTGCGACCGTTCTGGAAAGCATTTCGGCACAACTCATAAATCTTAATTTTTTATGGCTTATTTAACAGCAGAGAAAAAGCAAGAGCTTTTTGGTAAGTACGGCAAGTCTAACACCGACACTGGTTCTCCAGAGAGCCAGATCGCATTGTTTTCGTACCGTATCAGCCACCTTACTGAGCACCTCAAGAACAACAAGCACGACTACGGCACACAGCGTTCGTTGTTGCGCCTTGTAGGTAAGCGTCGCAAGTTGCTCATGTACTTGAAGGAGGTTGATATCGAGCGTTACCGCGCAATTATCAAGACTCTTAACCTCCGTAAGTAATACGAGGTTGAATGAGGGTGTCGTCCATATCTGTTTGACACCCTCAATTTTGAATTATTTTTAGACGAACAGATATTTATGGAAGAAAAGAAATTGTACAACGCTGTACAAAAGACGATTACACTTGCTGACGGCCGTGAGATCATTATCGAAACCGGTAAGTTAGCAAAGCAGGCCGATGGTTCGGTGGTCGTTAAGATGGGTGACACCATGCTGCTCGGCACCGTAGTCGCTGCTAAGGACGCAAAGGAAGGAACAGATTTTATGCCACTTCAGGTGGAGTACAAGGAGAAATTTGCATCATGTGGTCGCTTCCCAGGCGGTTTTATGAAGCGCGAGGGTAAAGCAAGTGATGCTGAGGTGTTGGTTGCACGTCTTATCGACCGTGCATTGCGCCCATTATTCCCATCAGACTACCACGCAGATGTGTTTGTTACCGTAAACTTGATTTCAGCCGACAAGGATATTCAGCCTGATGCTTTGGCAGGTTTGGCTGCATCGGCAGCTTTGGCTGTGTCAGACATACCATTTGGTGGTCCTATTTCTGAGGTACGTGTAGCTCGCATCAATGGCGAGTATGTTATCAACCCTAACTTCTCACAAATGGCTGATGTTGATTTGGACATCATGGTTGGTGGTACAATCGACAACATTTTGATGGTTGAGGGTGAGATGAACGAAGTATCTGAAGAGGTTATGCTCGGTGCTATCAAGTTCGCTCACGAGGAGATTAAGAAGCACTGTGCAGTTCAGATTGAACTCTCAAAAGAACTTGGCAAGGATGTTAAACGCACATACTGCCACGAGAATAACGACGAGGAGTTGCGTCAGCAAATTATCTCAGAACTCTATGACAAGGCTTATGCTATCGCAACAAGCGGCACAGCCAAGCATGAGCGTTCTGAGGCTTTCGAGGCTTTGGAGGCCGAGTTTGCTGCCCGCTTCACAGAAGAGGAGCTTGAGGAGAAGGCTGCTCTTATTCACAAGTATTTCCACGATGATGTACAGAAGAAGGCTATGCGCAACATGATTCTCGATGAGGGTAAGCGCTTGGATGGCCGTCGTACAGATGAGATTCGCCCAATCTGGTGCGAAGTTGGTTACTTGCCAGCAGCACACGGTTCTGCTATCTTCACACGTGGAGAGACTCAGTCACTTACAACCGTTACATTGGGCACAAAGCTCGATGAGAAGATGATTGATGAGGTGTTGGTTCAGGGTACTGAGAAGTTCACCTTGCATTATAACTTCCCTCCATTCTCAACAGGTGAGGCTCGTCCAGCACGTGGAGTAAGCCGCCGTGAGATTGGTCACGGTCACTTGGCATGGCGTGCATTGAAGCCTATGATTCCATCAGGCGAGGAGATGCCATATGCTTTGCGTGTAGTATCTGACATCTTGGAGTCTAACGGCTCGTCATCTATGGCAACCGTTTGTGCAGGTACATTGGCGTTGATGGATGCCGGTGTTAAGATTAAGAAGCCTGTATCAGGTATCGCAATGGGTCTTATCTCTGACTCTGCAACAGGTCGTTGGGCTGTGTTGTCAGATATCTTGGGTGACGAGGATCACTTGGGCGATATGGACTTCAAGGTTACAGGTACACGCGATGGTATCACTGCAACA
>JAGBTO010000074.1 GCA_017631285.1 Alistipes sp.
ACTTTTGATGGTAGCAGGCTACGACCGCTATTTCCAGATTGTGCGTTGCTTCCGCGATGAGGACTTGCGTGCTGACCGTCAGCCTGAGTTTACACAGATAGACTGCGAGATGTCGTTCGTTGAGCAGGAAGATGTATTGGAGATCTTCGAGCGTTGGGCAAAGTACATGTTCAAAGATGTTATGAATATCGAGTTTACAGAGTCATTCCAGCGTATGCCTTGGATTGAGGCTATGGAGAAGTATGGTTCTGACAAGCCAGACTTGCGTTTCGGCATGGAGTTCCACGACATCACCGACCTCGCTCACGGCCACTCATTCCCAGTATTTGACGATGCTGAGTATGTTGTAGGTTTTGCAGCAACAGGCTGCGCAGGCTATACTCGTAAGCAGATTGATGCCCTAACAGACTATGTTAAGCGTCCACAGGTGGGTGCCAAGGGTTTGGTATGGATCCGTATGGACGAGCAGGGCAACCTAAAGTCATCTATCGATAAGTTCTTCTCACCAGAGGATTTGAAGGCTATTGCCGAGCGTATGGAGGCAAAGCCAGGCGATTTGATGCTCGTGTTATGCGGCAAGAAGTTCAAGGCTCTCACTCAGCTTTGCGCTTTGCGTTTGCATGTTGGTGAGCTTTTGGGCTTGCGTGACCCAAAGATGTTTGCCCCATTGTGGATTGTGGACTTCCCAATGTTCGAGTGGGACGACGAGACAGAGCGTTACTACGCTATGCACCACCCATTCACATCGCCAAAGCCAGAGGATGTGCAGTATCTTGAGAGCGACCCAGGTCGTGTACGTGCCAATGCCTACGACTTCGTATGTAACGGCACAGAGATTGGTGGCGGTTCAATCCGTATCCACGATGCACAGTTGCAGGCTCTCATCTTCAAGATTTTGGGCTTCACACCTGAGAAGGCTCAGGAGCAGTTTGGTTTCTTGATGAACGCATTTAAATTCGGAGCACCTCCTCACGGTGGTTTGGCATTCGGCTTCGACCGCTTGTGTTCATTGTTCGGTGGTTCGGAGTCTATCCGTGACTACATCGCATTCCCAAAGAACAATGCGGGTCGTGACGTGATGCTCGATGCCCCATCGGTTATCGACCAGTCACAGCTCGACGAGTTGTACCTCTCATTGGTAAAGCCAGAGTAAGCTATATCACTTACCATATATAATAGTGCAGGCGACCCAATCGGGTCGCCTGTTGTTTTTGAAATTATACAGAGATTTTCTTTTTATCTAGCTTTTGTAATTTTTGTCAAATTTGTTAATTAACATATCAAATGTGAAACAGATATTCCTATAATTCCTACAAATCTGTTAAATGGTTAGACTATCTCCTCGCTCGGCCAAAGTACTGTTTGTAAAGGCCAAAAGTATAATCCCGGAAATAACCCACTATATTTTTTATATAAAATTGTACCGCATAAGATATGTTAATATTTATTTTATATATTTGTAATATTCATTATTAAACAATTGAGATGCATGAAAAAGATATTTTTCCTCATGGCTATTGCAGCATTGCTGCTGTCGTGTTCTGAAAATTCTACAATGGACCCTGAGCAGCCATCAACCCCAGACCCTACACCTGACTATAACACCCCGACGGGGCACAACACCGAACCATATTTCAGTGAGACAGTTGAGTTGATGGGGCTAATATTCCGATTAGCAGGAGCGAGCGAGTATTGTGAATGTCAGATTCCTATTGTTGCATACAGTGCGGATAATTATTTTGCTTCGATGAAGGACCACCGTGCCGTAACATTAGCCAAACAATACAGGAATTACGGTATTACCCATGATGCTGTAACGGGATATGCCAACCAACTTATATTTAACGACCAAGGCAGAATAATATTTGACCCCGACTACAAAGAAGGTAGCAATTCCAGTTTTGACCGTTGGCTTAATCTGGAAAAATTCCGCATGTTGACAGAGGTGAATTCGTTCTACACAGAGTCGAATTTCCATGCTTGGTTTGAGTATATCAAACCTGAACGGGAAGCAGCAATAGCAGCCTTTAAGGAAAAGTGTAGTATGGACTATGAGTGGCTTGATAGTTTCTATGGTGAGGTCGAAAATATCTCGTCTCGCATCATTTTGAGTTTTATGATTGGACTTCACAACAACGGAATCTCATTTGTACGCAAGAATGGCACTTTTCAATTAACTCCTGTTTTTGGCAGTTTCAGACAAACCGATGCAGGTATCACATTTGGAGGAGATATAAGTTTGCTTGCTCACGAGTTTAGTCATCCTTATTGCAATCCACTTATCGATGCAAATTGGGATGCTATTCAAGCTAAGGCAACAGAAGTATATAACATGGTTAGTGACCTTATGACAACAGGAGGACAGGCGTATGGTCATCCTAAAACTATGATGTACGAGACTTTGGTGCGTGCGTGTCAAACTCGTTATACAATGAGTCATGGTTATGAGCATTTGGAGGATTACCTGATTTCATATCATGAAAATCTCGGATTCATTATGGTCAGAACACTCGTCGATGCTCTTAAAAGGTATGAGCAGGAGTCAGATAAATATAAAACTCTGTCCGATTTTATGCCAGAAATTATTAAAGCCATCAATGAGTTTGATCTAGATAAAGTTGCAACGGCATAGCCAGACACCCGACCCAAAGAATATGTGGATTTAGGTATTGTAATGAAAATGGTAAGAAACTATATTTTGCTACGAGAAATGTGGAAGAAACTTCATCTGCAGGCTTCGGCTCAAACATCTAGCGTTGGGGTACAACCATAAAAGGAGGCACTGTGTGGAATCCTCCTTCAGGAGAGCCATGGTCTATGGGTAAGAATTTAGATGCATCTTACGATATTACCACCATCTCTTGGGGTGAAAAGTGACATACTCCTAGCGTTGATGAGTGGACACAATTGGCAGAGCTTTAACAATGGTTGGTTTGACACCAAAGGTGAATACCTCGCTCTAAAGGCAGCAAGCCCAGTGTGGAAGTTCCTCGGCGAAGAGGGAATGCCAAATGTGGATTATCCTGAAATCTACGACAAGAGTGCTGTAGGAAACACGGTTGCCTATTATCGCAGAGATAACGACCACGGAATATCTGCAATAGACTGGGTGTGGATGCTGGAGTTTGCTGAAAAATATTTTAATAAGAAATAAACCAATATTATAAAAAAACTACTTTTTATTACTTTAGCACATAAGAAACCCAACTTAAACCAAAGAGCAAAATTATGAGAACAACTTTCGCTCACAACTTAATCCGATTATGCCCAATATTCAAATGCTTTTCGCCGTCTGCAATGCGTGGAGTGCTATGTGCTGTGGCAATGTGCCTGTGTGGTGTTGCTATGGCTCAACGGCCATACTTTGTGGATGGCTATCACGGCGGCATATATGGTCACTACCCGTTGGAGTGGAAGACACAGTTTATAACATCCACTCTTCAGAAGCACCCCGACTGGCGTATTTCGCTTGAGATTGAGCCAGAGACGTGGGATAGCGTGGCCCTGCATACCCCGCAAGATTATGCTGTGCTGAAGTCAATGATAAACTCCCCACGAATTGAGTTTACCAACCCTACCTATGCTCAGCCATATTGCTACAACATATCGGGCGAGAGTATCATCCGTCAATTTACCTATGGGATAAAGAAGATTCGCTCACATTTCCCCGATGTGGAGTTTGTAACCTATTCGGCAGAGGAACCCTGCTTTACAAGCTCGCTTCCACAAATTCTTTCTCACCTAGGGTATAAATATGCCTCGCTTAAATGCCCCGATACCTGCTGGGGAGGATATACAGCGGCTCATGGTGGCGAAACAGTGAATTGGATCTCTTCGGATGGTAGCTCTATCCTCACCTCACCACGCTATGAGTGCGAGGAATTGCAGGAGAACTCCGTTTGGCAGACTACAGCGTGGGCCAACCACGACAACTATTTAGAGGCTTGCCGCAAGGCGGGAATAGTCCACCCTGTAGGAATGTGTTTTCAGGATGCTGGCTGGAAGAATGGCCCCTGGATTGGTTATGGCAAAAGGGCGAGAAATCAGTCGCGGTATGTAACCTGGCGAGAGTATTTCGAGATGCTCGGTATAGAAAAGAGTGAACATGACTATCACTTCACACAGGAGGATGTCCACCCTGCATTGATGTGGGGTAGTCAGGTGCTGCAGCGTATAGCACAACAGGTAAGACACTCTGAAAATATCATTCCCGTGGCGGAAAAATTCGCTTCGATGGCTCATCTGCTTGATGATAACTACACTACACCTCAAGCCGAGATAGATGAGGCGTGGCGCACGCTGATGCTTGCACAGCACCACGATTCGTGGATAGTACCATATAATAACCTACACAATAAAGGCTCTTGGGCTAATTGGATAGCTCGCTGGACCGCTGATTCTGACAGAAAGGCTTACGATGTTATTAATAATGCACAGCAAGCTATCGCAGGCACGGCGTGGAGCTCTGGCAATGAGGCTACGCTGCGAGTGTGGAATACCCAGGGCGTAAGGCGTCAGGAGGTGATGACCGTAGCTATTCCTGAAGTGTGGCAGGGTTACGACATTGCAGTATATGATGCCGAGGGAAAGCGCGTTGAATCAGCTGCTGATATGGCTCATCTCTCATTCGTGGCTGATGCTCCCTCGTTTGGCTACACCTCATATCGCTTGCAAAGACTTAGTGATATGAAAGCTCCCGAAGTGGCTAATCAAGATGACTACATCGAAAATGATATGTATCGCATAAAGGTGGATGCCTCTCGTGGTGGTGCTATCAGCGAGCTTATAGTAAAACAGGGTAACAAACGTTTTGACTATGTGGATAAAAATGCCGAGCGTGCTATGGGAGAGCTTTATGGTCACTTCTACGATCAGCAGAAATTCCGTTCTTCAACCGAGTCGCCAGCTCGGGTAACAGTGGATCGCAGAGGCAATCTTGAACAGTGGCTCTTGATTGAGGGTACAATCTCGTCACATCCATTCTCGCAACGCATCACCATCCGCAAAGGCTCTCCAGCGATTGACATCGACCTAAAGATTAACTGGCAGCACAACGAGGGTATTGGAGAGTATCGTCAGCGCGATTCATTCTCCGCAAATGAGCGTGCTTGCTACGATGATAGCTATAAGTTGAGCCTAATGTTTCCCACATCGTTGGGTGAGGTTGTAGTTGATAAAAATGCGCCGTTTGATGTCTGCCGCAGTGAGTTGGAGAATACCCATTTTAAGAGTTGGGATAACATTAAAAACAACGTAATGCTCCATTGGGTGGATGTCGTACAGCCACGCAATGGCGGCAGGGGTCTAGCACTTATGACCGACCACACCACATCGTATCGTCACGGCAAGGGAGAGCCTCTTGGACTCACCGTTCAGTACTCTGGCAATGGTCTTTGGGGCCGTGATTATCCTATACGTGGTGCAACCTCTATGCACTGTGCTATTGTTCCTCATCAGGGTAAGTGGGATAATGCAGGCATTGAGCAAATGCGAGCAAATAGAAACGAACCTTTACAATATTCTCTCCATGCCGACGCCCCATTGGAGCAGAAATCATTGCTGAATGTAGGCAATTCCGCTTATGAGGTTGTGGCGATGTATCCCTCACAGCAAGGTATTGTTATTCGCCTGTATAACACTTCGGGTAACGACAAACCACAGAATATAATTCTGGGTCAGGAGTTCGCAAGCGTAACAGAGATTGATCTTAACAACAATATTCTCAAAGAGTATAAGTTAAAGGTCGGCAAGGATAAAACACGGTTCTCGATCTCGATACCTCGCTTTGGTTTTAGGACTCTATTGATTAGATAACAACAAGATGGGCTGTCGCAATATTGTGACAGCCCATTCTCTATTATTAGCACCTATTTGCAATGGCGAAGCAGCCAAAAGGAACTTAATGCAGAAATCACCTTGCTTGACAATTTTATATTAAAGTTCCTCGAACGAATCCTTATCCGCTCCGCAAAGAGGGCACGCCCAATCCTCTGGAAGATTCTCAAACGCTGTGCCTGCAGCTATGCCATTCTCAGGGTCGCCAATCGCTGGGTCGTAAATCCATCCACAAGGTATACATCTATGCTTTTTCATAATCTTATAATTTTTAATTGTTAATATTTCGTTTTTCTCTATTGCAAAAGTAATACACTTTTCACGCGAAAAACCATAAAACCAATCAAAAGAATTTACTTTACTATAAGCAACACTTATAAAAAAGAGCGACGGTATATACCATCGCTCTTAATCGCATAAAAATTTAATACTACACAAGTCCCGAAAATCCCATAAACGCCATCGCAAGAATTGCCGCGGTAATGAGGGCAATAGGAATACCCTGCATCGCCTTTGGCATATCGTCAAGCTCAAGACGCTCACGAATACCAGCGAAGATAACCAACGCCAAAGCAAAGCCCAACGCGGTAGAAACCGAGTATGTAAAGCTCTGCAAGAGGTTAAACTCCTTCTGAATCATCAGGATAGCCACACCAAGCACCGCACAGTTAGTGGTGATAAGTGGCAAGAAGATACCGAGTGCCTGATAGAGCGAAGGCGACACCTTCTTCAGCACAATTTCAACCATCTGCACCAGAGCTGCAATAACCAGAATAAAGACAATGGTCTGCATATACTCGATGTGCAGAGGCACAAGGATAAACTCCTGAATAGACCACGCCACGATAGAGGCAAGAGCCATAACGAAGGTTACGGCAGCACCCATGCCGAGCGAAGTATCTACCTTTGACGATACACCCAAGAATGGACAGATACCGAGGAACTGTGCCAACACTACGTTATTTACGAAAATGGCACCGATGATAATTGCGAAATATGAAAGCTCTGCCATAACTATTTCTTTGCTAATTTATTAAACAATACCATCAGATAACCCAACACAAGGAACGCACCTGGTGCCAGAACAAACACCAAAGGCATATAGTCGGCAATACCCAATGAGTAACCAAAGATAGCACCACTACCCAACACCTCACGCACAGCTCCGATAGCGGTGAGCGAGAGTGTAAAACCGATACCGATACCAACACCATCAAGAATTGAATCAATAGGACCATTCTTCGATGCAAAAGCCTCGGCACGTCCCAGGATGATACAGTTCACCACGATAAGCGGGATAAATACACCCAGACTCGCATAGAGCGATGGCACATAGGCCTGCATCAACATCTGGATGATGGTCACAAACGAAGCGATAACCACGATAAAGGCAGGAATACGCACTTTATCGGGAATAAAATTTTTGATAAGCGAAATCACAAGGTTTGACATAATAAGCACCGCCATTGTTGCGACACCCATGCCCATACCATTTATCGCCGAGGTGGTTGTTCCCAAAGTAGGACACATACCAAGAACCAACACAAATGTAGGGTTGTTCTTGATAATACCACTCAATACTATCTGCAACTTATTCATCTTTGCCTCCTTTCTGGGCT
>JAGBTO010000075.1 GCA_017631285.1 Alistipes sp.
GTCCCTTTCCAATTCTTGTTAAGTTAAAACTCAAAGAGCGGTAAGCGGGACTCGAAACTCGTGCAAGCACGAGTGTGCCGTGAATTATATTTACACCCCCAACCCCTGAAAGGGGAGGTGAGGGTCACGGGATAAGTCCCTTCCCAATTCGTGTTAAGTTAAAACTCAAAGAGCGGTAAGCGGGACTCGAAACTCGTGCAAGCACGAGTGTGCCGTGAATTATATTTACACCCCCGACCCCTGAAAGGGGAGGTGAGGGTCACGGGATAAGTCCCTCCCCAATTCTTGTTAAGTTAAAACTCAATGAGCGGTAAGCGGGACTCGAACCCGTGACCCTCGGCTTGGGAAGCCGATGCTCTACCAACTGAGCTATTACCGCAAATGGTTATGGGTGAAAAACTATACAAATATAGTGAATTTTCATTAACTAAATCTTATTATGATCAACAAAAAAAATAGTCCAATATCAAATTGGACTATTTCTTGTATATATAGAATGAATGTTTTACTTAGCAATCTGCTTGATAGCCTCAAGGTTCTTTGGGTTGGTAGCCTTCTTGCCCTCTGGGGTGTAAACATACTCCAGACGGTCGGCATAACGCTCCTCAACCTTGCCACGAACAACCTTCATTGTGCTGTTCACCAAGCCGTTCTGCTCTGTGAAGGCCTCACCAACGATAGCCACAGCACCTGGCAACCAGCGGTCAGGGAATTCGTCGGCATACTCGCCGCCTGTGCGGTACTTATCAATCTCTTTAGAGATAGCCTGTGCAACCACCTTCAACGACTCATCATCATCCTTGCCCGCAAGCATTGTGCGTACAGCCTCGCGGTTAGGCACTACGATAGCTGATGTGAATGGGCTTTGGTTGTTGTAGATAATAATCTGGTCAATGAGCTTCGACTTATCCACAATAGCCTCCTCCATACCCTCTGGGCTGTACTTCTCGCCATCGGCAGCAATGAGCAAACTCTTGAAGCGACCAAGTACGTAAAGGAAGCCATCCTCGGCCATGTAACCCATGTCGCCTGTGTAGAGCCAGCCATCCTTAACAGTCTCGGCAGTGGCAGATGGATTCTTCCAGTAGCCTGCCATCACATTCTCGCCCTTGATGACAATCTCACCCTTAACGCCTGTTGGCATCTCGTTGCCCTCGTCATCGAGAATCTTAATCTCCAAAGGCTGGATAACCATACCCGATGAGCCGAAGCGGTGACGCTTTGCTCCCAACGAGTTAGCCGAGATGATAGGGGTAGCCTCCGACAAGCCGTAGCCCTGCAACATTGGCATACCCACAGCGTAGAAGAAACGCTGCAACTCCGAGTCGAGCAATGCACCACCACCCACAAAGAACTGGATGTTGCCGCCAAAGCCCTCGCGAACCTTCTGGAACAAAATCTTATCGAATAGAGCAACCAAAGGTTTCAATATGAAGCGCCATCCCTTGCCCTTTGAATAACCATCCTGGTTATACTCATAAGCCACCTTCAAAGCGAAGTGGAACAACTTCTCAACCTTTGGACCCTGCTTCTTGATAGAGGTCTCGATGCTCTTGCGGAAATTCTTTGCAAGCGCAGGCACTGACAGGAGTACGTGAGGCTTCACCTCCTTGATATTGAGTGGCACATTCTTCAATGTCTCCATTGGAGTACGACCCACCTGTGTAGTAGCTACTGATGCACCGCAAGCAACCATGATGTAGAAGCCCGCTACGTGAGCGAAGCAGTGGTCGAGAGGCAGGATGATGAACATGCGATACTCTGAAGGAATTGAGATGCGGGTTAAAGCCTGCTCTACGTTGGCTGTATAGTTACGGTGTGTAAGAATAACACCCTTTGGATCGGCTGTTGTACCCGATGTGTAGGTGATTGTGGCGTAGTCGTCGTTCTGAATAGCCTGACCAACTTTCAAAAACTCAGCCTCGTTTGTCTTAAGATACTCCTCACCCTTTGCCATCAAGTCTGAAAGCATGATCTCGCCCTCCTGCTCGGTTGTGGCGTCAGAGAAGATGATAACATTTTTTACAAGTGGCAACTGGTCGCGAATACTGCGAATCTTTGGTAGCTGATTGCGTGAAACGAAGATTGTCTCTACGTCGGCATGGCGCAAGCGGAACAGAAGGTCGTTAGCCTCCTCCAACTTGATTGATAGAGGCACGCTGATAGCGCCTGCGTATAACAAACCAAGCTCCGAAATAATCCAGTTGTTGCAACCCTCGGCAAGAATTGAAACAGTCTGCTTTGGTTTTACGCCTATGGCAGCCAAACCAGCACCTACCTTTAGCGCAAGTTCACGTGTCTGCTTATAGCTTGTAGGCTGGAAAGCTCCATCGTGTTTCTCTAAAAGGAAATCCTTGTCACCATATTTGGCAACAGATGACTCGAAAAGGTCAATAATAGTCTTCTTCATATAGTAGTCTTAAATAATTTTAATCCATTTTCAATACTGCGAGAAAAGCAGACTGTGGAACTTGAACATTACCAACTTGGCGCATACGCTTCTTACCTGCTTTCTGCTTCTCTAAAAGTTTACGTTTACGAGAGATGTCACCACCGTAACATTTTGCTGTAACATCCTTACGCACAGCCTTTACAGTTTCGCGGGCGATAATCTTCGCGCCGATAGCCGCCTGAATGGCGATGTCGAACTGCTGGCGAGGGATGAGCTCTTTCAACTTCTCGCACATCTTGCGACCGAAGTCGTAGGCGTGGTCGGCATAGATGAGTGATGAAAGCGCATCCACAGGCTCTCCGTTAAGCAATATATCAAGCTTGGCGAGCTTTGATGGCTTATAGCCTGTGCGGTGGTAGTCGAACGATGCATATCCCTTTGAAATACTCTTCAGCTTATCGTAGAAATCGAAGACAATCTCCGACAGAGGCATATCGAAATTCACCTCCACACGATCCTGTGTGATGAAGTTCTGGTTTTTCAGTACGCCACGCTTGTCGATACATAGTTTAATGACGGCACCTAAGAAATCGGCCTTGGTTATGATTTGTGCGTTGATATACGGCTCCTCGATAGAAGATATCTTTGTAACTTCAGGGAGTCCCGAAGGGTTGTGTACCTCTAATACATCACCTGAAGTGGTGGTGATGCGGTATGATACGTTTGGAACAGTGGTGATTACATCCATGTCGAACTCGCGGTAGAGTCGCTCCTGGATAATCTCCATATGCAAAAGACCTAAGAAACCGCAACGGAAACCAAAACCGAGTGCAAGAGAACTCTCTGGCTCAAATGTGAGCGATGCGTCGTTGAGTTGCAATTTCTCAAGTGAAGCACGCAGGTCTTCATATTGGTCAGCCTCCACAGGGTATACACCCGCAAAGACCATTGGTTTCACATCCTCAAATCCTGCGATAGCCTCCTTGCAAGGGTTTGCCATAGTGGTGATGGTATCACCAACCTTCACATCCTTTGAATTCTTGATGCCCGAGCAAATGTAACCAACGTCGCCTGCCTTAATCTCCTGCTTTGGCGACATCTTGAGCTTCAATACACCCACCTCGTCGGCATCGTAATCGTTACCCGTGTTGAAGAACTTCACGTGGTCACCCTTGCGGAGTGTACCGTTGAATACGCGGAAGTAGGCGATAATGCCTCGGAATGGGTTGAATACAGAGTCGAAGATAAGTGCCTGCAATGGAGCGTCGTCGTCACCCTTTGGTGCAGGGATACGCTCAACGATAGCCTCCAAAACATCATCCACACCCTGACCTGTCTTACCCGATGCCAGAAGAATATCCTCCTCCTTGCAGCCGATAAGGTCGATAACCTGATCCTTCACCTCATCCACCATTGCTGACTCAACATCAATCTTGTTAAGCACGGGGATAATCTCCAGGTCGTTACCTATGGCAAGGTAGAGGTTTGAAATGGTCTGCGCCTGAATACCCTGCGTAGCATCCACCACAAGCAGAGCGCCCTCGCACGATGCGATGGCGCGGCTCACCTCATAAGAAAAATCGACGTGTCCTGGAGTGTCAATAAGGTTTAAGACATATTGTTCGCCATTGCGAGCCGTGTACTCCATCTGAATGGCGTGGCTCTTAATGGTGATACCTTTTTCTCGTTCAAGATCCATATCGTCAAGTACCTGCGACTGCATCTCGCGCTGGTTTAGGGTGTTGGTGAACTCCAGCAAACGGTCGGCAAGAGTCGATTTGCCGTGATCGATATGGGCTATAATACAAAAGTTACGAATCTTTTTCATTGCATATTATATATGTAATCGTGCAAATATACACATAAAATTCAAATTAATCGTATCTTTGTGGCATCAAAACGTAAAAGCAATGAATTCAATTACAAAATATGCCCGTTTGGTGAAGTTTTCGCATACTATTTTTGCTATGCCTTTTGCCTTGATGTCGTTTGTTTATGCTGTGAAGTCAAGTCCTGAGGATTTGTCAAATAGCAATCCTTACTGGTGGGCAGTGCTGTTGGTGCAGGTGGTTCTGTGTATGGTCTTTGCTCGCAATGTGGCGATGGGCTTTAACCGCTGGGCAGATCGTGAGATTGATGCCAAGAATCCTCGTACAGCTATGCGTGAGATACCATCGGGAGCCGTGTCGGCTCGTGCCGCATTGTGGTTTGTGGTGGTTAATGCGGTGTTGTTTGTAGCCACTGCCGCAACGATAAATTGGCTTACAGCGGTGCTGTCACCCGTGGCTTTGTTGGTGGTGATGGCTTATAGTTATTGTAAACGCTTTACTTCGCTGGCTCATATGGTGTTGGGTCTGTCGCTGGCAATTGCTCCTGTGGGTGCTTATATAGCCGTGAGGGGTGAGTTTGCGCTGGTGCCTTGTGTGTTGGCATTGCTGGTTATGACCTGGTGCGGAAGTTTTGATATTATCTATGCGTTGCAGGATAGAGAATTTGATAAAAAGGAGGGCCTGCACTCTATTCCATCTAAGTTCTCGGTACGCACATCACTATATATCAGCATAGCTCTTCATGTGGTGACTATTGCGGCTTTAGCGTGGTTTGTTTTCCTGATGCCGAGAAGCATTTGGATATGGATTGGTGCAGCGATTTTTGCAGCAATAATTGTGATGGAACATATCCTTGTTACGCCCTCACGTCAGCGTAATATTGGTATTGCATTTGGTACACTCAACGGCTTGGCAAGCACTGCGTTAGCTGTGTTTGTAATCATAGGTTTATTGTTTGCTTAATAGGCTATGTGGTTGTCGCTGGCTTTCCTTTCGGCTCTGCTTTTGGGCTTTTATGATGTAGCGAAAAAACAGGCGCTTAAAAACAATGCCGTGCCCGTTGTTTTGCTTCTAAATACACTCTTTTCGACCATTCTTTTTTCGCCTGTTTTGATCTCGTCGGAGTTTGGTCTGGAATGGTTCGATGGTCTTATTTTCAGTTTTGCTCCGCAAGGCGTTGAGGCGCATTTGAAAATTGCGCTGAAGTCTATTATCGTTCTTTCGTCGTGGGTGTTTGGATACATCGGAATAAAACATTTGCCGCTGACTATTGTTGGTCCTATCAATGCTACACGTCCCGTGTTGGTATTGCTGGGTGCGTTAATGATTTTTGGTGAAAGACTAAATCTTTTGCAATGGTCTGGTGTTACGCTTGCTCTTTTCTCTATATTTTTATTAAGTCGCGCAGGACGAAAAGAAGGTATAAATTTTGCCCGAAATCGTTGGATATTGTGTGTTGCGGCGGCGGCTTTATTGGGAGCTGCGAGTGGGTTGTATGACCGCTATATCATGCGTGAATTGGAGCCTTTGTTTGTGCAGAGCTGGTATAATCTTTATCAAGCAGTAATGATGGCTATTACAGTGATTGTCATTGTACTATGTAGCGGCAAAGAGGCTTTGCAGTGGCGTTGGACGTGGACAATCCCTATGATTTCAGTGCTGCTGTCGGCGGCAGATTTGGCATACTTCGTAGCTCTGTCGGAGGACGATGCGATGATATCTGTAGTATCGATGATTCGCCGTGGTTCGGTGGTGGTGTCATTTGCTTGTGGAGCAGTCTTATTCAGAGAGAAAAATCTTAAGGCAAAGGCTCTCGACTTAATATTTATCCTTATAGGAATGGTGCTTTTGTGGCTCGGTAGTAGGGCATAGTAAAACCTAAGTCGGCATTTTCTATGCTTTTTTTACCTAAAAGGTAAATATTTCTTGAATTATTGCTTATCTTTGTGAGTTAGTAGCGAAAAATAAAACGTAAAACAGATATAATATGGAAATTTCTTTCAATTGGCTAAAAAAGTATATCGACTTGGGTGATACCACTCCCGAGCAGGTTGCTACCATTCTTACAGATATAGGTCTTGAGGTTGAGGAGTTCAAAAAGATTGAGACTATCCGTGGTGGCTTGCAGGGTGTCGTCGTAGGCTATGTGGCTACATGTGAGGATCATCCCGACTCTGACCACCTTCATGTTACAACCGTGGATGTTGGCGCAGAGGCTCCTTTGCAGATTGTTTGTGGTGCACCAAACTGCCGTCAGGGTTTGAAGGTATTGTGTGCAACTGTGGGCTCTGTACTCTATCCTAACGGAGGTGAGGAGGAGTTTAAGATCAAGCGCAGCAAGATTCGCGGTGTTGAATCACTTGGTATGCTCTGTGCAGAAGATGAACTTGGTATCGGCTCGGCCCACGACGGTATTATGGAACTTCCAGAGGATGCACCTGTCGGTATGCCAGCTCACGATTATTTGAATGTTCAGGATGATTACTTGATTGGTATCGGTCTTACTCCAAACCGTGTTGATGCCGCTTCTCATATAGGCGTGGCTCGCGACTTGGCTGCTTACTTGCGTTCGCAAGGTAAGGATGTTAAGGTGCAGTTACCATCAGTGGATGAGTTTGCTGTTGATAACCATGACCTTGAAATTGAGGTTGTTGTGGAGAATAGCGAGGCAGCTCCACGTTATGCTGGTCTTACAATCACCGATTGCAAGATTGCCCCATCACCAGAGTGGATGCAGAATGAACTTCGTGCTGCGGGCATCAATCCAAAGAATAATTTGGTTGATATTACCAACTATGTTTTGTTCGAGTTGGGTCAGCCACTCCACGCTTTCGATGCTGATAAGATTGAGGGTAAGAAGGTTGTTGTCAAGTGCTGCGACGAGGGTACTCCATTTGTTACACTTGATGGTGTTGAACGTAAATTGTCGAAGGAGGATTTGATGATTTGCTCGGCTGAGCGCCCTATGTGTATAGGTGGTGTTTATGGCGGCTTGGACTCAGGTGTGAGCGACACAACCGTAAATATCTTCCTTGAGAGTGCATATTTCAATCCTGTATCTATCCGTCGTTCGGCTAAGCGTCATGGTCTTTCAACCGACGCGTCGTTCCGTTTTGAGCGTGGTATCGATCCAAATATCCAGGTGTATGCCTTGAAGCGTGCTGCTATGCTTTTCAAGGAGTTGGCAGGAGGTAAGATTTCAAGCGAAATTATTGATATCAACCCATCGCCAGCTGGAGATTTTGTATTTGAGCTCTCGTTGGATCGCGTTAATTCGTTGATTGGCAAGGAGATTCCTGAGCAGACAGTACGTACGATTTTGGATGCTTTGGAGGTGAAGATTCTCTCGGAGCAGGGTCGTGTGTTGACCGTGGCTGTTCCTCCGTATCGTGTGGATGTTCAGCGTGAGGCAGACTTGGTTGAGGATATCCTGCGTATCTACGGATATAACAATGTTGAGATTCCACAGGCAGTTCACTCTACTTTGTCATATGCTCCGCGCCCAGACAAGAATAAGCTCATAAACCTTGCTGCTGATCACTTGGCTGCTACAGGTTATACCGAGATTATGTCAAATTCACTAACAAAGGGCGCCTACTATGAGGGCTTGACTTCATACAAGGCTGAGAACTGTGTGAAGATTATGAACCCATTGAGTGCAGACCTTAATGTTATGCGTCAGACTCTCCTGTTTAACGCTTTGGAGGCTGTGTCACTCAATATTAATCACCGTAATGCAGATTTGAACCTCTTTGAGTTGGGTAACTGCTACTTCTTCGATCCAGAGGCTAATGGTGAGGAGAATCCATTGGCTCGATATAGTGAGAAATATTGTTTGGGTATTACTGTTACAGGTCAGGAATCAGTTCCATCATGGAATGTTAAGGCTACGCAGGCTTCGTTCTATACTTTGCGAGCTACGGTTGAAAAGTTGTTGCGCCGTTTCGGAATAGATATTTATACGCTTCGCAGCGAGAGTTTGCAGAGCGATCTCTATTCTGATGGCTTGGGTATTATGCAGGGTAATCGTTGCGTTGCGCAGTTGGGTGTTGTTGCTCCTGCTGTATTGCAGAAGTTCGACATCAAGCAGGCTGTATATTTTGCAGAGATTGATTTCGAACTGATTACTCGTGCCGCTAAGAAGCAGCGTATCGCAGTTGAGGAGTTGTCGAAGTTCCCAGAGGTTAAGCGCGACTTGGCTTTATTGGTGGATAAGAACATTACTTTCCACGAGTTGCGTAATATTGCTTTTGCTACCGAGAAGAAACTTTTGAAGCGAGTGACATTGTTCGATGTTTATGAAGGTGATAAACTCCCAGCAGGCAAGAAGTCTTATGCGCTTGGTTTTACTTTGGAGGATAAAAATCAGACTTTGAATGATAAGGTGATTGAAAAGACTATGGCAAATCTCCAGCGACAATTGGAGGCTAAGGCTGGTGCTGAGGTTCGTTCATAGAATATTTTCATATTGCAGTTAAAAGGAGAGGATTGCCTCTCCTTTTTTTATACCTATATATATAATATGTCGTTATTTGTAGTTGAATATTATTGGATATGCATTCCAATGTTAAGTAAATGTTAATTTGTAAAATAATTTAAGAATGTAAATCTCGCTATATCAGCATGATACGACATTGACAATGTTGGGCTGTGTAAAAAATAGGATGAAAATATTTGGATAATAATAAAAAATGTCAGATATTTGCACCCGCAAACAGGGATATATGTTTGTGTAGTTCTGAGGTTGCGGATAAATTTTTTTGAAAAATACTTCAAAAAGTTTTGGAGAATAAAAAAAATGTTTTACCTTTGCAACCGCTTTCGCCTCTAAAAAAGGGGTGGATGATAATGAGAGATATATACGACAAAAAGTTGTTTATATACAAGAGTTCTTTGGAGATAATTGAGCAGCTAAGAAGTTTTATTCACTCTTTTATATAAGAGTAATTTCAAACAATACCTTTGAGATTAGAGCTAAGATTTAAAACAATTTATTTTTACAATGGAGAGTTTGATCCTGGCTCAGGA
>JAGBTO010000076.1 GCA_017631285.1 Alistipes sp.
CACATAAGAAAAAAACACTCTATATTTGCACTCGCAATCAGGCAAATGGCTCCGTAGCTCAACTGAATAGAGTACTTGACTACGGATCAAGCGGTTACAGGTTTGAATCCTGTCGGAGTCACTGAAAATGAAGCGGTTACCCAAAAGGTGACCGCTTTTTTTGTGTCCTATCAATGAAAATATAATAAGATTTATTAATTTTGTAAAACCTTTATCCCGAAACACCATGTTATTATCAAAAGAAGTCATTATTGAACTACATCTGACAGGCTACAAAATTAAGCGATATATTGCCACAAAACTCCGACAACATAATATTCCTCTTACACCCGAACAATTTATGCTCATTGATTTGCTGTGGAATCAAGGTGAGATGACACAGCAGCAACTTGCAAACCTCTTACAAAAGGATAAAAACTCGGTAACGACACTTGTCGATGCCATCGAACATAAGGGGTTAGTAGTACGCAAGCAGAATTCAAACGACAGAAGATCAAACACTATAGTACTTACCGATAAAGCCTTGGATATAAAGTTTGACGCAAAACAAAAAGGCATATCTATTCTCGACCATATATTAGAAGGAATAAGCGAAGATGAACTCCACTCATTCCTTCATACATTGCGTAAACTCGATAAGAATATGGCCGATATCACGACCGAGACAGATTAGCCCCTAACAAACTACATAGGTTTAATCTTACGTGCAAGTCGCCCACATAGGCCCGGAAAGAGACGTTTTATATATACCATGACAAGTTCCTTCCTCCCGACAAGCACCTCTCGCCGACCTTTTGCTATAGCCCTAATGATGATACGAGCTGCTGCCTCAGCCGACATACCGTCGGCTTGACCTGGGTCCATCACCCCATGTGGTACTCCACCCTTATCAAGAGCATACTTTGATATATTAGTACACACCCTACCTGGACAGACAAGAGTAACCCTTATGCCCGCATCATAATACTCGGCTTGAAGAGTCTCAAAGAATCCATACAACGCAAATTTCGAGGAACTATAACCACAGCGTAGCGGAAACCCAAATCGACCTGCGATAGAAGTTGTGACAGCAATCTTTCCGCCACCCCGTGCTACCATTTTTGGAAGAAGTCTTTTCGCTATGGCTATAGGTGCGAAATAGTTAATCTCCATGATTTGACGAATCATCTCAATTGACGTATCTTCAACATTTGTTCTTTGACTAATTCCGGCATTCAGCATTACTATATCTATACCTTGCAAGGCATTCCACGCATCGTCAGCAAGATTGTCAATTCCATGACTACAACTCAGGTCATACGGAAGCACAATGACTGCTGTTGCCCCAAGCTCTCGGCATTTGCAGGCAACAACATCAAGACGCTCGGCAGAAGACGATGTAAGAACAAGCCTTGCACCCGCCGCTGCATACTTGTAAGCACACGCAGCACCTATACCAGAAGATGCCCCTGTAATCCAAATAGATTGCATAATATATACTCTTGCAAATTTATTTTATCTTCTCCTTCATCACAAGTCCCATCAGTCTAAAGAGAATCTTCGGAAGAGGTTTTTCGGCATTTCGCTTAGTCATATCAATTCCTATTCCCAACTTCTTAACGATAGGCACTTTACATGTCTCCACCAACTCGATTAAAGTACCGTCAGGGTCTTCAATGTAGGCAAAGCGGCCCGACGCATCACCCATATCGAAAATCTCGCCATTAGGACAGCTATCTACTGTAAAAGGATGACCTTTGCTTGCACAAAATCTCTTCATATTGTCCATTCCCACAACATCGAAGCAGACCTGAATAAAGCCTGGATCGCCCCAATAACGACCTTCGTATATCTTGCGCGGAATACGTTCTAAGGCCTGAACAAGTTCTATAGTAGAGTCGCCAAAAAGCTCTGCAAATGCACCTCTACGCTTAGGGGCTGCCAGAATAACTCGTCGGCACAACTTATCCGCCTCGGGCATAACATCATGCTTGCTAAAAGGTCCTGTTGTATCGCTTTTTACAATGCTATATCCCAACACTTCATTATAGAACTTTATCGAAGAATCCATATCAGAAACGCCAATAACAGCTCCGGCCATACCGCCCGTAAGCCTGTGTTGTTCTATAAAAACCCTCTTATTCTCTACAATTTGAAATAAATTTCCATATAGGTCTTTAACATAAAAACAAGGCGTCCCGTCGGGTAGAGTCTCTATCTCAGTACAACGATCCCACTTTAATGATAACTCATTATAAAATGCTTCAACATCTCGGCAATTGAGCTTGGCAGCAAATATACCCAAATCACCCACTGCGATATCAAACGAGCAAGGTGTGGGCTTACGATTAGAGTATTGCCAAATCTCAAAACCACCTCCGCCTTGTAAGCTAATAGCAATACACGCGTGACGTTTCCACGGTTTACCTCCTGTATATGGCAACATTCTCTCTGCTACCGTATCATCTTCCAAAATTCTCACATCGATGCCGAACATCTCAATGTACCAATTCCACGATTTCCTAAAATCGGTGGTTCCCACTCCAATTTGTTGGATTCCAGATATCATAAATGAATTCATTGCGTACGTCTGGGTTTAATTATTTTAAATATCAGTAAACGATTTATTCTTCTTGGTCTATAATAGCATCTACGACTGTTCGTAACCTCGTCCATCGACATCTGGCATTAAAAGATTTCTACAATCTATTATTGATCCTTTCATCTATGCCCCATTGTAAACACTCTTACTGTAAATGCCTTTACTATTTGATTGCAAAGGTATATTATTTTTTTTAAAACCATAAATATATTTTCATTTTCTAATCGATGGCTAATATATAATACACGAAAAACCCTCCAGAAATTCTGGAGGGTTTTAACAATTGTGGACCCAGAGGGGCATGATCCCACGACCTTCGGATTATGAGTCCGCTGCTCTAACCAACTGAGCTATGGGTCCATACTATTCTCCCAAGGAGTTTAGCGAGTGCAAAGATAGAAAAAAAATATTAATTCCGCACTATCATAACAAAAAAATAGCTCATTATATCTAAATGAGCTATTTTTATATCAAATTTTCACTCTACCTATAAAGAATTAACATACTCTACCAAAGCATCAATCTCCTCAGATGTTATCTTGCTCTTCTTGCTAAGTCCATGGCGATGCGTTGCAAATACCTCCTCCATAGTGGCCGCTCTACCATCAAAAAGATATGGTGCCGTACGCCACACCTCAACAAGAGTAGGAGTATCCCAACCATTTTTAAACTCCACATCCTC
The DNA here is from genome assembly GCA_017631285.1 of Alistipes sp. Classification (GTDB taxonomy): domain Bacteria; phylum Bacteroidota; class Bacteroidia; order Bacteroidales; family Rikenellaceae; genus Alistipes. The sequence goes on from JAGBTO010000076.1 coordinate 3,264, forward strand.
GCCTATGACATGCATCTTACAATCGGTATAATTCGATCCACTATGGCAAGTTCCGCAGCCATATTTATGGAATACATCACGACCCTTCTGCGCCTTGGACGATAGTTCACCATCAACTAAATAAGGGCTTGGCACTGGCTTCAAATTCTTCAAATATTCATCGACACATGTAGCAATATCCTCACCCACTTCGTTGAACTGAATATACTTAAATCCGGCACGTACAGCCAACTCGGCACTCTCACGCACGCCAGAGATCATACTTGGCGAGGTGAAATGAGCCCTCATCATACTCTTACAATTCTTGGGATTACCTGTACCATCGTTCAAGTTATCCCAATTTAAGCCATCCGTACGTCCCTCGCCGGGATGACATCCATTACACGACTGCCAATTCTGAAAACAGTAAGAAGCATCGTTAAAATACTTTTCACCCCTGTCAATATCACTCTCCTGACGATTCTCAACCAAGGCACAACTCTTAACCACCTGTCGAGTATTCACATCAACAACATTCAGTATATCGGCAAAGAATGTCGAGGCATATACCAGATTATCCTTTACAGCCACGTCGCGTGGACCATTTCCAACAAGTTGTATTCTCTGACGTATATCTCCCATAAATTTCAAGTCATACGACAATGTCTCCTTATTGGTCACTTGCTCGTACTTTTGAATAAAACGAGGATAATCAATCAAACTTATCTCATGAGTTCCACTATGGGAAATAACCATCATTTGAGAGGTACATTCCACATCCCATATACCCGCAGCACCACGTTCAGGGTCGTCAAGCAGTATGGCTCCTCCATATTCCAAGTCATCAACCGAGATTACGCTGACAGCGCTTGTATTCATCCACCCCTGTTGAAGTTGCGAAGTAGGAATCTGGAAACGCCCCAGATTATGCGTCACAAAGACATACTCACCATCACAACTGATAGCCATACCTCGCACTGCATTACTTCCCGTTGCTAACTGAATATCCTTAATCTTCTCAAAGGTCTGTACATCTATAACCGAAACAGCCGCCGCCACATTATCCTGATTTGCACAACCCACAGGCAGGAAATTTGCAACAAACAAATAGCGGCCATCATTCGACAACACCTGGTTCTTTGGCTCACGCAAAACCCTAACCTCACGTTTTACCGTCATCGTCGCGAGCTCAATTTCCGACACAGTTGTTTGAAATTGGTTGCAAACATATAAATACTTTCCATCAGGGCTCAACAACGGAGCACACGCACCACGACCTGTTGCAACAAACCTCTTAGGGGCATCCTCACCAAGTTCTATAACTTCAACTCCACCCTTGGCAAAACTCGTAGTAGCATATATCTTTTGGCCATCGGTGGCAACACCCGTAGGCGTTTCGGTAGTACGCCACGACTTCAAACGTGTACGACCATCCTGACTATATAAACTTACGGTCGAGGTACCTCGTTCGGCGGCAAGCAGATTATCCCCCATGAATGCGATATCATTGATATACAATGGGCTACTCTTCTCCAAATAGGTCTCTTCATAAGTAAATCCCCATGCTCCTAAAAAGAGCACAGGTAGAGCCAACAATATTTTAAAAACTCTACTTTGCATCCTAGAAAATTATAATTGCGCAAGCAATTCTGTCAACTTCTCAAATCGTGGATATACCTGCTCCTCATACACCTTGCTTACCTGGGTTGGCGAATAGACCATCTTAGTTTGATGCACCTCATCAAGTGGAGTGTAGTCAGCCCACACACCTACACCCTTCAAAGCAAGGGCCGCGGCTCCAAGCGTAGCTGCCGCCTGATCGATATTGGTATTCTCTATATCGGTGTTATAAATATCGGCAAACATCTGCATCCACACAGGACTCTTTGCTCCACCTCCTACAATCAACATCTTCTCGATATTAGGGTAATAGAACTTGAATATATCCAACGCCTTTTTCAAGTTTAGGGCAATACCCTCCATACTTGCACGCACCAAATCTGCACGACTATGTTGCAGACGCAAGCCCGCAAAACCACCCGAGATATTTGGTGTAGGTTCAATACTCGAACCTCCCGCAAGACTTGGATTAAAGACAACTCCATTAGCACCCACAGGCGATTCACTTGCCTCATTACCCATGGCAACATAAGCATTTTCACCACCCTGCTTCTCAGCCTCCATCAAATCGCGACACAACTGGTTTCTAACCCACTGGAAGCTACTTCCAGCCGAGAAGATACATGTCGCCGATGCATACATCTTAGGAATAAGGTGCGCAAAGACGTATGGTTTGTACCGAAAGTCAAGAATAGGCTTCTGAGCTACTAAAGCAATCCACGCCGATGAGCCTAACGATGTATATACTCTACCATCGGCGTTACCCTTTGCTCCAAGAGCCATACACGAATTATCCACACCGCCGCATATAACTTCCACATGTTCTGGCAGACCTGTAAGTTTAGCAGCTTGAGGTGTAATCTTGCCCACCAATCCATCAGAAGGTATTATGTCGGGAAAAATCTCACGTGGCAAAAATGAGGCGGCTATAAACTCATCGCTATAACCCCACTCCTGCAAGTTAAAGACACCGCTACCCGATGCATAAGACGGGTCTGTTGCCAAAACCCCAGTAAACATATAGTTACAATAGTCCTTAGTACCGATAACTTTATCGATATTCTGGAACATTTGTGGCTCATGATTTTTATACCACATTATCTTAAAGACCGAATAGCATGGAGCTGGGAAACCACAACCGGTCTGCATATACCACGCCTCATAGTCCACCCTCTCGAAGAAATCAGCGGCCTCCTGCTCGGCACGCTGGTCGCTCCAGATAGGAGTCTTATCACGCAGCAGCGACCCATCCTTACCGATAGGTACAACACCCAAGCTATGGCCCGAGATGGCCAGCGAAAGGATATTATTCACCTCCTCAGCACTGCGGTCTGCAATCAGAGTATGAGTAGATTCCACAATGGCATTCCACCAATCCTCAGGACGTTGCTCCTGCCAATTATCCTCGGTAAAATGAGTTGAGTAAGGATTAAATGTAGTTGCAACAATCTCTCCCCTCTCTGACACCAGCGAAGCCTTGACGCCTCCAGTACCCAAGTCATAAGATATTACATATTTCATATTCCAATCAGGCCTCTTCGCACTGCTCCATAATTTGAATTGCCGACTTATATCCAATACCAAAACGGCTGACACCCTTTGCCTTCATCTCAAGCAACGTATTCAAGTCACGAACTCCGCCTGCCACTTTTAACGGAATTGTATCTCCCACAGTCTGCTTGATGATGTCGATATGATGCATCGTTGTAGCTCCCGCCCAACCTGTACCGGTCTTGAGGAATGCCACACCACAATCACGCACAATCTCCGAGGCCTTTGCAATTTGATCATCAGTCAAAAGGCACACCTCTATAATCACCTTTAATGGCAGTGGAGCAACAGCCTCTTTAACAGCCAAGATGTCGTTTTTCACCTCATCATAGAAACCCGACTTCAATTTACCAATATTGAGTACCATATCCACCTCGTCACACCCCACAGCAACCAATTCCTTTGCCTGGTTTACTTTCATTGAAGTTGTATCGCCTCCCGATGGGAAACCTACAATACCTCCCACACCTGTTTTCGGTAATGATTTAACTGTATCTTTTATTCGGTCAATCATCGAAGGCATAGTGAATACGCAAATAAATGGATATTTCTTTGTAGCCTCTAAAATCTGTTCTATCTCATCCCATGTCGAATCAGCTCTTACAGCACTGATATCTATCATTTGTGCTATTTGCTCCTTGTTCATAACTTACTTATTTGAATCGTAATACTTTTGTTTATTTGCAATTGTTTGATTGCTCAAATTTATTTCTGCAACCTTGTTGGTGTATTTATCAAGCATCGCCTTATGACGCTCACATAACACCAGTTTATGTTCAATATCACCACGAGGAGTCTTCTTCAAGCGCTCATAACCCAACTTAATCAATGCCACAGCCTCGTCATATTTTACTTTATCATTGCGAATGCCGTCAAGAATTGGGCTCTTCTCGGGACGATCGAATGCAATCTGAGCAGGCAACTTACGATAGTGAGCGTTCAACTTTCTGATATTTACACCCGTAAGTTCAGACAACCTATCAATCTCCTCATATGTCAATGGACTACGACCAGCCAAAGTATCATCAAACGCCGACTCATAAACAGGATAATATACTCCATTGAGATCCATCCATGCATAGAGATACTCTTTCTCCTTGGCCGTAAGTTTAACACCATAATGACCATTTTCTATGATTTGTGACAGACGACTTGTGTGGCTACCCCATGAGTAGGCTTGCTGAATATCGGCAGGGCCTCCACCAACAAGGCTGACAACCTTATTAAAGTAAAGATTGACATATGCGGCGTTGAAGAATGGGTTCATATCCTTGGCTAACACCAACTTATCACGATTCTGCTCATCAAAGTCGTGACACTTCACACAACGTCTATCCAAAATAGGCTGCACATGCTCCATAAACGAGAACTTAAAAGGCTCCTTACCCATCCATTTTGTAAGTTCCACAGGCTTATTGTTGAGTGCTATAGGTCGCTTAGGGATAGGCATAGGTATCGAAAGACGATCCTCGTGACATCCCACACAACCGTTTATCTCACCTGGCATGAGTGACACACCACTACGCATTGACTGTATCATCTTCTTATCCTTATCCAGCACCTGGAAGAATACAAACTTACCTGCAGGCACCATAAAGCTTGCCGAACCATCCTCCTCAATTGGCACCTCTCCCAAAATCTGTTTATTCTCAAAACTGTGCCAATTCAATGCAGGAGCCTGCTCTCCTTGAGCTTGCCAGCCTCCATGCGTCCAACTACGCTTCTCAGGTGATTCAATGACACGTAACCATTTTGCCTCGCCTTTCTTCACGCCTGCCATATGAGTTCCCTCATATACATTCTCCACATAGAACTGACCCTTCTCATCCTTGAAGTTACGCATCATAGGCAGGGTTGCAGGTTTTTCCGGAGCTTCCACAATGTGAGGATCAAAAACGCTTCGCTCCCCTTCGATCAACAACTCCTCCGAACCATCAATGCCAACGAGGTAGATACCCTGCTTATAACCGCACTTCTGCTTTTGCCAATCGGGATATTTATAAAGCGTACGCGACACCAAAAACCAATCCTTATTGATTGGATATGGATCTTCGTAACGATAGCTCTTCACCCACTTGAACGAATCCAAATCTCCATTAGCTACTATATTACGAGCTTCCTCGGGATATATCTTCACCACAGGCTCACGCCCATCTACGCCCTTCTTTCGATCGATAATAGCAAGCGTCCCCCAAGGCATATCATGACACGAGCCGAAGATACAAACCACAAGGTCGGTACCTGGAATCTGACGTCCATCAATCACGCCACCAGGGCTAGCTGTGTTATTACCATAGTATATTGCGTGCTTCGTACCATCGGGATTCACAGTCCACAAGCCCTGCGCATCACCAAAATTTCGATCTACATACTCCCAACGATCATAGAGAATGCGTCCATCACTCAACAACGACGAATGTCCCTCGAACAGAGTACTTACACCAATCTGTGTGATGTTTGCACCATCTGACTCCATACGGAACAAATTACCCATAATATGACGGTTACACATACAGTACTTAGGTTGACGTGTTGAAGTGAAGACAATATCACCATTGGGCAAATATAATGGGTCAATATCCGAAACGCCTTCAGCCGATGTTAACTGTTTGAGATTACTACCATCAAGGCCTATCTCGTAGAGATGATAACCATCTTCCCTGTTTTTACGCATCGAGAAGATGACCCTCTTTCCATCAAACGATATTTCAGGATCTCGTATGACACCCGTTTGAATTTTCATCAGCGTACGTGTCGTACCACTATCTACATCATACACTTTCAGTGCTCCTCCTGGTGCGAATTTCGCTTCGTTTATCTCACCATATTGAAATAGCGTAGCAGTATTATGATGATCCTTTGCATATTGGTGACGCTCCACATATAGAATCTGCTTACCTGCTAATACTTCTTTTGCTTTTGTAGATAGATTGATTGGTGACTGCTGCGCCCCAACAGACACACTCAACACCAACAGACATACTCCTATCCACAAAGTCGTTTTCCAAAAAATTGTTTTTCGCATAAAAATAGAATTTAGGTACTCACAAATTTAGAAAAAATTATTATATCATCAAACATTTTTTTAATCGTAATACCATTTTCCATGTTTATCAATAATAACTACACATCATTATTTTTTGTACATATTGCAAACCTGAACAAGCTATTAGAATTAAAATTAACAAAAAATTCCTATGATTTATTTGTCTGAGAAAATAAATTTTGTACCTTTGCGCCGAATTAAGTACTTAATTAAACAAAAAGACGAAATGAAAAAGGGTATTCATCCAGAAAACTATCGTTTAGTGGCATTCAAAGATATGTCGAATGACCACGTGTTTTTGTGCAGGTCCGCCGTTTCGACAAAAGAGACCATCGAGGTGAACGGCGAAACCTATCCAGTTTACAAGATGGAAATCTCTAACACATCTCACCCATTCTATACAGGTAAGATGAAGTTGGTTGATACCGCCGGTCGTGTGGATAAGTTTATGAGCCGTTACGCAAAACGCTACGATAAGAAGAAGTAATCACAAGGTAGATTTCACTTCTAAAAGCCAAGTCCGATCCTATGGGTCGGGCTTTTTTTGCATCTTATTGGGTTTATTGAATTGTTTTTAAGACAAAAGCTACTGAAGTATATGTTTTTTTTGCTATATTTGTTAATCAACAAAATTCATATCAATGAACAACCAAGCACAACGCATATATTGGGTCGATGTACTCCGTCTAGTGGCTATGCTTATGGTCATCTCGGCGCATTGTGTCGATATCTACAATGCTACACCTCAGTCCGACCCACTGAATAGTTTCTGGGGAGCCTTCATAGGCTCGCTCATGCGACCCAGCGTCCCCCTGTTTGCTATGATGACAGGCTTACTGCTTCTGCCCACAAAGGAGAGTACAAAGGATTTTTACAAACGACGTATCCCTCGCGTTATTATCCCGATGGTATTGTGGTCGGCCATATATTACCTCATTCCATGGATGACGGGCATAGCAGGACTCGACAAGAGTGTTATCTCAACTCTCTTCCCATTTGAGTTTTCACCCTCGCAGCAGGCAGGCGATGCTTTACAGAATATTGCACTCATACCATTCACCTTCAACGGCTATACCACCCACATGTGGTATCTCTACATGCTGGTCGGGCTATACCTCTTTATGCCTTTCTTTTCGGCATGGGTTGAACGCCACGACCGCACACTTACGACTACATTTATGATTATGTGGACCACGTCGTTAATGCTGCCCTACCTGCAACACCTCATTGTTCCCAGCCTTTTTGGTGAGTGCGCATGGAATAGCTACGGCACATTTTACTACTTCGCAGGATTCTCAGGCTATCTATTATTAGGTCATATGCTCGCCAAAGGCAACCCCATGCCGCTACGCAAGATTATAGCTATGGGCGTAATGGTCTATGTGTCGGGTTTTATTATCACATACACAGGTTTTGCCTCGATGGCTGTTAAATACAGCTATGCTGAAGCTCCCGAGTTGCTGGAACTATTTTGGCAATTCTGCTCGCCCAATGTAGCACTTATGGCTTTGGGTATATTTCTCATTGTGCAACGTGTAAAAATCACCTCACCAAAAATTCAGCAGCTACTCGCTGCCACCACCAAATATAGTTTCGGCACTTATCTGATGCACTATATATTCATAGGTCCTGTGGTGATTTTACTCTCACCACTCAATCTGCCTACACCACTATGCGTGATATGTAGTGTAGTTATGGTATTTATCATTTGTCAAACACTTACGGCAATTATTTACAAACTTGTGCCTCGCGCAGCACGATATGTTGTAGGATAATAACAATTAAAACTTAATAATATGGGAAATAAAATTAACGATCCTATTGCACGCCTGATGGGTTTGAGATACAAATCTCACCCCTGGCATGGTTTGGAAGTGGGTGAGAAATCTCCTGAGGAGGTAACGGCCTTTATTGAAATGGTACCTACCGACACCGTAAAGTATGAGCTCGACAAGGTGAGTGGCTACATCCGCATCGACCGTCCACAGAAATACTCAACCGTTGTCCCTGCACTTTATGGATTCATTCCACAGAGCTTCTGCGGTGATGGCGTAGCGCAGTTCTGTATGGAACGCAGCGGACGTCAAAACATCAAGGGCGACGGCGACCCATTGGATATTTGCGTTCTTACCGAGCGCACCATTGCTCACGGCGACATCATTGCTACAGTAAAACCTATCGGAGGCTTCCGTATGTTGGATGGCGACGAGGCTGACGACAAGATTATCGCAGTACTGCGTAATGATGCCACCTATCGTGGCTACAACGATATCACAGAGTTGCCTCACATAGTTGTCGATAGATTAAAACATTACTTCCTTACATACAAGGATATGCCACCTGCAGACCGAGAGAGCGAAGGACAGAAGCGAGTAGAGATTGTCGGCACATATGGCCGCGAGGAGGCATACGAGGTTATCTCTCGCTCGCTGGAGGATTACAAATGCCACTTCGAGGGCTTGGAGGAAATTTTACGTCACGTATAACACACTATGGAATCATTAAGAGAATTATATAAAGTAGGAAATGGACCCTCGAGCAGCCACACTATGGGTCCAAAGAAGGCTGCCGAGCAGTTCCTGGCGCGTCATCAGGATGCTGACTCGTTTCGTGTAACACTCTATGGGTCACTTGCAGCCACAGGCAAGGGTCACTTGACCGATGCCGCAATATTAGCAGTATTACAACCCGTAGCCCCCAC
>JAGBTO010000077.1 GCA_017631285.1 Alistipes sp.
AGACGTTTGCAACCCCGACCGGTTTCATCTAAGTGGGAAGAGATGGATTCGAACCACCGAAGGCGTACGCCAGCAGATTTACAGTCTGCCCCATTTGGCCACTCTGGTATCTTCCCAATATTTTGTTGTTCTTCTGATTGAGCTTTCACTCTCATCAGAGAGCCGATGGAGGGATTCGAACCCACGACCCCGAGATTACAAATCACGTGCTCTGGCCAACTGAGCTACATCGGCAACTAACCGTTACGGGATGCAAAGGTAGGGATATTTTTTAATTCTGCAAATTTTTTAGCAACTTTTTTTTATTTATCTCTAAAAAAAGTGTTATTCGCATAAAAACCTGCCCCCACTTGCATGTTCAAAGAACTTTCGACTTCTCACCTCGAAAGGCGAGGCCGGAAAATCGAGTGCAAATATAATCACTCTTTACTTAAGAAAAAAGCAATGTGTAACTTTTTTTCATGAAAAAGTAAAAAAAACATCATTTTATAGTGCGTGTATATAATATAAGGTAGTTTCTCCGCTATTAAAATTACACATTTCACCTGATAAGGCACCAAATTTGCATTAATTCAGACAAACAAAAATGTTACAAGTATGTTGTGGTATATATTAATTGGTCTTGTTTCTGGTTGGATTGCAAACCTAATTGTAAATGGCAGTGGTTCGGGTCTAATCATTAATCTAATAGTTGGCATAATAGGTGGCTTCTTGGGCGGTTGGATAGTAGAAGCTCTTGGATGGCTGCCCGTAGGAACATTTGGCACACTCCTCACATCGGTACTAGGAGCTATCATACTTTTATTTATCGTGTCGATTATCACACGTCGCAGCAGTTAGATATATAAAAATATAGGGTTGTCCAACCCCCTTAGTTGTGACAACCCCATTCCTACAAAATATCTTTTACTCTACCTCATACCATAGCGCTGGTTCTGCACCCATCTCGAAACGCAATTCACCACCTTGCATTATGAGGCTATGCTCGATGTATGGCTTATGATACTCCTCACCATTTAACCAAACATGCTGAATATATCTATTCTCCGAAGAGTTGTTCTGAGCTATGATTGTAAACTTTCCGGCAGGTATATCCAACTCCATTCTATTAAATATTGGCGAACCAAACCAGTAACGGCCTCCGGCTGGCTCGATCTCATACATACCCATTGCCGACATCACATACCACGCCGACATCTGACCAACATCCTCATTTCCCGAAAGTCCATCCTCGCGATCATGATAAAGCATCGACATTACTTCACGCACACGTTCTGCCGTTTTCCACGGCTGACCAAGCATGGTATAAAGGTATGTTACATGATGGCTTGGTTCATTACCGTGAGCATACTGACCTATCAATCCTGAAATATCAGGCGAAGCATTCTCGCCCGAGATATGAGAACTTACACTAAAGAGCGAGTCGAGTTTTTCAACCATTTTCTCGCGAGAGGCAAAGCACTGCTCCAACCCTTTTATATCCTGTGGCACAAGCCAAGTGTATTGCCATGCATTACCCTCGCAATAGTCACCATTGCCATGAGCTGAGAAGTATGGATCGAATGGTGTACGCCACTCGCGCTTGCTATCTAGACCACGAATGAAACCTGTCGAAGTGTCAAAATAGTTGCGATAAGAGTGACTACGCTCGTCAAAATATTTCAGGTCGTCCTGTTTGTTCAACTTACGAGCAGCATTAGCAGCCGCACCATCAGCAATAGCAAACTCCATATCCTTTGCCACCGCTTCGGTCATTTTATCAACCGGGATATATCCGAACCTCATTCGCTCACCGTTACCTCTACCTGGATGCATCGAAGTGCGCTTCACAGCCTCAAAAGCACGCTGCATATCAACCCCTTCAATATTCTTCACGATAGCATCAGCCACTGAAATCACACCTGGATTACCAACCATGCAATCAGTCTCGCAGCCCCACAAATGCCATACAGGAAGACGGCCCTGCTCATCGCAGATATTCAGCATAGTATTCACCATATCCGACATTCGCTCTGGCTGAAGAATTGTAAGCAACGGCATTGCTGCACGATAAGTATCCCACAGTGAGTAGGTTGTATATGTCTTATGACCCGGATTCGGATATATTCTTGCATCTGCACCACGATAAGTGCCATCAACATCGCAAAACTCCGATGGCGCAATCATCGTATGATAAAGAGCCGTGTAGAATACTCGCTTCTGCACGTCATCTCCTCCCGTCACTCTAATCTTAGACAATTCTTCGTTCCATGCACGTCTGGCAGCCGTGCAAGTCGCATCAAAGTTCCAACCACTCAATTCCGATGCAAGGTTTAACTTTGCACCCTCTACACTCGTTGGCGACAACGCAACTTTCAACATCAACTGCTCGCCCTCTTCAGTCTTAAAGTTTGCGCGGGCATAACGTCCCCTAGGCATAACTTCAAATGTATCGAATGGGCGCGAAAACTCTGCGACAAAATAAACTTTCTGATTATTCGCCCAACCGCGTGACAGACGCCATCCCGAAATCATAGTATTGCTCACCTGCTGCATATATGTCTCTTCGGCACTATCCCAGCAACCGCCATTCTGCAAATCAAAAACAATGGCAGCCTCATCCGATGCTGGGAATGTGTAACGATGCATACCTACACGCGAGGTGGCAGTCATCTCAGCCACCACACCATAGCGTGTCAGAGGCACAGAGTAATAGCCTGGAGCGTACTTCTCCTTGCTACGGTCGGCATACGACCACAAGCCGGATTCCTGATTACGATGATGTCCTCGCGCATACTTTTTAACCTCACCCACGACAGGCATCACCGTAACATCGAACAAATCTCCAATACCTGTGCCCGAGAGATGTGTGTGCGAGAATCCTATCACGGTTGAATCACTTTCGTGATAGCCCGAACACCAATCCCAATCCTGAGGAATGCTCGTAGGACCCACCTGGACTAAACCAAATGGCACATTCGCACCCATAAACACATGCCCATGACCACCAGTACCAATGCGCTGATCAACATAACACGTCAAATCATCTTGCCTAAAACAAGAGACAAACCCCATCGCCACTGCAACGCAAATCACAAAAACGCTACATACTCTCTTCATAATCATAAATTAAAACTTTTCACAATTACACACGTCAATAAAATACACATCGACATGCCAACAATACAAAGTTAAAAAATATCACAAAAAAAAGCAAAAAAAGAGCTACCCCCAAAGGAGTAGCTCTGAAATTATAGCCAAAACTATATTACCACTGGATAGCCTGATCCTGGTCAGGAATCTGAGTGTTGATAGTACGCTGCATAACCATCGCACCTGTAAACTTATACTTAACAGGCTCACCACCGTTGGTAGCATCTGTCATGAAGTAAACAGCATTGATAGTAGTGTTCTTACGTACCAAGTAAGGCTTCAATGGGTCAGCTACATCTGACTTCTCGTAAGAAGCTGACTCAACTGAGAAACCAAGAGCTGGATTGTCAGCAGTCAAGTAGATACGACCACCCTCCTCGAAGGTTACATCTACACGGTACTCCTCACGCTGCTTGTATGTGTGGTCAATAGGACCTGCATAGAAGAACGCTGTATTAGCACCTGTAGCGTAGAAAGTCTTAGTATCTACAACAAGCTTAGCCTGATCCAAAGGATAGTTACCGCTACCATCGTCAGCGTAACCGTCCATTGTAGAAGCTGAATATGTACCTGAATAATCGTTGAAAGGAACGATATTCAACATAGCATTGTTATAGTGCTTACGAGTGTTTGCCTTATAACCTGGCTGGTTCTCAGCAACCTTCAAAGGCAAAACCCAACGCCATGTCTGATCCAAACCTGTAAGATCCATCTCGATATCCAACAAAGCTGTTGACTCACCAGCAGGAATCTTAACTGTAGCTGGGAACTCAGTAACAATACGGTCCTTCTCAATATACTGGTTCTCGTTATCTGCAAGATTCTGGAACCAAATATCAGTACGACGTGCACCGAAGTTCTTCATGTTTACAATCTCCAATGAGTCTGAGTCAATCTCAACGACTGCGTTGATATTACCCTCATGAATTGTACTACCACTGACAACCAAAGGCAACTGATAACGAACAGTTGAACCGTCCTCATTATATCTTACATGTACGGTTGTGCAACCCTCTGAGTTGATTGGAGCTTTAAAACCTACGTAGTGTGCGAACTGCTCATCCTCCCACTCATTGTTACATGAGAAGCAGAAGCTAAGTGCCGCCATCGCTACGATTAAATTTATAATCTTATTCATATTTTCTTAGCAATTAGTGTTACTTATTTATCTTACTCTTAATAAAATTATTAATCATAAGTCTGCCATCCTGGGTTCTGAGTCAAACGAGGATTACGCTTAAGCTCAGTTTTTGAAATAGGCCAGAAATACATCTTATTTGTAAACAATGATGCATACTGTGGAACCTCAGCTGGAGCGTGGAATGCCTCAGCCTGTGACTCCATCATCATTACAGACATACCATAGCAAGGCTTGTTCAACTCTACCTGAGCAGTCTTCCAACGACGAAGGTCATACCAACGAGATGTCTCAGCGAACATCTCAATCTGACGCTCACGCTGAATCTTCTCGCGGAACAATGCTACGCTGCTGTAAGTAGCGGCATCGAAATCAGGCAAACCGGCACGGATACGAACTGGCTTAACACCGGCACGCATCTCGCGCTCGCTACGGCTAAGCTGGTGTACATAACCATTGTCAGCACCATCGTAGTCCCATGATGGAACCTCGTGTGAACCCTCAATCTCGTTTACAGCCTCAGCATACCACAAAAGGATATCAGCGTAACGAATAGCAGGCTCAGCCTTATCCATGATTGTACCAGAAGCGATATCAGCATCGTTTGGATGAACATACTTCATCACACCGATACCTGTACGCAACCACAACTTATCGCCAGAGAAACCAGCACCCTTACCACGATAGTACCAGTTCTGCATGTTACGCATCATGTTGTACTGAGTATTGTTAGGATCGATAGACAAGCCACCCCAGTAAGCACCGTTGAAGGCAACAGATGCATAGAAACGAGGCTCACGACCTACGAACATCTTGTGAACATTAGCACCTACATATGGAGCCTCATCAGCTGTTGCAGTGAAGCCCTTTGGACGTGATGCAACGTCGTAGTTGTCCTTACCCTGAACGTCTGTACCATCAGCCATGTAGTAAGCATCAACCTGCTTCAAAGTCATACCGTGAACGTTCCAACCGCCCAAATCCTCAGGCATCTGGTGCTCAACCATCTGACGGTAGATGTTCTCATTCTGATTTACAGCACCACCACGAGAGAAGATAATCTCTGGGTTAGCATCCAAAGTCAACTGACCGTTGAAAACTGAACGATAAGACTCGTATGGATCGAAGTCAGCGCAACCATTTGGCCATGGCTGATCAGCGATCTCAGCATTAGGGTTCGCTGGAGTTACAGGATACAAAGGACCGTTAGCCTGAGTACGCTTCTCTGCACGATAAAGGTTATAGATACCCAAATCCATAACGTCCTTACATGCAGCAGCAGCCTTAGCCCACTTCTCGTCATCATACTCCTGAGCCATCAAGAAGCGACCGTTGTCGTCAGTAAGATCCTCGAACTTATACTCATCACCTACACCCTCCTTAGGGTTGTTCCATGGGCTGGCAGCATAAATCAAAGCCTTAGCACGAGTTGCCAAAGCGGCACCCTTTGTAGGACGAATCTTCTCCAATGTAGAACGAGTCTCAGGAAGATCCTTAGCTGCAATAACCATCTCAGATGCGATGAAATCTACACACTCATCGAAAGTGTTACGTGGACGAGCCAAATCAGCATATGATTCGTTGTAATCCAATACATCCTCACCGATGATAGGCACTGGACCATACTTACGAAGGATAAGCCAGTAGTAGTAAGCACGGATGAAACGAGCCTGAGCCTTGTAATCCTTCACATCATCCTCGTTTACATAACGAGAGTCAGCGACAAGCATATCTACATTCTGAATCATGATAGTAGCCTTACGGATACCCTTGTAAGCCTCGCTCCAAGCACCTGAAGCGTAGTCGATATCCTCCCACTTACCTGATGTTACATAGCCATAACAGTCGATGCGGTTACCATCAGAGAAAGTCATATCATCAGCAAAGTTATGTGGCATACTATACTTACCAGCCACATCAACAAGGCCATTAGTCTTTAAATGAGAGTATGTATCAGCCAACCACTGCTCTGTGTAGTCCTGGCTTGTAAATACATTCTCAATTGTCATTCGGTCGTTGAAGTACTTGTCAACCTTCAAGTAGTCAGAGCAAGAGGTTGCAACAACAGCCGAAACTGCCAATATTGATAAATATTTAATTAATTTTTTCATATTCGTAATGTATAAGGATTACATACTAATGTTGAAACCAAATGAGAATGACTTAGACAATGGGTAGTGAGTACCTGTTGTTGAGCCCATCTCAGGATCCCACAACTTGAAATCAGAGAATGTCAAAAGGTTTGTACCGATGAAGAATACACGGATATTCTTCGAGTAAATCTTGTTAACCCACTTCTGAGGCAAGTTGTAGCCAATCTCCAAAGTCTTCAAACGGAGGTAAGAACCGTTGCGCAACCAGAATGTAGATGCGCGGTAGTTGTTAGCGTTACCACCATAAGAAAGACGTGGATAAGATGCATTTGGATTAGGATTCTCCTCAGTCCAACGACCATTTACGAGGTCAGGAAGGATGTTACCAACTGTCTTCTCGCTAAATGCGTAAACTGATGGACCCTGGATACAGTAAGAAGACTTACCTGCGCCCTGGAAGTGAACGTTGAAGTCAATACCCTTCCAACGTGCTGACAAACCAACACCATAGATAAGGTTAGGCTTCTCAGTTGCACCGATAGCAACAACGTCACCACCGTCAACAATACCATCACCGTTTACATCCTTGTACTTCAAGTCACCTGGCTGGTAATCACCAAAGTTCTGCTTTGGAGAGTTACGGATATCGTCGTAATCCTCGAACATGCCCAATGCAACCAAACCACGAGCCTGGTTCACACGGTAACCACGCTGCAACTGATATGCATAGTATGAGTTCTCCTCATCACGGTCGATAATTGTATTCTTTGAGTAAGTGATGTTACCACGAAGAGTCAAATCCCACTCACCAAACTTCTGATGAACTGCGAAGTTACCATCGAAACCTTCAGAATCTACCTTACCTACGTTAGCACGTGGAGTTGACTCCAAACCTACCATTGAAGAAAGGAAGTCACGGCTCATGAAGATACCCTCACGTGACTCGTTAAAGTAGTCAACAGTCAAAGAGAACTTATCGTTGAAGAGAGCCAAGTCAAGACCCAAGTCCTGCTTAGTTGCAATTTCCCATGTTACGTAAGGTGATGCAACCTGAGTGTAACGCATACCGTTGTAAGACTTTGTACCACCAAGGTCAGCCCAGTTGAAGTTAGAGAAAGCATTGCCCTCACCATTTACATTATTGATAGTGTAGAGATATGGGAAACGTGAACCAAGGTTATCGTTACCTACCTTACCGTAAGAGTAACGGATCTTGAACATGTTAATCCACTTAGCGTTGTTGCGGATGAAACCCTCCTCAGCAACGTTCCATGCTACAGAAGCAGCTGGGAAGAAACCGAACTGGTGACCAGTAGCGAAGTTCTCAGAACCATTGTAACCGAAGTTGAAGTCAGCGAAGTAGCGGTTCTTCCAGTTGTAAGAAACGCGACCTGCGATACCCTGGTTACGACGAGCAATACCGTTGATGATATCACCACCCATGCCCTGAGTAGAGATAGAAGCATTCTGAGTGTACTTGAATGTAGCACCGATGTTGTGATCCTTGAAGCCACGGTTGTAGTGCAACTCAGCCTCCAAGTACTCATAGCGGTCACCGCTTGAACCAGACTCCTGAGACATCTTCTGCTCAGTAGCAATACGAGTAAACTGCAACTTACCATCAGCATCACGCTGTGCAGCAGCCTTATACAACTCAGGCATCTTCACACGACGGATGTTGTTGTAGTTGTTTGTATCGAAACCGAAACGACCTACGAAGCTCAAGCCCTTAGTGATGAAATCGAGCTTCTGCTCCAAAGTGATGTTAGTCTGAATCTTGTTTGACCAAGTCTCGTTGTAACCTGACTGAGTAGTCAAAACCCAAGGGTTAGTATCAGCATCGAGACCACGTGTTGGGAAACGACCGTCAGAATACATTGCTGGAATCTCAATAGGGTTCTGGCGCATCAAAGCCTCCCATACGTTGATGTTACGACCAGGCTCGTTCATCTTACGCAATGAGCCAGATACACCCACCTTAACCAAAGTTGACTTAGTAATATCAACATCAACATTCATACGATAGTTGTAAAGCTTAGAGTTAGCGTTTGTATCGTAATCCTTCTTGATGTTCTCATCTACCTTATACATACCCTGCTCCTCGAGGTAAGAACCAGAGATGAAGTAACGTGCTGTGTTACCACCACCGCTCAAGCTCAACTGACCGCGGTAAGTCATAGCACCATCCTTCAACAAAAGGTCCTGCCAATCTACGTTAGGATAGAGGTCTGGGTCCAAACCGAGACGCAAGATCTCCAACTCCTCAGGAGTGTACTGAGGCTCCTGGTTACGAGTAAGCAAAGCCTCGTTCATCATAGAAGCGTATGTGTAACCATCAGCAAACTCAGGAGTCATAGTACGTGTGTTGTAAGCTGCCTCAAACTTAGCATCTACATTCACCTTACCTGCCTTACCCTTCTTAGTTGTGATAAGTACTACACCGTTCGCACCCTTTGAACCGTAGATAGCTGTTGTAGAGGCATCCTTCAATACTGTGAAAGACTCGATATCCTCGATAGCGATCTCGTTCAAATCACGTGGGAAACCATCAACCAATACCAAAGCTGAAGAACCAGCACCGAAAGTTGAGATACCACGTACCCAGAACTCTGAAGTATTCTTACCAGGCTGACCGCTTGACTGCATCGCCATCACACCAGGAACGTTACCAGCCAACATGTTGGTAAGGTTGCTAGTAGAAGTTGAAGCGATATCGTCCATCTTGATCTGAGTAACCGCACCTGTTACGGTAAGCTTCTTCTGCACACCAGTACCGGTGATGATGACCTCATCCAAAGATGTTGCGTCGTCCTCCTTCAAAATTACGTTCTGCTTTGTCTGCTCCTTAATAAGCACCTCCTGCTCAACGAAACCAATATAAGAGAAAACCAATCGGTTATATGGCTCCATTTCAATGGTATACTTACCATCTACGTCGGTAGTAGTACCGAAACCAGTTACACCCTGAATAGTAACGTTTACACCAATCAGAGGCTGGTTCTGCTCGTCTGTAACTGTACCGCTAACCTTGATAGTCTTTTGAGCAAAGGCCGAAGTACAGATGGCAAGCATCAATATTAATACTGATAATATTTTTTTCATAACTTATCTTTTATTAATAAATATAAAAGGTATAAAAGACTACTCGTAGTAGATCTCACGAATACGCAAGTTCCAAGTATCACCTACCCAGAATACGTTGCGCTCCTCGTTGTACATCAATGCACATGGGCAATCGAACAACGCCTCACCACGAGCCAAACCGTCAGCATAACCCCATGGGTTACCTGTACCTGAACCACGACCTGCGAATGTAGAAACTACACCTGAAGGAGTAATCTTACGGATACAGTGGTTAGAACGGTCTGTAAAGTAAGCATCATACTCGTCAGTATTACCAGCATATTCAGGATTCTTAACCCATGCAATCTGACGTGGAGAGTTAGTCTTAGCCTTTGTACCTACGTCGTCAACATAACCTGAACCACCACCTGCAGTAGAGTGCATACCGATGTAAGCTGACATCATACCGAATGTGTCGGTCATAGCGTTATACATTGACTTGGCAATGTAAGTACCACCATTGATCTGAAGAATCAACATGTAGTTACCATCAGGGTGAATCTCAACACGCATCTCCTGACCACGCTCACCGTGAGCAAACATTCTCTTTGACTTGTGGTAATTGTGAGTAGCATCGTAACCAATACAGTCGTAGATGCTTGTCATCTCTGGGTTAAGCTCATAATCTGGGAACTTATAGAAAGCGCCATCACCATAAGTGTTGAAGAACATAGAACCAGTCTTAGGGTGAACATCCACACCGTTACACTGTGAAGTATAAGTAAGGATGTCGTATGGCTGGTTAGCGAATGCATCCTTACCTGTCATACCAGGCTCCTTACGCTGAACCAAGATAACTGACATATCACCCTCGTCAAATGCAACCAACATATGCTTGCCCTCGTCACGAGTAAACTTCACGTCACGAATACGGCTCTTACCAAAGTAAGCAGCATTGAAGATTGAGTGTACCTCCTTCTTCTCGAAATCGATCAAACGAACCTCGCTTCGGTTGGTAGTACCGTTAGTTGTACCACCTGTATAAAGGTCAGAAGATACATAAACGTGCAAAGGATTGAATGGGTCAGCAGCAAATGTTGCAGCATTCATGATGTTACCGCAATCACCGAAAGGACCATCCTTAATCTCAGCCTCCTTCTTGTCGTTTACCTCACCAACAACTGTACGTACGTGCCATGTTGGTTCATAAGCGAAAGCCTCACCTGCCATAGCACTCTGCATAGCTCCCTGAGGACCTACAGCTACGTAAACTGAACGAGAGTTAGCTGAAGAAGCGCCACCTTCGTCACCACCATCCTGAGCGCCTGGGATTGGCTCATCGTCATCAGATGGGTTGAACTCAGGCTCTGCATCTGTCTCTGACTTAGATGGAGTCAAGCAATAGATTGCATCTCCACATGCAGAAACAACGACAGCCTCTGCGCCGCCGACAGTCACCTTGATGATAGATGGGTCGATACCGAAGTTCTTTCCATAAATCACCATTTGCTGACCTGCTGCACCTGTCTTAGGAGAGAAGTCAGTCACCTCAATAGGCTGGCTAGGGTCATGTGGTTCGCCCTTTACCTTAACGATCTGGATATCCAAATCGTCAGAGCAACTCATCATTGAACACGCTAACAAACCTAACAGCATTGTGCGAATGCTGAATCGAGTTTTGATTTTGTTCATAAGCATAATGATTAATGATTTAGTTAGTTAAAAAAAGAATTTGTTTGTAAAAACTTTCAAAATTTAATTTTAGTTCATTCAAAGGATTTAATCCATAAAAAGGGGTTTAGGTTAAAAATTTGTTTCCGTTTTTAGTGTTTTAGTTGGTTTTTAATATAGGTCTATGTGCGAAAAACACACATTTCGGGTATTTCGCAACACAAATGTAGTATTTTTTTTCAATCCTCACAATTTTTCACGGAATATTTCATAAAAAACCAAAAAAAACTTCCCAATCTCGCAATTATTTCAAAAAAACATCTACCTTTGGAAGTCCTTAGTATAAAAATACTAACTTTTACTTTAAAAATCAAATTATGAAACACTTTTTTTTAGCCGCATTTGCGTTTTTCTGCATATCATTTGAATGCTTTGGGCAAACAGCTCCTGCGCCTCTTTTTCGTGACCCTATAACCGACGGCGCAGCCGACCCTGTGCTCATCTGGAACCGCCAGGAGAAGAGCTGGTGGATGCTATACACTCAACGCCGTGCAAACGCCGAAACTGAGAACGTTGCCTACTGCTACGGCAACGCCATTGGCATTGCATCGTCTGACGATAATGGCAAGTCATGGGTATATCGCGGAACACTTGACCTGAAAATTGACCCGGGACACAATACTTTCTGGGCTCCCGACGTTGTATATTACAAGGGTAAGTATCATCTCTTTGTAGCGTACATCAAGGGTGTGCGCACAAATTGGGGCGGACAGGCTCACATCGTACACTTCACAAGTAAGGATTTGTGGAATTGGAAGTACGAGGGAAGACCTGCGCTCTCCTCAGACAGCGTCATTGACGCGACACTCTTCCGTGACGATGAGGGCATGTGGAGAATGTGGTATAAAGACCAGGCACGAGGCTCGGTAACGATGCTTGCCAAGAGTAAAGACTTGAAAAAGTGGAACTTCGGCGACGAGCCTGCTGTAGGTGGCAGAGCTCACGAGGGTGCCAAGGTATTCAAGTTCGGCGACTACTATTGGATGCTCACCGACGAATGGCAGGGAATGCGAGTGTATCGCTCTAAAGACCTTGAGAATTGGGAGAAGCAGGGACTCATCCTTGACAAGCCCGGCAAGCGTTTCGACGACAAACCTCAGGGTGCACACGGCGACGTGGTGGTGTTGGGCGACAAGGCTTACGTCTTCTACTTCACTCACCCCGACCGCGCACACCATGGACGTCACCCATTTGACCACGAGCATCGCATGATTGATTTCAAATATCGCCGTTCGTCAATCCAGGTCGCACCACTATACATCAAGGATGGCACATTGGTAGCTCCACGCGACGAAAAGTTTGATTTCTTCATGGATAATTTGGAGTAAATTAAGACAATAATAACAAACCTATGAGAAACCTATTTGCAAATAGCATAGTATTTTTCGCAGTGCTCGCTGCCATCTGTTCTTGCGACAAAGGTGGCGAAAAGATAGACACAACACCACTAACGGTGTCTGTAACATCCATCGAAACAAACGTTTTACAAGAGTCGAAAACCATTACCGTGGACTCGCCTCGCGACTGGAAGGCAACAACGACGGGTGAGAAGTGGATAACAATCACGCCATCGTCAGGAAAGGCAGGCACAACAGATGTTAAAGTTACAGTCAAGACTAATGAAAGCGGCAACAACAGAAATGCTGTAATCTCGTTTAAGACAGACAAGGAAGAGGTGCCTGTGAAGGTGGCACAGAAGTGGTCACACTTCTTCAAGTTGCCATGTGCGGAGTACACTATTGGTTATGGCGGAGGTGATATTGTAATTGATGGTCTTCCAAAAACAGGTTTCTCTATCGAACTCTCGACAGCTGCCCTATCTTGGATTAAGACCCGAGGAAATGTCCTTGAGGTTGCGTACAATGAGGGTGAAACTTCTCGTAACACCACCATCAACATAACCGACAGTAGAAATAGCCAGCAGTACAAAGTAATGCTCATCCAAGAGAGTGCAAGTGGAATTTCTAATATATTGGCTCTCTCGGAGTTACTCATTGACGATTACAGATGTCCGTCGAATAGCCTAACAACCGAAACAGACTTTATGTATGCGGTAGATATGGATGCTACGACAACTTCAAGAGAAGCAAAAGTTGAGTTCCGAGGCGAGGGTGTGCAATGGATTACCATAGGTGAAAGTACCAAGAAGATTTACTCGGGCGACATTGTTAAATTTGACAATTTTGTTGCAAACTCTACCATAAAGATTCACACTCACAGCAACTCTACTACAAAGGTGGGTGAAACACATCTTATCGTTTCAGGCTTACCTATTGTGGAGATCACGACAAATGATAAAATCGTTGATGAGCCAAAGGTGGATTGCACATTCCGTTTGTTTGACCCTAAAGCCCGTACCGATGACGGTGACAACAAGAACCTTCAGTACTTCGAGAGCCTTGGAGGAATTGAGTACCGTGGTGCTGGAGCTCAACGATATGTAAAGAAACCTTACAACATCAAATTGCGCGATAGTGCAGGCGAGAAGCGTGAGGCAGAGTTGTTGAACATACGTAACGACAACTCGTGGATTTTGGATGGTATGTATTTGGATGTTGCACGTATGCGCAACCGCGTCTGCTTCGACATTTGGAACCAATTCAACAAACCATATTACGTAGCCGAGAAACCAAAGGCCATGAGTGGCACCAGAGGTCACTACGTCGAGGTATTTATCAATGGCGAGTACATGGGTCTGTTCATTCTGAGCGACCGCATCGACCGCAAGCAGTATCAAATAGACCAGCATGTTAGTGGCACGGAAAGTGGTTACATATACAAGGGCAAAGGTTGGACATCAGCTTGCTTGTTGAAGAGTTGCTCGGCACCAAGTAATAGTGGCTATGTATGGAGTTCCGCACAGATTGAGCAGGAGTATCCAGCTGCAGATGATGGCTTGCCAAACTTTAACTACATGGCTGATGTAATCAACTTTGTTGGCACAAGCAGCAAGGAGGAGTTTAGCGCTAAGTTTGAAGAGGTGTTTGACGTAAATAGTGTTGTTGATGCGTTTATATTCCTAAACATGATCGTTGCCGACGACAACATCGGCCGTAATACATTCTGGATTATACGTAATGTTAAAACTGCACCAAAGGTTATCCACGGCTTGTGGGACTTGGATGGCACATTGGGTCGTAACTGGGATAGACATAAAGAGACACCCGAGCAAGCATACAATAAATATCTCAGCGGTTGGGTGATAGGTCATGGTAACAATGGTAGCGGAACTAGATTCCACTTCCACGAGCGTATTATTCAGGAAAATCCTGCCAACATCCACAAAAAGATTTATGACCGCTGGAATGAGATTAAAAACGGAGCTTTGGCACCAAGTAATTTCAATAAGATTGTAGATGCCTATGCCGAGCAACAACTTGCATCGGGAGCTCATGACCGCGAGGTGGCTCGTTGGAAAGCTATTGACCAGGAAGAGCAGCCAAAATGGAATTACGAAACAGTTTATTACGATAATATTGAAAGCGAGATTGAATACATGAAGGATTGGTGGAAGAAGCGCCACAATGTGCTCAACTCGCTCATTAACGGACTTGAACACTAACATTAGACATAGCAGGAAACTAATATCTAAATTTAACAAATAAAATCTTTCCCAGGAGTTGCGGAGCTCTTGGGAAAGTTTAGTGCATTATGAAGAGCATATTTTTGAAAAGCAGCGTCATCCTTATTTTATTTGCAGCACTTTGCGCATGTAGTGGAGGCGGAGGCGAAATCAACGCGCCACTTGAGGTGTCTGAGACATCTATCAAATCAACTGTTTTGGGTGACACCAAAACCATAACAATTGATTCGCCAGGCAATTGGGAAGCCACCACAACTGGAGATAAGTGGCTTAACATCTCTCCATCTTCGGGCAAAGCCGGACAAACCAATGTAAAAATTACCATAAAGCCTAACGAGAGTGGAAGAATTCGTTCGGCTGAAATTATTTTTGCCGCAAATAAAAAGACAGCATCGGTAAAAGTATCTCAGGAATGGGCGCCATATTTCAATCTACCTTGCGATTCATACACCATAGGCTATGGCGGTGGAGAAATTATCATTGGAGGATTACCTCAAAGAGGTTATACGATAAACATCCCTACCGGAGCAAGCCAATGGGTGCAATCTATCAAAAACACTCTTGTTGTGCAATACAACAATAGAGACATACCTCGTTCTGCAACTATACGTATCATTGATGATATTAACAGCACAAGCTACGATGTACTTTTAATTCAGGAGTGCAGAACAGGTGGTAATGACAGTTTGTTCCCTCTAAAGGAGTTTGTCATTGATGGTTATAGCTGTCCGTCAAACAATCATACTCTTACCGCCGATTTCTTATACTCGGTGGATGATGAGGCAACAACTACAACAAAGAGTGCCAAAGTGGAGTTCTCGGGCGAAGGTGTGCAATGGATTACCATAGGCGATGACCCTAAAAAGATTTATTCGGGCGACACAGCAACATTCACCAACATGGCACCTGGTGCTGAAATCACCATCTACACACACAATAGCGCAACCGACAAGGCGGGTGAGAATACCCTGATAATTACATGCCTTCCTATTGTGACAATCACCTCTGAGGCAGAGATAAAAAATGAGCCTAAAGTTGATTGCAATATAGCTATCTTCGACCCTAAGAAACGCACCGATGCCGAGGAGAATAATCTTGAATACTTCGAGAGTAAAGCCGGTATTGAGTTTCGCGGTGCTGGTGCATTACGCTACCCTAAGAAACCATACAATTTCAAACTTTACGATAGCGCAGGCAATAAGCGAGAAGCTGAATTGTTGAACATCCGCAACGATAATTCATGGATTTTGGATGCCATGTATCTTGATATGGCTCGCATGCGTAACCGTGTATGTTTCGACCTATGGAACTCGTTCAACAAACCATACTATGTTGATGAAAAGCCCAAGGCTATGAGTGGTACACGCGGTCACTACGTCGAGGTATTTATCAACGGCAGATATATGGGTCTATTCATCCTTAGCGACCGCATCGACCGCAAGCAATACCAGATTGAACAGGATGGCGGTTTCATATACAAAGCTAAAGGATGGACTCAGGCTTGCTATCTGCAGGGGTACTCTGCAAGAAGTAGCAACAACGATTACATGTGGGACTCTGCCGAGATTGAGCAGGAGTATCCAGGCGATCCAGAGGATGGAAAGCCAAACTTCAATCACATGGCCGATTTCATCGACTTCGTAAGCAAAACAAGCAAGGAGGAATTCAGCGCACAATTCGCAAACCGAATTGCGGAAAATAGTGTGATTGACACATTTATCTTTCTCAACCTGGTATTGGGATACGATAACGCAGGTCGTAATACATTCTGGATTTTCCGCAACGTGAATGAATCTCCAAAAGTTATGCACGGCTTGTGGGATTTGGACGGAACGCTTGGTCGCGACTGGAACCGTAGAAAGGATACTGTTTTATCAAGCAATGGATGGTACTATGGCAATAGTAATAAGCCAAATATCAACAATAAAGAATATTTCAAACTCTTCAAACGCATCATTGATGGCGATGTCGAGGGCCTGCAGCAGAAGATTTACAACCGTTGGATTGAACTTAAGGACAAGCAACTTGCTCCTGCCGAGTTTAATAAATTGGTTGATTACTATGCCGAGTTGCAAATTGCATCGGGTGCTCGTGACCGCGAAGTTGCTCGTTGGCGTGCCGAGGAGACTCAAGATGCTAATGCTGGAACAAATGGTTGGGTACACTACTCTGGTAACTATGGCGATGTCGAAGGTGAAGTGGCTTATATGAAGCAATGGTATGCCGAGCGTATGGTAAAACTCGATCAATTATTATCCACTTTTAACCACAAATAATAACACAAACTATAACCCATGAAACTAAAAATCTTAAAACTATTTTACATTTTTGCAATCTCACTACTTGCCGTTGCTTGTAGTGGCGGAGGTGATTTAATGGACAAAGAGCCTGGTTCATCTGAAAATCCTAAAGGGCTGACTCTATCAGAAACCTCCATCGAAGCATCGGTCATTGGTGATACAAGAACAATCACTTTGACTGCATCATCAGCGTGGAGCGCAACAACAAATGCAACATGGGTTACGTGCAAACCTTCTAATGGTGAAGCGGGTACTCATCAGGTAGAGATCACAATTAAGTTGAATAAGACTCAGGCCAGCCGTACGGCAAATGTGACATTCACATCAAATGACTTAAGGAATAAGATTAGCGTCCAGCAAGAGTCGTCACCTTACTTCGTGTTACCATGCGAAGTTTATAACATTAGCTACACAGGTGGTACTGTGGCTATTGGAGGACTCTCTAAGAGTGGTTATTCAATTAACATACCCGAGAATGACCGCAATTGGATTACTGCAGAAAGCAACGTTTTGAAGATTGCGTATAGCAACCTTAGCAAGAAACGTGAGTCAGAAATCGAAATTGTCGATACCCCTAACAATCAGACATACAAGGTAAAGCTAATTCAGGATTTTAAGAGTGGTAATAGTCGTATATTGCCATTAAGCGAGATTAAGATAAACGGATATAATTGTCCATCGGATAAACTCACATCAGTTGCCGACTTCCTCTATTCAGTTAACAAGAATGCACCAACACCTTCAATTACAGCAAAGATTGAGTTCTCGGGCGATGGTGTGGAGTGGATTACCATCGGCGGCGATGACACCAAGATTTATTCGGGCGACGAGGTGACAATCAACGACATTACTCCAGGTAGCACAATCAAGGTGTTCACTTACAACAGCAACTCAGCCGATATGGGTGAGAATCAGTTGATGATTACAAGCCTTCCTATCGTGACAATCACCACCGAGGAGGAGATAAGAGATGAGCCTAAAGTTGATTGCAACTTTACACTCTTTGACCCCGAAGCACGTACTGATGATGCCGAGGAGAAAAATCTCATGTATTTTGAGAGTTTAGGCGGTATCGAATACCGAGGTGCTGGTGCACAACGATATATCAAGAAGCCTTACAATTTCAAGCTTTACGATAGCGCAGGAGAGAAGCGAGAGGCTCAGTTATTAAACATCCGTAACGATAATTCATGGATTTTAGATGCCATGTTCCTCGATGTTGCTCACATGCGTACACGCGTATGCTTCGACATTTGGAATCAGTTCAATAAGCCATACTACGTGAGCGAAAAGCCAAAGGCCATGAGTGGTACTCGTGGTCACCATGTGGAGGTGTTCCTCAATGGCGAGTACCGAGGTCTATTTATGCTGACCGACCGCATCGACCGCAAGCAGTATCAGATTGAGCAAGATGGTGGCTACATATACAAAGCGAAGGGATGGACTGATGCATGTTGTTTGAGAGGCTGCCAAAAACCAAGTAATGACGATTATTATTGGAACTCGGCAGATATTGAGCAGGAGTATCCAGGAGAACCAGAAGATGGAGCCCCAAAGTTTGACTACCTTGCCGACATGATTACCTTCGTTGCTTCAAGTAGCAAAGCCGACTTCAGCGCAAAATTCGAAGAGAATTTTGATATGAACAGCATTGTCGATTGCTTCATCTTCCTCAATATGATTGTTGCACACGACAACATCGGACGAAACACATTCTGGGTTCTTCGCAACGTAAAAGAATCAAAGAAATTTATACATGGATTGTGGGACCTCGATGGCACACTTGGACGCACGTGGAATCGATTTGAGGAGAATCCAAACCAAGGCTGGGTATCGGGAAGTTTCCGCATCTACCAACGTATCATTGATGAGAATCCTGCAAACATCCACCAGAAGATTTACGACCGTTGGAACGAAATTAAAGATGGAGCCCTTGCTCCAAGTAATTTCAATCAGATTGTCGAGAAATATGCGGAGTTAATGATTTCTTCGGGTGCGCGTGATCGAGAGGTTAAGCGATGGAAAAACAAAGATAAGAACGATCGCCCAAATTGGGGTTATGCCGATGTCTATTATGATAATGTGGACCAGGAGATTGCCTACATGCAAGATTGGTGGCAGAAGCGTCATACCAAGCTTAATTCACTCATCAACTCACTTCAGCATAAGTAAGTTGTATGCAACAACTAAATCAGGGAGTTTAACCTTATGGTTAAACTCCCTGATTGTTTTACTACCACTTCCACACAATCAGAAATTGTATAAAGAGAGGAATTTTTAGGCTTGCGAATCCTGAGAAACCGCAGTTTACTATTGCGTAAATGAGGATTTCGAGGGTGAGTATAACGACAAAATTACCTTTTCAGGCAACTTCACTACTGCCCTATGGCAATCAACCGCACATCAAATATAAGCGTCGAAAAAGGCTTAATTACACCAGCTCCCTTCGCGCCATAGCCGAGGTTGAAGGGGATGACAATCTCCCAACGAGAGCCTACGGGCATCTCACGCAGAGCCGTACGCCAGCCGTCAATAAGTTGGTTGAGCTTGAACGTCGCAGGACGCCCCTGCTGCGTAGAGTCAAAGACCTTACCATTAATGAGCTTACCCGTATAATGCACCGTAATCATCGACTTGGGCGTGGGCTTGTCGCCCTTACCCTTAGTTATCTCGCGGTACATCACGCCATTGAACATCACCTTCACGCCATCACGCTGGGCATACTCTTCCAAAAACTCTATGTTACGCTCCTTGTATGCGCTATTTTGATTTCCTCCTCGTGTCATAAATTTTCGTTAAAATGGGGGTGCTTTGACACACCCCCACATATTTAGTTTGAAACTATGATTAGCCGATAATCCACTTGCTGCCAGGGATATACGAAACAACCTTGGAAGTGATATAACAACTTACAAATGTCGCTACGGCAATCACTGGTATAGCCGCCACCGAAGGCAGAGCCAACTGCTCACAGAAAATGCCCTCCTTGAATACATTAACCCAGAATCCGAGCCACAACAGATGCATCAGATACATCGCAAAACTGAGTTTCGACATATCGGTCACAACGGCTGGAGCCTCCTTCTGCTCGATGCAAGTAAAGAGCAAGAATGCGCCGAATGTAGCCACCACGCAGTTGATTGTGCAGAATGCCCACGCCACCTCGATAACAGGTGTAACGTGCACAACACCCGGCGTAGCCTGAGTATAAAACGACCATATAGTAGTGGCTGTACCCACGGCAAATGCCGCCAAGCCAATCCAAAAACGCTTACCACGATTCCAATTCAGGTGGTAGCGGATGTAGTGCGCCATCACAAGGTAGCCCAAGTAACCCGAGAAGTTCCACAACATATGATACTCATTCCAAAAGCACTGACCCCACGCTTCACCTGCCCAACGATTGATGAATGGCATGCAGGTCGAAAGGGCAAACAAGCCTATGAAGAACAACTCCTCCTTTGCTGAGGCCTTCTTGAGCCAAGGCGAGATGATTGGGATGAACAGATACAGACCCAACAACGGATAGATAAACCAGAAGTGGCCCGCCATTGATGGGAAGTTAAGCCACAAACGCTGCAAATCGCCTAACGACTGCGACCACTCCATGCCGCCCCATGCCAAAGGCAAAAGACTGTAAATCAACATAAAAGCAACTATTGGTGGTACTACTCGCAGAAAACGCTTCTTATAGAAGTCCCATGTTGTCTGCTCCTCCTTCATAGGCACCAGCAGGAATGCCGACACAATCATAAACAGAGGCACCGCAATACGCGAAAATCCATCATACAACGACACCCACAAACGGTCAGCCTCGCTGAAAAGATAAGATTTAGGACCTGCAAGGTTCGAAGCTGCAGCACCCTCCTCCAACAACTCAGGCGGGATAAAACCGTAAAAATACTCACTTGCGTGCACCAGCATCACCAGGAAACACGCCACCACACGGATGTAATCAAGATAAACAATACGTTGTTTCATGTCTAATTAGTTTAGGTCCAACATTAATATTCGCAAATATAACTAAATATGCCCAATAACACAATCTTTTTTTGACAAAATATTCTTATCTTTGTGTTATGGCATCATGGCTCGATAATAACGTGAAATATGTCGCTGGCGTGGGTGAAGCGAGGGCAAAACTGCTGGAGAAAGAACTTGGGATTCTCTCCATCGGCGACCTGTTACGGCACTATCCTTTCCGCTATATCGACCGCACGAAAATCTACTCCATAGGCGAGTTGAACGAGAACATGAACTCGTCGCTGGTGCAGTTGCGAGCCCGCGTTACGGGCATAGGCTACGCCGGTGCAGGACGCAAACAACGTTTCTCGGCCTTTGTGAGCGATTCGACAGGCTCGGCTGAACTCATTTGGTTTCAGGGTATTAAGTGGATTGAGAAGAGCATCGAAGTGGGACGTGAATACCTCATCTTCGGCCGCCCTTCGTTCTTCCGCGGCGAGGTGTCGCTGGTACACCCCGAACTCGACCTTGTAGAGAAGGCTTTGAGCCGCAAGAGCCACAGCGGTATGCAGGGCATATATCCATCAACCGAGAAGATAGGCTCTGCGCTCGGTGCTAAGGGTTTTTATAAGGTTATCTGCAATGCGTGGAGCGCTGCCGAGCAACATATCACCGAGATTATGCCTCGCGAGGTTATGGAGCGCTACAACCTTATACCCCTGAAGGAGGCTCTTTACAACATCCATTTTCCTCAATCCCCCGAGAAACTCAAGGCAGCAGAACGCAGACTGAAATTCGATGAATTTTTGGGTGTGCAGCTCTCCATACAGTCGATGCGTAGCGACCGACTATCTAAAAATAATGGATTTTTATTCCCGAAAGTTGGAGATTTATTCAATACATTCTTCAACGAAAAAATACCTTTTCCTCTCACCGGAGCGCAAAAGCGTGTGATTAAGGAGATTCGACAAGATACCGTTTCAGGCTACCAGATGAACCGCCTTTTGCAAGGTGATGTAGGCAGTGGCAAGACTATGGTAGCGCTGATGTCGATGCTTTTGGCGGTGGATAACGGCTTTCAAGCCTGCATGATGGCACCCACCGAAATACTTGCACGTCAGCATTTTGCCACCATCTGTCGCCAGACCGAAGGACTCAATCTCAAGGTTGCCATACTAACGGGTTCCTCAAAAAGCAAGGAGCGTAGGCTCGCCCTCGAAGGTATTGCCTCAGGTGAGGTTGATATCCTCATTGGCACTCACGCCCTGATTGAGGACAAGGTGCAATTTGCCAACCTTGGCTATGTGGTAATCGATGAGCAACACCGCTTCGGCGTGGAGCAGCGCGCCCGTCTGTGGACAAAAAACCAGCAACCGCCCCACATACTTGTCATGACAGCAACTCCTATTCCTCGCACACTTGCGATGACGATGTATGGCGACCTGGATGTATCGGTTATTGACGAGCTGCCCCCTGGCAGACAACCTATCCGCACATACCACTATACCGATGCGGCCCGTCTGAAACTTTGGGGCTTCCTGCGCAAGCAGATTGCCGAGGGCCGACAAGCATATGTAGTCTATCCGCTTATCAAGGAGTCTGAAACAATGGACTATAAAGACCTTGAGGATGGTTTCGAATCTATCGTGCGTGACTTCCCTCTTCCCGACTACCGCGTGACGGTGTGCCACGGCAAGATGAAACCTCAGGATAAGGAGGAGTCAATGCGTCAGTTTAAGGAGCATGAAGCGGATATTCTGGTTGCGACATCGGTAATCGAGGTTGGTGTCGATGTCCCCAATGCAACGGTGATGGTCATTGAATCAGCCGAGCGATTCGGCCTTTCACAGTTACACCAGCTCCGAGGCCGTGTCGGCAGAGGTGGAGGGCAGTCATTCTGCATCCTCATGTCGGGAGAAAAACTCTCTCGTGAAGCACGCCAGCGTCTGCAAGCTATGTGTGAAACCACCGACGGATTCCGTCTGGCGGAGCTTGATATGAAGTTGCGTGGCTCAGGCGACATAAACGGCACACAGCAAAGCGGCATGGCGTTTGATTTGAAAATTGCCAACCCCACACTTGATACCGAACTCTTACAAACAGCTCGCGAAGCAGCTATATGGATATTAGCCAATGACCCGAACCTACAAAATCCTAAAAATGCAACATTAAAAGCACTTCGAGCACGCCACGCAGGCAAGCAACGATTTGATTTTTCGCAGATTTCATAACCCAAAACTATAATAAATCCAAGTAGTAAACGTTTTTCTAATAAAGTCAAAACATGAAACGACAATTTATAATCCTTATAGCCTTTATATTTAGCTCGTTGCTCCCCGCTGCGGCACAACTTTACGTTCCAGGTGAGGCCTTGCATTATCGCATGAGTTATAAAGCCAAACTCTTTCCAAATACCGAGGTTGCAAAGGCTGTCATACAAACTTCAGAGGCAACTCTTGACGGAGCTCCCGTTTATAAAGTATATGGTTATGGCGAAACGGCCAAAGCCTTTCATTGGATACTCCCCGTCAAAGATGCCTACACCATTTGGGTTGACCCCGCGACACTACGCACAAAGCGTTTTGACAGCAACCTGCATGAGGGTGATTACACCTTCAAGAGTTCATTCATATATGATTGGAACAACCTAAATGTGCACACTCGTTGGCAAGCCCGCACCCGTCCTGAAAAATTCAAGACCATGAAAATAAGCAATCAGGGAATGGATCCCGTATCGCTATATTTTAATCTGCGCTCGGTCAAAGACGAAGATATCAAAGAGGGCTATACGAAAAAATTGGAAATGGTACTTGAAGATACGGTACGTTACTTAAGTTTTAAATTTGACAAACGAGAAGAGAAAAAGGTGCGCGGTTTAGGTAAGTTCAAAACCTTGCGATTTAGGTGTAAAATTGCCACCTCGACCGAGACTGCTTTTCGTGATGGTACCGAGTTTGTGGTGTGGATTTCTGACGACAGAAACAAAATTCCACTCTACATCGAGTCTCCAATTAAGGTAGGAAGCGTATGCGCATACCTATCAAGCTATGAAGGTTTACGTTATCCTTTAGATAGTTTTATAAAAAAATAACTATATTTGTGGCGCAAAAAACACAAATAACATATTAAGAAACTAAAAACCCTCAAATTATGAGTAACCAGTATAACGACTATGACAACGATACTCGCTACGACGAGTATGAATATGAAGACCAACAGGTGGTAGATAATAAGGCCGTGCGTGGATATCGCATTGTTATTATTATTTTAGCAGTAATTCTCGTGGCACTGTCGGTAGTATATTTCAATATGCACCGCGAGCAGCAACAGGAATATGTTCTCTTGGAGCAGGATCGTACACGCATCCAGGGTGACCTCGATAGTTTAATTGTATCCTTCGATGACCTTCAGATAAAGAACGACTCTATGGCTGCTAACCTCGAAGAGGCAACCAAGTTGGTTGACCAGCTAAAGAACGAGCGTCGTCTGAATTACGCCAAGATTCGTGCTTATGAGAAAGAGGTAGGTACGTTGAAAACCATCATGCAGAGCTACTTACGTCAGATTGACTCTCTGAATAAGGTAAATACAAAGCTATCGAAGGAGAACATCAGCTACAAGAAGCAGATTTCTACCGAGCGCTTGCGTGCCGACATGGCTGAAGAGCGCGCTGAGGAGCTTACAAACAAAGTACGTGTGGGTTCGGTAATTCGTGTTCGCAGCATCGGCATGGAGGCTTTGAATTCAAAGAGCAAGCCAATCACACGAGTTAAGAACGCTGCGCGTCTGCGAGTGAACTGTGTGATATCGGCAAACGAGTTGGCAGAGCCAGGCAACAAAACTGTTTATGTTTGCGTCACATCGCCTGAAGGCTACCTTATCTCAACACCAAATGCGTCATCGTTTGAGTTCGAGGGCGAGCAGAAGCTCTACTCTAACTGCCGCGAAGTTGATTACAAGGCTACACAGGATTTGCCTGTGGCAATCTATATAGACGGAACAAACTTCACAGACGGAACCTATAAGATTGAGATCTACATTGATGGCCGCCTCTCTGGTACAAACGAGGTTGCGCTCAAATAAGCGTAAACAATCTCTACAAACAACAACACAGCCAGCCCCGCAAGGAACTGGCTGTGTTTGTTTATTATTTCGTCATTCCGAAGGAGCGTAGCGACTGTGGGAATCCCCCACTTTCTTTGCAGAAGGAGATTGCCACGTCGGACCAAAGTCCTCCTCGCAATGACTTTCTACGCTAAAGCATCGAATTCCTTTTTATTTCTTTTTTACACGACGGAAATACGTAAGTTCATCGCCCCAATAAGCAACAAGTTCTTTTTCATCTAAGGATTCTATCAACAAACGGTCTATGAAGGCTACTTCATTATCATCTTCTGCGTCATATACCGTAATATCTAAAAAGGTTTCTTTCACAAGGCCCCATTCCAAAAGAGATCCACACCAATAACCGTCTTCAAATTCCTTGTAAATTCCAGTTCCATCCGCATCAAAACGATAAATCATGCTCCAACCTTTATCCTCACCATAATCATAATCCCAAGCACCATCGTGATAACTTTTATATATTTCCCACGTACCAATCAACAACTCCTCATAGCTACTTGGTGAATCACCTCCACCCCCGTCATTGTTATTATCATTGTCATTATCGCTTTCGCTGCAACCGACAAAACCCAAGCACAGCATTGCTGCGCATAAAAAACTAATAAACTTTTTCATAGCATTATAAAATTAGAACATCATTTTCAAACCCGCTTTGAGAGTATTAGCACTATGTGGTGTTAATGCCAGATTATATTCAACTACAATTCCCAAACATCCGAACATAATGGCGACACCAGCATCATATGAAGCATGAAATCTTTTGATATCATCAAAGTATTTGAACCTAATCTCTTCACGACCATATTTATAGCGACCCGCCACTACATAACTCATACGTGGTCCTGTCCTAAAATCCAACGACCATACATTTTTACTACCCAGGGGAAGATTGTAACCTACTGAAATAGGGATGGAAAGAGTATGGTGTATAGTGGCAACGCCACCTTTATCGTAACGACCAAAAAACCACCCTAATCCTGACTGTATATACAAGTTATCTTTTAGATTGTATGCGCCCAACCTTTCTATTCCCATATGAAATGCTTTGTCGGCAGAGATATCAGGAAGAAGATACGTGAACTCATATGAAGGTCTTGTCGTATCTGCGGCCGTTCCAAAACTTCTTTTCCAGAATGACCATGCTTCGCCATGAGTTTCTGAATCTGCAACAGGGGTATAGAATTTTCGTTTCTCCCCGTTTTGATACTTTATATACAAAATATCGTCTGTTGAAATTGTAATAGTTTTTCCATCCGAAGTGTTCCACTCGGTATATTTGACATTGTCATCATTAACTTCAATTATCTTTACTTGTAACTCATCAACCGCATCGTTACTCAACACTATTAAATCCTGTGCCGATGAGCGTGAAACAACAAACAATGACGCTACACATAGCAAACCTACTTTCACAAGCCTCTTCATAATAATTAATTTGTTCGCCTCGACTCCTTGGGCGAGTAAAAAAAGAAAGTGTGGAGTCGATTAGTTTATTTTCTTAGAGGTTCTGGAATACCTTGACACAAATAAACAATACCCCACACCCGTATTGGGCATGGAGCAAGAGTGCAACCATAGATATACCAATACAAGGCGACGAGTGTGTTGCTTCTTCCGTGTCATGAAATTTTCCAGATTTCTAAGAAGTAAAAAAGCTAATACACTTTCACAAAATATGTAAATATGTTTGCTATCACTACG
>JAGBTO010000078.1 GCA_017631285.1 Alistipes sp.
ACCTGTGACTTGCGTGCAGCAAGCTTGTTGTAGAAACGCTCCTCGTAGTCGATAAGCATGCGGTTTGTAGTAAAGTTAGAAGCGATATCAGCAACACACTTCTTGATAGTGTCACACCAGCGGTGTGGAACACCATCCTCCGAGCGATCGTAATACATTGGTACAATCTGATCCTCGATAGTGTTGTAGATCATCTCAGCATCCAACTCATTCTGATAGCCCTGATCAGCATAAGTGCGCTCCATAGGAAGCATCCAACCAGCACCCTCCTTGTAGCCTTCTACCCACCAGCCGTCGAGTACCGAGAACTGCATAACACCGTTCATAACACACTTCTCACCTGATGTACCTGAAGCCTCCAATGGACGTGTAGGAGTATTCAACCATACGTCAACACCCTGAACCATACGACGAGCAAGCTCCATATCATAGTTCTGCAAGAATACAATCTTACCCAAGAACTCAGGCATCTTTGATACCTCAACGATACGCTTAATCAAATCCTGACCTGGAATATCGTGTGGGTGAGCCTTACCAGCAAATACAAACTGTACTGGACGCTCTGGGTTGTTTACAAGAGCTGACAAACGCTCTAAGTTAGTGAAGAGCAAGTGAGCACGCTTGTAAGTCGCGAAACGACGTGCAAAACCGATTGTCAACACATCAGGACGGATGCGCTCTGCAACCTGAACCATCTGGCGTGGTGAATCAAAGCCTGCAAGCTTTGGATCAGTGCAACGCTGGCGGATATGGTTGATAAGGCGAGTCTTCAAAGTCATACGCTCCTGCCAAAGCTCTGCATCATCAATCTTGTGAATACCCTGCCACTCTGGAATATTGTAAACATGTCCGTTGAAGCCCTTAGGGAAGTACTTCTCGTACAAACGACGAAGGTTAGAAGCTACCCATGTTGGGAAGTGAACACCATTGGTTACATAACCTATGTGGAGCTCATTCTTGAAGTAACCTGGCCACATATTGCCCAAGATATCCTTTGATACCTCACCGTGCAACCAAGATACACCATTAACCTCCTGTGAAAGGTTACAAGCCAAGACTGACATTGAGAAGCGCTCGTTTGGATCGTTTGGATTAGTCTTACCCAAGTTGATGAACTGCTCCCAAGTGATTCCCAATACATCTGGGTAGTGTGACATATACTGACGCATCATACCCTCAGGGAATGCATCGTGACCTGCTGGCACTGGAGTGTGAGTAGTAAAGAGTGAAGATGAACGAACTACCTCCATTGCCTCAGAGAATGACAAACGCTTCTTTGAGATGAGGTTGCGGCAACGCTCGATACCGATGAATGCAGCGTGACCCTCGTTGCAGTGATAAACCTCCTGCTTGATACCCATCTTCTGCAATGCACGGATACCACCTACACCAAGCAAGAGCTCCTGCTTGAGGCGGTTCTCCCAATCACCACCGTAGAGGTAGTATGTAATCTGACGATCCTCATCGCGGTTTGCCTCGTAGTCAGTATCCAAGAGGAAGAGGTCTGTTCGACCTACCTGGCACTTCCAAACACGAGCCGAGAGTGTACGACCTGGCAATGCAATCTGAATTGTAATCCAATTACCGGCCTCATCACGAACAGGAGAGATTGGCAACTTAGCGAAGTTCTGTGCCTCATATGTTGCAACCTGGCTACCCTGGCCAGAGAGCTGCTGTGTGAAGTAACCATAACGATACAACAAACCTACGGCAGCCATTGGCACGTTCTTATCTGAAGCCTCCTTCAAGTAGTCACCAGCCAAGATTCCAAGACCACCAGAGTAGATCTTAAGTGACGCATGCAAACCGTACTCCATTGAGAAGTAAGCAATCTTAGCACTCTTGCCATCTGGCTTCTCTGCCATATACTCCTTGAGCTGAGCATCTACTGCATCCAAGCGAGCGAGGAACTCCTTGTCGTTCTCCAACTCGTTGATACGCTCCAATGGGAGCTTGTCGATCAATGCGATTGGGTTGTGATCAACTGCATGCCACAACTGCTCGTCGATTGACTGGAACAAATCCTTAGCAGACTGTGTCCAGCACCACCACAAGTTACGAGAGATGGTCTCCAATGCGCTCAAGCGTGAAGGCAAACGCTTCTCAACCATCATACGATGCCAAGATGGCTTGTTAGATGTGAGCTGCTGACGCACGAAGTTAATCTGCTCGGTATAGTTACCGCCATCAGCAACACTCGATGTATTTGTACGAGCAACAGCGTTCTCCATAGCCTCTGAATAAGCCACCTGATAGTACTTAAAGAAGTTCTCCCACAATGCCTGCTTAGAGATCTCGAATGCTGATTTACGCACCTTCTCAACCTCGCCATCTGGAAGCTGAATGAAACGCAATGTAGTATCAACAAGCTGCTGAACAGCGTAATTATCATTATTATCGTCACGACGAATAACCTCTACACCCAACTTATCGGCGAGCTTCGATGCCCAAATACCGAAACCTGAAAGATTTGAAGTGATAGTTGGAACCGAACAAGCGATTGACTCAAGTGGAGTATAACCCCATGGCTCATAGTATGATGGGAATGCCGTAACATCAACACCCACTAACAATTCATAATAGCTCTTATTAAACACGCCATCGTTACCATTCAAATATGAAGGAACAAAGACAACCTTAACATTTGAGCTCTCCTGCTCTAACACGCTACCACGAATAGTACGCGAAATTGAATCCCACTCGGCATTCTCAAGGTAGTGAGTAGAGTGCTTCCACTGCTTTGCATCAATTGGCTGTCCGCCATCTGCAAGGTGACGAACCAAGTCAGCACGTGCACCATTGTTTGCAGCTGGAACCATTACATAAGCCAAAATCTCGCGATCGAGCTTAAATGATGCCAAACGCTTCAACGACTCCATGAAAATATCGAGACCCTTATTGCGGAACTCATAGCGACCACTTGTTGCGATGATGAGTGGCTCCTTCATAAACTTACTCTGGAAGCAAGCCTCAGCCACCTCAATCAAAGACTTACGAGCCTCGGCACGCTTTGCCTTAAGCTCCTCGCCCTCCCATACAAAGTCGTTCTCAAAACCGTTAGGAGTAATATGAGTTACCTCGCGACCAAGCAAGTACTTACACTCGTTAGCTGTAATATCGCTCACTGTAAGGAATGCGTCATGGTAAAGAGCTGCCATCTTCTCGATTGAATGCTTTGCCATAACATTGAAACGGCGAGCCAAATCATCAGCATTGAACTTGTGAAGATCTGAATAGAGAGACAAGCCATTACCTGCGATGCAACGACCCGCAACTGTCGCATGAGTTGTAAACACAGTTGCTACGTATGGTGAGTTCTTACGCAAATAAAGACCACCCGATGCTGTCATCCACTCATGGAAGTGAGCAACAACCTTATCGGCTGAGTTACACATATTCTCAACGTAAGACTTGATTACCATACCTGCTGCATGACCAAACAATACAGGCTCGATGTAATCCCACTGTCCAGAGAGAGAGTCCACATGATAATCCTCCCATAAGCTCTTCAACACCTCATCCTTCTGCGAAATCATTGACTTGAAATCAATCAAGATAGCGACAGGACGACCAGCTATATTCCAACGACCTATGCGGACACGAATACCCTCGGCATAGAGGCTCTCACGCCACGCTGTGAAAAGCGTATCATCAGCCTCGAACTCAGGGTTTGACTGCTCCTGCATAAAGTCTGGGCCGATAACAATATACTTATCACCCAACTGCTCGCCAACAGTCAAAGCTTTGGTGGCAATAACGGTGTGAATACCGCCCACCTTGTTACACACTTCCCAACTCACCTCAAAAAGATGGTCAGGCTTCTGAATAGTTGTATTCATAAAACAATATATTAATTAGTATTATTCTATTATATATAAGGTATAGTTAATATACGCCTATTACAATTCGCCGCAAAGATAATACTTTATATTTATATTTCAGCATATTATGAGTGTTTTAAATACCTTAATAAAATAATTTAATAATAATTTAACATTTTTTAATAACTATTTATATCGCCTCTTATAATCAAAATACGCACCACACCACCATACAGAGGCTATTTTATTATAAATCACCACAAAAAACTCCGATTTAAGTTATAAATCGGAGTCATACACATATTACGCAATAGTAAACTATTACTTCTAAATCTAAATTCCCGAGGGTTTAGGCAAAGGAGTTGAGTGAGGCAATGGCTTTCCAAAAACAGGATACCCATTTTCATCCCAATCGAAACGTTGAGCATGCGGTTTTCTGGGCTCTCCACCGTCGGTAGTATGGCGAGCGTGATAGAGAATATAATACTCCTTGCCATCGGGTGACACAAAGAAGCTGTTGTGCCCCGTGCTATACATTCCATTCTCGGGTGCTTGCTTGAACAATGGCTCTTGAGCCTTCTTCCATGATGCAGGGTCGAGTAGGTCGGCATCAGCATCAGCAGTCAAGCAGCCCAATGCGTAATATGGTGTCCAACAACCACTTGCCGAGTAGATGATATGTATAAGTTCCCCATTTGGACTCTTCAGAGGTTGTGGCCCCTCATTAACATAAATAATATACGAAGGAGTCCACCCAACGGGATTCTTATACTCTCGCTCCCAAGCCAATTCGGGCATAGATATCTTCACGCGTTCCGACCCCAAAGTCCAAGGATTGGCCATACGAGCAATATAGATGCATTGCGTTTCGGTATCCACACGACGTGTCTGCCAACCCGACCAAACCATATATAGTTCTCCTTTATGTTCAAACAATGAGCCATCGATTGCCCAATTATTATCAGGGTCGGTGCTAATGCGTCCCTTCATAACAAACTCGCCCTCTAGCGGACATTCACTGTCATTCTCAATAACATACAACTGATGATTGTCTGTGTTTCCATCATCGGCAGCATAGTAGATATACCATTTACCATCAATGTAATGAATCTCAGGAGCCCACAAATGCTTTGAGTTAGACGGTTCTGTAGGAACCCAAACCGTCTTACGTTCGGCATTAGCAAGGTCGGTGATATCCTTTGTCTTCCACACCTGTAAATCCACACCTGTAGTGTGCATGTAATAATAATATCCATCGTGCCAGATTGCCCAAGGATCAGGACCGCTAGGCAGAAGTGGATTTGTAAAAGTCTCTAACTTGCCTCTACAACCACATAGAATTAAAAGCACATAAGCAAATACAAAAAATCGTTTCATATCAATATTTATTTTGATTTTACACTTCAAACAAAGACTCTATTACCGCATCTGAAATCATAAATCTCGCGGTAGGGATTTTTATACTTCCATCAGCAACCACAACATCTCCAGAGTCTATCCAGGGAGCAACACACTCCTTCACTCGCCTCAATACCTTTTCGCCAAAATTATCGGCAACTTTTCGGCAATCGATACCCTCCTTACATCGCAGGGCTGTCATAACATATTCATTATAATGATCACGTGGGGTAAGTTGCTCAACAATATACTCCCTACCCCCAATATACTCCTCAATGCCCTGCTCCGAGTAATGACGCTCCACGCCATTGAACGAGTGCGCTCCAGCACCAATACCCAGATACTCAACCCCCTGCCAATAGGATGAATTATGCTTCGCACGATAGCCTTCCAGCGCATAGTTTGACACCTCGTAATGCTCAAAACCAGCTGCCGTTAAACGCTGATGCAACATAGCATACTCTATTTCACTCTGCGACTCGGAAATCTCGCACATCTCTCCACGCACAAGCCTACGACCAAAAGCTGTATTAGGCTCAATCGTAAGATG
Organism: Alistipes sp.; assembly: GCA_017631285.1. Taxonomy (GTDB): domain Bacteria; phylum Bacteroidota; class Bacteroidia; order Bacteroidales; family Rikenellaceae; genus Alistipes. The sequence goes on from JAGBTO010000078.1 coordinate 5,770, forward strand.
ATAAGCAGAGATATGCGGCACACCCAAACTCAATGCACGCTCAATATTTTGCGATAATACTTCCTCACCAAAACCATCTACTCCAAAAATCAAATCAATAGTTATATTTTCAATTCCAGCATCCTGCAATCGCATGACAGCTGCCTCAGCCTCACGTCCAGTATGACGTCGATTCATAAACTTAAGTTCAGCATCATCAAAGGACTGCACTCCAAGACTCACTCGATTTATGGCTGTAGTTCGCAACTGCTCGATCCACCCATCGTTTATATCATCAGGATTAGCTTCTATTGTAACCTCACCAACACTGCCACAATCAAATATTTGTGCAGCATGATCGATCAACATTTGCAACTGATTAGGAGCAACAAGTGAAGGTGTTCCTCCACCAAAATATATTGTATCTATTTTTTTATCATACAAAAAGTTACGCTGCTCGTCAAGTTCCGAATGCATCGCCAGCAAACAATCACTCAAAAGATCAAGTCTTGCCACGCGAAAAAAGTCGCAGTAAGAACAAATACGTTTGCAAAAAGGTATGTGAAAATATAGTCCTGCCATAACTATTACAAATTTAGAATTCAAAATTTAAAATTCAAAATTTTTTATTCAATCAATACCTTGCGACTGCGACAAAACATCTTTCAATGAGAATGTATTCTACACTATAAAATTCGCATTTTATAGTCCCAAAGAACTATTTGGCATATTAAATGTTATCTTATTGTTAAATATTAGTGTTATTTGTTTCACAATTTAAATACTTTGTTTATTTTTGTAGCGCTGAAAATAGGGGCTATGCGAAGATTTTAGAAATTGAGCAGGAAGCTACCACAAAACAGCATCAACAAATTGTGCAAAAGAAGAAGTTTAACTAAATATTTTTTAAAAATTATGGCAAAGATTGATTTATCAAAGTACGGTATCACCGGTACAACAGAGGTGGTTTACAACCCATCTTACGATGAGCTCTACCGCGAGGAGACAAAGGCTGGCTTGACAGGTTTCGACAAGGGTGTTGAGACTGAGATGGGCGCAGTAAATGTAATGACAGGTGTTTACACAGGTCGTTCACCTAAGGACAAGTTCTTCGTAATGGACGAGACTTCAAAGGACACTATCTGGTGGACTTCTGAGGAGTACAAGAACGACAACAAGCCTGTAACTGAGGCTGCTTGGGCTGAGTTGAAGGCTTTGGCTTCAAAGGAGCTCTCAAACAAGAAGCTCTACGTTGTTGATACTTTCTGCGGTGCTAACGAGAACAGCCGTCTTAAGATCCGCTTCATCATGGAGGTGGCTTGGCAGGCACACTTTGTAAAGAATATGTTCATCCGTCCTACTGACGCTGAGTTGGAGGTTTACGGTGAGCCAGATTTCGTAGTATTGAATGCTTCTAAGGCTAAGGTTGAGAACTACAAGGAGCTCGGCTTGAACTCTGAGACAGCAGTTGTATTCAACCTCACTGAGAAGATGCAGGTTATCATCAATACTTGGTCTGGTGGTGAGATGAAGAAGGGTATGTTCTCTTATATGAACTACCTCCTCCCATTGAAGGGTATG
>JAGBTO010000079.1 GCA_017631285.1 Alistipes sp.
CCAGCACGATCAGTCATTTAATTTGGCTTTGCACCGCTTTAAGGGTGTTTATGAGCCACGCGGTCACAAGTATATTACTGATTTTAAGTACACCCCAACACCAACTATCACTTACCGTGTAGGTGGCGTTATTCTTCGTAAGGAGTTGTTGTGGATTCACAAGCGCACACAACTTATGATTCGTTACACTCTTGTTGATGCCCATTCAGATACTACGTTGCGCCTGCGTCCATTCTTCGCTTTCCGTAACAAGCACACCTTGTCAAAGGCTAATATGGAGGCTGATGGTAGAGCATATCCAGCTGTTTGTGGAGTGAAGAGCAAGCTTTACGAGGGTTTCCCTTGGTTGTATCTGCAGACAAATAAGAAGAATGCAGAGTTCGTAGCTGCTCCTGACTGGTACTATGGCTTTGAGTATCCCGAGGAGATTAAGCGTGGTTACGACGGTTATGAGGATTTGATGACTACAGGTTATTTCGAGTTCTCAATCAAGAAGGGCGAGAGTATCATCTTCTCGGCTGCTACCGACGAAGCTGCATCGGCTGATGCTATCTCGGAGATGTATGAGGCATCTTTGGCACGTCGAACACACAAGATCGACTTCCTGAGCTGCTTGCACCACTCTGCACGTCAGTTTATCGTACGTCGTCCAGGTGGTCGTACCGAGATGATTGCAGGTTATCCCTGGTATGGTACAGTAGGTCGTGATACATTGATTTCTTTGCCAGGTATCGTGCTTGAGCAGAAGTATAAGGAGGATTGTATGGATGTCCTTGATACTATGGTCGGCCAGATGCAGGGTGGCAATTTTGCAGGTTCTGCTTCAGCGTGGGTAGCTGCCGACGCTCCGCTGTGGTTCTTCTGGACCTTGCAGAATTTAGAGAAGCATATCTCTGCCAAGGCTTTGTGGGAGCGTTATGGCGAGGCTATGAAGTCTGTATTGGAGGCTTACCGTCGCGGCTTTGGTGATAAGGTTAAGATGCATGCTAACGGTTTGGTGTGGGCTGCAGCCCACGGTGAGGCTCTCACTTGGATGAATACCCAGGTTGATGGTCAGCCAGTAGCACAGCGTGCAGGTTATGCAGTAGAGATTCAAGCATTGTGGTACAACGCTGTAAGTTATACTTTGGCGTTGGCTCGCAAGATGAAAGATAAGGCTTTTGTAGAGGCTTGGGCTGATGTGCCAGAGCTTACTAAAAAGTCATTTATTGAGAAATTCTGGCTCTCTGAGGGCTATTTGGCAGACTATGTGAATGATTACGAGACCAACGACTTCCGTCGTTCGAATATGCTTGTAGCGTGCGGTCTGGACTACACAATGCTTTCAGAGGAGCAGATTATGGATGTTTTGGGTGTTGTGCGTCAGCACTTGATTACACCACGCGGTGTTCGTTCACTTTCACCTCGCAACCCATTCTATGAGGCATCATACGGTGAGGATCAGCGTTCAGAGGATAAGGCGAGCCGTAATGGTGCTATTTGGGTATGGCCTTTGATGTTTTACGTTAAGACAGGTTTTGCTATCGCTGGCGAGCGTTTCTTGCCAGAGGCAAAGGCTATCCTGGAGTCATTCGACGAGGAAATTCAGACAGCTTGTATTGGTTCAATCAGCGAGTGCTTCGAGGGTGATCCTCCATTCCGTGCTCACGGTTGTTTGTCTCAGGCTACAAGCGTTGGTGGCTTGCTCTTTATCAGCGATATGATTTCAGAGTGGGAGAAGCCAGCGAAGAAGACTGCCAAGACAACCAAGGCTACAAAAGCAGCCAAAGTAGAGGTTGTAGAGGAGAAGGTTGAGGAGAAACCTGTCAAGAAGTGTGGTGCGAAGAAGTGCGCTGCAAAGGTTGCCGAGGCTGAAGTAGCTCAGGTGACAGAGGAGGCGAAGCCCAAAAGAAAATGTGTACGCAAGAAGAAATAAGATAAAACGATAATAGGATGAGAGTATTAATGTTTGGTTGGGAGTTCCCACCTCATATTGCCGGTGGTCTGGGTACAGCTTGTTATGGTATGACCCGAGGCTTGGCACGCAACGATGTGGAGGTTATCTTTGTGATGCCTCGTGCTTCGGGCGACGAGGATGAACGATTTGTGAAGGTTGTTAACGCATCAGATGTTGAGGCACGTTACTGCGATGGTGGCGTGGCAGGCGCAGATGATATTATGCGTAAAATCTCGTTCATTCACATCGACTCGAATATGGTTCCTTACATCTCACCCGAGGAGTTTCAGACCTATCGCGAGAGCTACGAGCGTACAGGTAAGAAGTTCTGGGAGAAGAAGGGTGACAGCTGGACACAGCGTTACACATTCTCTGGTAAGTATGGCGCTAACCTTATGGAAGAGGTTGCTCGCTATGCTGTTGTGGCAGCCGAGGTTGCTCGTCAGTTGGAGGGTCAGTTTGATGTAATTCACGCTCACGACTGGCTCACTTACTTTGCTGGTATCGCTGCAAAGCGTGTGTCTGGCAAGCCACTTGTAGTGCATATGCACGCTACATCGTTTGACCGTTCTTCGGGCGACAATATTGATACGCGAGTGTACGAGATCGAGCGTGCTGGTATGGCAGCGGCTGACCGCGTAATCGCAGTGTCGAACTTGACACGTAACATTTGTATTGAGAAGTATAATATTCCTGCCGAGAGAGTTGTAACTGTTCACAACGCTGTTCGTTTTGCCGAGAAGGAGAATGAGGCTCCAGAGCGCGGTGTGGAGGATAAGATTGTTACATTCTTGGGTCGTATCACTTACCAGAAGGGTCCTGACTACTTCGTGGAGGCTGCGGCAAAGGTGTTGAAGCGTGTGCCTAACGTACGTTTTGTTATGGCGGGTTCGGGTGATATGATGAACCACGTTATCCGTCGTGTAGCCCGTTTGGGTATTGCTGATCGTTTCCACTTTACCGGTTTCTTGAAGGGTGACGATGTACACAAGATGTTCCAGCTCTCAGACCTTTACATTATGCCATCAGTTTCAGAGCCATTTGGTATCTCCCCATTGGAGGCTATGCGTTCAAACGTGCCTGTAATTATCTCAAAGCAGAGTGGTGTTGCCGAGGTTTTGGATTATGCTGTTAAGGTTGATTACTGGGATGTTGATGCTATGGCGGATGCTATCTATGGTTTTGTTAAGTATCCAGCTTTGTC
>JAGBTO010000080.1 GCA_017631285.1 Alistipes sp.
GAATTTTGAATTTTGAATTTTTCGTACCTTTACACCCATAAATTATCACACACGCTTACACGAGCGTATGTGGACAAGTATTATTCAGTAGAAATATTTATAATAATTAACTATTTTAAACTATGAAAAAACTACTTTTAACACTTGCTACGGCGGCACTATCTTTCACCGCTATGGCAGATGAAGGCATGTGGCTTCTGCCCTACCTTCAGAAGATGAATATCAAGGATATGAAGGCCAAAGGGTGCAAGCTCTCGGCCGAGGATATCTACTCGGTAAACAAATCTTCACTCAAGGACGCCATTGTTATATTTGGCGGAGGTTGCACAGGTGAAATCGTATCAGAGAAGGGTCTAATCTTCACTAACCACCACTGTGGCTACGGTTCAATTCAGGCTCTTTCATCTGTCGAGCACGACTACCTGAAGAATGGTTTTTGGGCTGCGTCACACCAGGAGGAGTTGCCATGCCCAGGCTTGAGCGTAAAGTTTGTTCGCTCGATTGAGGACGTAACTGCCGACATCTTGGGCAACGTGCCTTCAATTGCAGGTGAGCAGGAGCGCCAGCAGATTATCCACGAGAACATCAAGGGTATGACCGAGGCAAAGCAGAAGGATTTGGCAGAAAGCCAGACTTACAACATCGTGGAGTTCTTCGGTGGTAATCAGTACTTTGCGTTTGTGTATGAGGTGTTCACCGACGTACGTTTGGTAGGTACTCCACCATCGTCAATCGGTAAGTTCGGCGGCGACACCGACAACTGGATGTGGCCTCGTCACACAGGCGACTTCTCAATCTTCCGCGTATATGCCAACAAGGATAACAAGCCTGCGGCTTACTCGAAGGATAATGTGCCTTACAAGGCTCCACGTCACCTCGAGATTTCACTCGACGGTTACAAGAAGGGTGACTTCGCAATGGTAATGGGCTTCCCTGGCTCAACAACACGTTACATGACATCTCACGAGATTGACCAGATGCTGGAGGTAGATAATCCACAGCGCATCTTCATCCGTGGCGAGCGTCAGGCAATCATCTGGGAGGCTATGGAGGCAAGCGACGAGATTCGCATCAAGTACGCATCGAAGTATGCAGGCTCATCTAACTACTGGAAGAACTCAATCGGCATGTCTCGCGGCATCCAGAAGCTCGGCGTGAAGGGTCAGAAGCAGGCTCAGGAGGAGGCTTTCCAGAAGTGGGCAGACGAGAATACACTCCCCGAGGAGGGCTTCATCGATGCACTTCCAAATATGAAGGAGGCTATTGCAAAGATTACCCCTTGGGAGGGCACAATGCAGTACTTGCAGGAGGCTATGTTGCGTGGTATTGAACTCATTAGCGTTGCACGCACACCAAAGGCGCGCTATGCAGGTTTCTACAAGGACTACGACGCACAACTCGACCGCAAGGTTGCAAAGCGAATGATGCAGATTGTACGTGAGAATATGCCAGAGGAGCACCTTCCTTCTATCTACAAGGATGTTATCGACACAAAGTTTGGCGGCAACAGCGACTCATATGTTGATTGGCTCTACGACAACTCGGTATTCACATCGTTGGAGAAGGCTAACGCCGCTTCCGAGGAGCAGGTGAAGGCTGACCCAGCAGTTGAGTTGGCAAACTCTGTAATGGAGGTATATCGCACAGCTTATATGGAGTATGTGAAGTATGCACCTGCAGTAAACCAGGCACACCGTCTCTACGTTGCGGGCTTGATGAAGATGCAACCAAACAAGGCTTGGTACTCTGACGCAAACTTTACAATACGCCTCACTTATGGCAACGTTTTACCATACAAGCCTGCCGATGCTATTACCTACAACTACTTCACAACTTTGAATGGCGTGATTGCAAAGGAGGATAAGTCTAACCCATTGGAGTTCACCGTAGAGGAGCGTTTGAAGGAACTCTACGCAAAGAAGGATTATGGTCGCTATGCCGACAAGGATGGCGAGTTGCACGTGGGCTTCCTTGCCAACCTCGACATTACTGGCGGTAACTCGGGTTCTCCAATGCTCGACAAGAAGGGTCGTTTGATTGGCTTGGCATTCGACGGCAACTGGGAGGCAATGTCGGGTGACGTGGCATTTGAGCCAGAGTTGCAGCGTTGTATTGGCGTTGATATCCGTTATGTGTTGTTTGTAGTCGATAAGTTCGCAGGCTGCAAGCACATCATGTCGGAACTTGATATCGTAGGCGGCAAGAAGAGATAAATTGCTGAAACACAACCATAAAAGGCGGTAAATTTCGAATTTGCCGCCTTTCTTATTTTGCTAAATCTAAAAAAAACTGCCATTCCGAGAACAAATTGCAAAAAAAATACTACCTTTGTAATTGTGTGTATGTGCATATACACTAAACAACCTGGAACTACATTAAACTAATCAGAATATGAAAAAACTATTGCTTATTGCTCTTGCCATCTTTTTTGCACAGGGTCTCTACGCTCAAACCGTAAGCCCTGAGACATTGGCAAAGCGCGCAAAACGAAAAAACCTCACCATCAAGGAGTGGAACACAGATTCAAGCAAAAAGAGCCGCTGGCTCGACCATCTCACCGTGTATGATGAGGCAGGACGTAAGATTGAGGAGATTGAGTACAATCAATTTGGACAGGTACGTCGCGAAACATGTGAGTACGACCCAACAACAGAGAAGGTCATTAAGGAAGTTATCTATGACGACCGCAACAAGGTTGAACGCATACGCAAGTATGAGTACAACAGCGACGGCACAAAACACAAGCAATACAACTACTTACCCAATGGTAAGTTATATTCAATCAAGGTGTTTGAATATATCTTTGACGAAAACTAATCTATGACTTACGAACAACTTAATTCGCTTGAGGTGTGGCAGAAGATGCCCACCATCACACTCGACGAGATGTCATCAATCAAGTTGATGAATCGCGTCGATACCAAGTATGTCATAAGCGAAGAGTTCTGTATGGAGTTGTTGCGTCGAGCTGTGGATAAATATTCGGTGCAGGTGATTGGAGATGTGAGAGCATGTCGTTACTCGACACTCTACTACGACACTCCCGACTTGGAGATGTTCACTGTGCATCACAATCGCAAACTTACACGTCAAAAGATTCGTTCACGTACATACGTTGAATCGGGCATAACCTTCATCGAAGTGAAGAACAAGACCAACAAGGGACGCACCAAGAAGAAACGTATAGCCATTGACGAAAGTTACTTTGCCTGCGTGACCCAAAGCCAGGAGGCTGCAGCTTTCCTGCGTGAAAGAGCCAAATATAACGTCGATACTCTTCAGCCAGCATTGGCGACCATATTCGACCGTATTACGTTGGTGAACCACGCCCACACCGAGCGCCTGACTATCGATATGAACTTGCGTTTTGTCAATATGCGCACCGAACCGAATCAGGAGGCAAAGATTGACCGCATGGTGATTGTCGAGCTCAAACAAGACGGACTTTGCTACTCGCCAATGAAGGAGATTCTGCAAGACATGAGAGTCAAGAAGCTCAAAGTGAGTAAGTATTGCGTCGGCACAGTCTTGGCAAACCCAACAGTTAAAGCCAATCGCTTCAAACGCAAAATTCGTTTGATAAACAAAACTTTAGAAAATCAAAAGCAAATCTAAAACTTAAATCAATATGTTCCAGAACGAAGAATTCCTCGATTTCGACCCTTCGATTGCCGAAGAGTTTGGTTACGAAATCTCCAACCAAATCAGTTTCCTTGGAGTGCCCTTGTGCGACACTCAGAGTTTGTTACACTTGTTGATGCGCTTTGCATTTAACTTGATTGTTACATGGGTTATCGCCCGCTACTGCTATTATGTGAAGAGCCAGCGTAGAGACTACGTTCTCACCTTTATGCTCTTTGGTGCTGCTATGTTTCTCTTGATTTTCCTCATGGAGAGCGTTAGCATCCAGATTGGTATGACCCTCGGTCTATTTGCCATCTTTGGCGTTATCCGCTATCGAACCGAGACGGTGCCCATCCGTGAGATGACCTATTTGTTTATCTTCATTTGCGTTGCCGTAATTAATGGTTTGGCATTGAATATCAGCTATGTAGAGTTGCTCGTAGCAAATGCTTTGCTCATAGCTCTCATCATGACTGTCGAGGGACGTCGTTTGTTGCGCCACACTTCTGCCAAGCTGGTTATCTACGAGAAGATTAACCTCATTACTCCCGACAAGCGCGAGGAGATGATTGCCGACCTTGAGGAGCGCTTGGGTCACAAGGTGAACAAGGTAGAGGTTGGTCACGTTGACTTCCTGCGTGATGTTGCTTTTGTGAAGGTATATTACGAATTGGAGCCAGGTGAAACAAACTCGGTTGAGGAGGTAACAAAACCTAACCAGTTTGTTTAAAAACAACTTTGTCGCTGCCCGCTTTTAGGAACTCTAAAACAACAAAAACATGAAAAAATTATTACGCCTATTGATGCTCGCCGTTGCCCTCATGGGTTGCGCAACTCTTTATGCGCAGAATGATGAGATTCCTATCCCAACCAAACCCGCTACGGTACAGAAGGATGACGATGTGCAGGCACGTTTTCGTGCAATATTGGATATTCCGCTCGCCAATAACCTCTCGCTCGACTGGAGCGAGCAAGTGCGCATGCACAACAACGTTAGCGACATAGACAAGATTGTATCATCAGTGGGCATCAGCTACAAGGCTCTGCCTTGGCTCAAGGTTGGCGCAAGCTATGGTTTCATAAACGTTCGCGATGAGGAGTTTGACAATAAGACAAACAAAAGCCTTGTGGAGTGGAAAAACCGCCATATGGTGAATGTTGATGTTACGGGCTCTTATAAAGTGGGACGTGTGAAGCTCTCGCTGCGTGAGCGTGTGCGCTTTAACTTCCGCACCGACTCTATCAATCCTTACGAGCATGCCAACCCTGCAATCTCGTTGCGCTCGCGTTTGAAGGCAGCCTACGACATACGTCAATGCCGCTGGGAGCCTTATGCTTATGTGGAGCTTTATACAACACTGAATGCACGCGATGCTGTGCCCAACTACCAGGAGTACCATCAGGCATTTAAACAGTATATAAGTCGCATACGTTTCTCGGTGGGTACTGAGTTTAAGATTAACAACTACCACCGCTTGGATATCTACTACCGTTTCCACATGAATCAGGCGTACGACATCCGCTACAAGAAGAGTGGTGACCTAAAGACCAACCACACCTACAATCCTAAGGGTGAAATCATCCTCAAGGATCCAGGCGATATGGGTTGGCGACATGAAAAACAGAACTGCCACGTATTCGGTATAGACTATAAGTTCAAGTTGTAAGGCCGCTTGATATTAATACTAACTTGAGGGGTTGTCTTTTGTGGGCAACTCCTTATTTTTCTAAAATCATGACACGAGAAGAGCTCGACATACTTCTGCAAGATGATGTGCGAGAAGCCATCGAGCAGAACATCGACAACGACCCGCTGAAGGTTGCCCTCAACACAAAGATTCCACACTCGCGCGAGGTTGCCACGCAGATAAAGTATCTGCAACGAGCACGCCACAAACTGCCTCGTCTGTACCAAGCGAGGGGCATAATCCCCCAGCGCGCCTTCGAGCAGTCGTCGAGCGAGGAGTGCGCCGCACAGAAGCACCTCACAGGCGATAAGCTGCTCGACCTGACGTGCGGCCTGGGCATGGATGCCGCCGCCATGGCATCGCATTTTAAGCGTGTGGTAGCTCTGGAGCGCGACCCAATACTCGCAGCCATCACCTCAGAGAATATGCGACACATGGGCATAGAGAATGTCGAGGTGGTGAATTGCTCTGCCGAAGAGTATCTCGACTCGTGTGACGAACACTTCGACTGGGTGTATGTAGATCCCGACCGAAGAGGTGAACAGGGGCAGAAACTCGTGCGCTTGGAGGATTGCTCACCCAACATTATAGCCCTACTGCCAAAGATTTGGAACGTAACTAAACAATTGGCAATCAAGAACTCGCCCCTATTTGACATAGAGGAGGCATTCCGCATCTTCCCACTATCACAGGTCGAAGTCATCTCGCTTGCAGGCGAGTGTAAGGAGGTGATGATATACACACCTCATCAAACGCCAACTCTTGTTGCCGAAGCAATAGGCCGAGGTCGCTACGAAGTGCCACGCTCCGACATCGACAACACACCCACAACAGAGGAGTTCACACCCGACGACTACCACTATTTGGTGATACCCGACGTGGCATTGCAGAAGGCTCGCCTTGTTGTGCATGCCTTGCGAGGCAAGGCCGACGTGTGGAGCAACAACTCATTTGGCTTCGCACGATATTTTCCGCACGATATTTTGGCTCGCACCGTGGAGATTGACCACATAGCCATATTTGACATTAAAGCCCTCAAACGCGAGCTAAAGGGCAAGGGTGTGGATATCATCATGCGAGACTTCCCCATGAGCATCGAGGAGCTGCGCAAGCGTTGCTCGATGCGCGGAGGTAATGAAAAAAGAATAGCTCTCACCCGCATCGCAGGCAAGAGCTACACTATATATCTGAAGTAGAGGCAACCTACGCCTGAGCAGATGCAATCTCGGCAGCCTGCTTCTTTTCGGCTTTGATTACAAGACGCTTAACAATAATCACAAAGCCACCGGTAAGAATCAAGTTCGAGAGAATTGTCAGGAGCGAAATGGCCAACAGCGGGCCTCCCAAGCCATAGCCAAGGCTCACGAAGATGATACCCGCACCAACCTCGCCACGGGTGAACATTCCAATGCTGAGTGCAAGACGCTCGGTAAGACTCCTGTCGCGATAGAAAAACATTGGAACCATCTTTCCCACATTTGATAGAAGAGTGGCAACAGCTACATGTAAAGCTATCTCACCCCACGACATATTACCCACCTGGCCGATAAGGCAATCGCCTGCCGTAGCCGAGAAATCGACACCCACAAACAGAGGCGCACTCATACCCACCAAGAACATAAACAGATAGGAGATAAGCGTCTCGGCCCTCTGGTCACTCTTTGATATCGAGTGCTTGGTCTTCATAATCATACCCAACACAAAGGCTGGCAACAACACTTCGATGTGAATTGCCGCTTCGTGACCGAACAAGCGTGTCGAAAAGACATACAAGCCCTGACAAAGAAATACCAACAAGGTGGCATAGCCAAGCACAGAGCTCCAATCTTGCTGCATTTCATATTTATTAAGCTTCGTCCAGCCAATCCACAAACAAGCAAACACAACCAACGCCACAACTGCCAACTGCCAACGCCAACCAATCATAAAGATTTGAAGTGGTATCATCAGAAGGATAGTATCCAAATCGTCGAAGATTGCCAATACTCGAGTTTTCTGATATACCCACGAATTTTTCAGTCCCGCGCTCGCAAGCATTGTGAAAAGAATTCCAGCCGATGTAGGGGCAGCGAAACGGCTCAACAGAAGGTTCTCCTTCCATGCGTCCCAGCTTGTGAACATATCATCGGGAAGCAACATCATGTAATAGAGACATATCATAAGCCAGGGAGCAGCAGCCGTAACCATTGCAATAAAATAGTCGGCAGTATAGCTACGCCAACGGCTCTTGTCGAGTTCAAACTCGCGGCCTACATTGACCATGATAAATGCCAAACACACATACAACATCACATCAAGGGCAGGCTTTGCCGAGTTGAATTGCTCAACACCAAAGGCCAAAGGAAGGGACTGCGAACATACAAGTCCAAGAATAAGGAAAAGGGAAAAAAGAATAATTTTTCTCATTAATTAAAAGCTAATAAATCAATTAGTTATCAATCTCAATTTGCAAAGATATTACATTGACCTAAAAAGTGCAAAAAAAAAGGCGTGAAAACTAACTTTCACGCCAAATATATTATACTCCACCCACAATTATAGGCACACTCTTGCGAGGTGCAACCGACATACCTCGCGGTAGGGTAAGTCGCAGAATGTAACCATCCTCGACGCCCTGACCATCCTTCATTGCCGGCACCCAACGAGGAGCTTGCGAAAGCACACTCCGCACGCGCTTAAGCAGTCGCTTATCGGTAGCATCAATAACTTCACCCTCCGACATGACACCATCGGCCGATATGTTAAGCTTGATGACAACCCTCGCCACAGGACGGGCTGGATACTCCCACTTTATTCGCTGAGCCACATAATCGGAGAAACGCATAGGCTTGCCTTCATACTCAAAACGTGCTGCCGTATCGTAACGTAACGATATGACAATCACACCATTCGATGCCTCCTGACCATATTTTGCGACAGTCACCTCATCGGCTGGCAACAACACGTTGCTCACTATATCGTCGGGATCGATAGCCTTCACCTGAGCCTCATCCATGCGCTGGCCATTGACAATATATAGCGGCGGACGATGCACAAAAACCTGAGCCTGCGCTGCACCAACAAGCAACAGCAACGTTAATATCAATGTAAATCTTTTCACTGTTAAAATTATATCCCAACTCATAACGAGTGCCTAACCACATTTATTTTGCCCCACAAAGGTAGATTTTTTGTCATACTTTTGCAAATATATGCTATATTTACACTATGAACAGCCCCGGTGATAACATACTGCAACATGTGCAAAAAGCACCCATGGCAATAGCATTGCCAGCCATGGCCACCGGCATACTGCTTGCCGACACCATAAATATTCCGCTATGGGGCGCTATGCTATTTCTGGTTGCAAGTTTAGCGACAGTGTGGTTGTGGCGACATCCACTCCCAATCTTACTCTTCATTATCGCAACAGGGGCTACATCGCTTTGCCTCAGGCGCTCTTGCGAAAATATCCCCACCCACCACACCGAGATGGAGATTAGGCTCAAACAACTCATCGCGGAAGATGATGATTCACGCATCTTTCTTGCAGACATTGTGGCATATAACAAAAATGGCAAATCGCAAAACAGCAGCTCTTCGATAAGAGCCATAACATCGTTAGATACAGCATGTTCCGCCGGCGAGAGATTAGTCGTTAACGCATCTGTTCATCGCCATAACCCGACAACAGATTTTGGGGAGTATATGTCAAACAAAGGCATAACAGGTTATGTGAGAATCACTCCCGACAATATACTTCGACGACAAAACGCCTTCTCGTTGGGTATATGGCTTCAGGAAAAAGCGAAGCAAAGAATCAACCAACTCAACCTGAGTCCCTCGACGAAAAGCATTGCCACAGCCATCAGCATAGGCCAACGAAGTCAAATCCCCCACACCCAACGTAGCCACTATACCCGCTCGGGTAGTGCGCATTTATTAGCTATATCGGGGTTGCACGTAGGTTTTGTTTTCATCTTCATAAGCCTACTACTGACACCCCTCGCAGCCTTAGGTCATGGAACTCTGTGGCGCATGCTCTTATGCATAATTTTCATTTGGTGCTATGCCGCCATAGCAGCATTCTCGCCTTCGGTAGTAAGAGCTGCAACAATGTTTACACTATTCCTGCTTACATTCTTCTTCTCCTCGCGCAGTCTTGCTTTCAACTCCTTATGCGCCACCGCATCGCTGATGCTCCTATGGGATGGACGCATACTTTACGACATAGGATTCTTGCTCTCGTGTATTGCAGTAATGGCAATTGTCGAGTGGGCAGCACCCATTAGCAGATGCTTTAAAACAAGCGACAAGGAGAAACTCAACCGCTTGAGATATATGCTCCAACACCCTATTCAAGGCAGAATCAAACAATTAGGACGAGGAATTGGCAGATGGATTTTCACAGGGACAATCGTCAGTTTTGTCGCTAACATTACCACCCTGCCTCTGGTATCGCTCCATTTCGGCGAGGTGTCGTTGTGGGGTATTATTGTGGGATTTACAATGGTTGCCCTGTGCAGCGTTGCAGTAATCACTATGCTCACATGGGCTCTAATTCCCATCCCATTTCTGGCTCCTCTGGTCGAATTTATTGTCGAGAATTCGGTGGGTGCAATGAATGCCATAGCCGAATGGTGCGCCAGCGGAGAATCGCTGCTAAGCTTTACTTTACAGCTCGAAAAGTGGAGTTGCATTCTGATTTATGTGGCATTTCTACTCCTAACACTAATTTTCTGGAGTTTTTCGCAAAAAAAATCATAATCATAACACGAAACAAAATCTATACAAGTAAACTGAATTTTCTATATGGACATTGAAGAATTTCAAGTTTTTGTAAATTATATTAAAATATTCATTTTCAAGCATTTTAGATAATCCCCGAAATACCCCCCCCGTATTATATATGATACGCCAATAAGGAGCATTTTTTGGTAAATTTGCGTGAATTTTAACTTAACCTTTCTATGTCCTTGTTTTTCCCGATTAATTAGCAGGGAGGAATGGTCAAATTTAACTAAAATGCAAACAATGATTCGTAAAGTTATCATATTGTTTTTAGGGCTGCTATCTCTGGCTATGGCGTCAAATGCACAACAAGTGCATATCGACAAAGAGGTGCAAAAGAATGCGAAGATTTTCTTCCGTCAGGGCTCATTTGCCATTGATGAAAATTACATGGGCAATAAAGAGATTCTTGAGAATTTTGCCCAGGAGGTTGATGGGTACTTAAAGGACTCTACATCTCACTTCCGCCAAATCCGCATCGCAGCAAGTGCCTCTCCCGAGGGAAGCATGGCAATCAATGAACGTATCACCGACTTGCGTGCCAAAGCCATCACCAATTGGGTCAGCAAGAAATTGTCGGTAAAACTCGATTACGTAGTAGGAGCTACCAGCATCGACTGGGATACTCTGGCCAAGATGGTAGCTGAGGACGAGAATGTACCATATCGCGATGAGGTTATTGAAATCATAAACAACACACCCGAATTCACTACCAACAGCAAGGGTGTGAAAGTGAGCGAGCGCCACAACAAACTTAGAATGTTGCGCAGTGGCGTTTCTTATGCTTACATCTACAAGAACATTTTTACACATCTGCGTTATGCAACTGTTGATGTTGAATTTTGGTGGGAGAGCATTCCAACTTTGGAAATCACAACCGAAAGTCCGTTGCGTCTGCCTAACACACGTTGTTCAGACTTGATTACCTACACAAAGAGCATACAAGACGACGTCTTGCCTACAGCCACATCTTCGGCAGATTGGATTGAGAGCATAACTCCATCAAAGGACGGTATAGTCATAGTAGCTAAAGAGAATAACGCCCCCGAAGAGCGCACAGCGATAGTTGAGGTGTCTTGTTATGGCAAAACCCACCAGGTGGAAGTCATCCAGGAGGGCGCCAACCCTGTGTTATCTATCCTCACATCAAGCCCCGTTGAGTGGTCGGCAGATGGTGGTAATGGCAACATCGATTTGAGCAAGAATGTTGTAGATGACACTATCCCCACAGTTAAATGCGATGCCGATTGGATTGAGTCAATAACTCCAACCAGCAAGGGCATCAACTACACCGTCAAACCTAACGCCTCGGCCGAGGCCCGCTCGACTACAATGTCAATCGAATGTTATGGCCAGACTCAAGAGGTGGTAATTAACCAATTAACGAGATGTACCAAGCCATTTTACATGGCTGTAAAAACCAATATGCTTTACGACGTTGCGATTATTCCCAATGTCGGCGTAGAGTTTTACTTGGGTAAAAACTTCAGCGTTGCAGGAAACTGGATGTACTCATGGTGGAAGAGCGACAAGAAGAATTGGTACTGGAGAACATATGGCGGCGACATCGCCGTAAGATATTGGATGGGAAAAGCCGCCAAGGCTAAACCTTTAACAGGTCACCATCTTGGATTATATGGTCAGATGATAACCTATGACTTCCAGGTAGGAAACAAGGGTATCCTCGCTGACCGTTGGAGCTGGGCCGCAGGCTTGGAGTATGGTTACTCGTTGCCAATAGCACGCCGCTTTAATATCGACTTTACATTAGGCTTGGGTTACCATTGGGGTAAGTTCGATGAGTATCTGCCAATCGACAATCACCCTGTATGGCAAGCAAGCAAAAACCGTAAATACATTGGACCTACAAAGGCTGAAGTTAATTTAGTATGGCTCATTGGATGCGGTAATTACAACAAAGGAAAGAATAGGTAGTTAGGGTAAAATGAATAAAATTTACAAAATAGCGATTTACATTGCTGGTATGTTTGTAGCCATCTCTTGTAACCACAAGGATTTGTGCTACGACCACCGCGACCATGCCCACCGCTATCATATCAAAGTCATTGCCGATTATAGATATGATTGGGAGGAACGCTGCAAGGATGAAGGTGTTGATTGGAAAAAGGTATGGCCAGAGGACTATATACCTTATGACGAATTGCGCCCAGGAAAGCCAACGGGCTTGCGTGTGGTTAATTACGACGAGGCAGGCGTAAGTAACATCCATAACATTGGCGCCGATGGAGGAGTAGTCAATTTGTATGCTGGCTACAATGACATCCTATTCTATAACAACGACACCGAGTATATCATTTTCTCGCGCCACGATAATGGAGCGACAACACG
Source organism: Alistipes sp. (assembly GCA_017631285.1). Lineage (GTDB taxonomy): Bacteria > Bacteroidota > Bacteroidia > Bacteroidales > Rikenellaceae > Alistipes. Next base: position 12,432 of record JAGBTO010000080.1, read on the forward strand.
TGCTACTACCCGCACACGTACTCGAGCATCATACATCAGCAGCGAGTTTGCCAATGAAGGTGAGGAGACTGTGAATGCACCCGATATGCTCTATGCTAACTACTGCAAAGGTTATTGGGCTGAAAAGTTGGCTCGCCCAGCAGAATTCAAAGTTACACTCCAGCCCCTAGTATATAAATATAAGGTACGCTACGAGTTTAAGTCGGGATTGAAATATGTGGCTATGGCACGAGGTGCCTTGTCGGGTATGGCAAAGTATGTATTGATGAACACAGGTGAAACATCTGACACCCCAGCAACAATCCTCTACGATGCCGAGCTGACCGATTATGGAGTGCGTGCAGTGGTAACGTCGTTCGGAATACCAGGCTACCCTAACAACAACTACATGACACGAACAACAAATAAGCATGCGCTCAACCTGGAGGTTATGCTACGAAATGGTAAGACCCTGAACTTCAATTTCGACGTCACCGATCAGGTAGCCGCACAGCCTCACGGAGGAGTTATCGTAGTTAAAGATATCGTAATCGAGGAGGATGTCGGCTCGCAGGGCTCGGGTGCCTTCGATGTAACGGTTGACGATTGGGGCGACTACAACGATATCGAGTTGCCGCTGTAACAACTTCGATTACAAGCAATTAAGAACAAACACTAAAACAAAAAATAAACTCATTTCAGGTTATGAAAAAGTTTTTCGTAACACTTCTTGGACTCGCCTCACTGATGGCCTGCAATAACGAAGATAAGGTTGGACCTCAGCCCGACCCTATTCTGGAATTCTCAGACACATTCATCGAGGTCAAGACACGTGGCGCTGCCAATCCCAGCATCACAACTCAAAATATAGATGCATTCTATGTGTGGGCCTATATGGATATCCCCGTAGCTAATGTATTCGATGGCGAATTGGTGCAAAAGCAGGATAACGAGTGGAAATATGAGCCACTACACTATTGGGTAGGCTCACGCAACTACTACTTCGGTGCCATTGCGCCTGTTGAGCATGCAAACATAAGTGTCGATGCGTCGAAGACTTCGATACATGGTCTTGGCGAGATATCATTCACCAACCTGGATGGTACCGACGACCTAATATACGCATCGAAGAAGGTTACAACGTCGAAAGACGTCATCAACGACTTCCCTGAGAAGGTGTCGCTTCAGTTTGCACACCTGCTCTCGAAGATAAAGTTCACCTTCACCAATGGCTTCCCCAACAAGAACACCAAGTTGGTGGTTAAGAACATCAAGATGGAGGTTCCTCAGGAGGGTACTATCAATGTAGCTGAGCAGGGATGGCGCAGCAATGCCAATGCGTGGGAGATTACCGACAAGACCCTCTGGTTGGAGTTCGGCGACATTGAGGGCGGTGCGCAACTTGAGAGTGCCAGCTCGGGCGAATGTGAATTCGAGCGTTTGACTATCTCGGGCGATGAGACACGCAGATACAACATCGCATTCGATGTGGAGGTTTACCAAGGCGACTACGACGTTCCGGGTTATGCGGGCTCGAAGAACATTGTCCTAACAGGCGAGCAGCTAAAGATGGGTAAGCACTACAACCTAAAGGCAACTATCGACGCAACAAACATCCTGCCCGAAGGCGAGTTGTCACCCATCAAGTTCGACCTTATCGAGGTTGACAATTGGATTGAAGAAGAGGATATTAACGATAAAATATAACAACTTAATTAACTTATTATCATGAAAAAGCTTTTAATTGCAACTCTTGCTACAGTTTCTATGGTGGCATGTAGTATGGACGAGACTGTGGAGACTATGTCGCCTGCGGCTATCTCGTTTGCCGATTCATTTGTTGAGGGCACAACACGTGTTGCGGGTGCTAACCCAAGCACAACAAACGACAATCTCAACGAGTTCTTCGTATGGTCAGTAATAGACAACGAGACAGGTATCGTGTTTGACGACGAGCGCGTTTTCAAGTCGTCAGATGATTGGACTTACGTTCAGACTCAGTACTGGACTCCAGGTCACAACTATTACTTCTCGGCTCTTGCCGGTGACCGCACAAACGACCAAATCGTTATCGACTATGCAGCAGCAAACGATAAGGGTATGTCGGTAGATGGCCTTGGCGAGATCACATTCACCAACGTGGACGGTACAAACGACGTGCTTTATGCTGAGTACGAGTGCACCACTCCTGCAGCCATCAACACAGCTCCTGCAGCAGTTAAGTTTGGCTTCGACCACCTCTTGTCAAAGGTTAAGTTCACCTTCACCAATGGTTTCTTGAACGACAACTTCACTATCGTTATCAAGAACGTGAAGATGACTGCGCCAATGACAGGTAAGGTAGTATTGGAGGAGCAGGACGACTACGCATGGGAGGTTGTTGGCGGCACAACACTTCTCGATATGGGCAACATGGCTCAGGGTGCGAAGTTGGCTAGCGGCAAGTCGGCATCATCTGACAACGAGCGTTTGACTATCCCTGCATCGGGCGATGTTGAGTACACCGTAACTTTCGATGTTGAGCTCTGGAATGGCGATGTATTGGCTTCTGGATCTTCAAAGACAGTGAAGATCAGCGGCTGCGCATTCGAGCCAGGCAAGGCTTATAACTTCAAGGCTGACATCAACCATCAGAATGTTGAGGATAATCCTTTGTTCGCAATCGTATTCGAGGCCGAGGTTGAGGATTGGGTTGAGACGCCTATTGTAAACAACGAGCTCATCATGGCTGCTGCATTTGGCGGCGATGTTACTTTGACCGAGGACGTTGTATTGACTAACCCTCTGCGAGTTAGCGAGGAGGCTCGCATGACTCTCGACCTCAACGGTCACACAATCACTGCTGATCTCAAGCAGGAGGGTCGTCACCACTATGCTATCGACAACTACGGTACACTTACACTCAAGGGTGAGGGTGCTATCATCGCGCGCGGTGTTGAGAACTTCGGCACAATGACTATCGATGGCGACATCACCATCACAAATATTGACACCAACGGCGGTTCTGCTATCTGGAACGAGGGTAACCTTGTAATCAATGGCGGTACATTCACAACAAATGACAAGGCGGGTGAGGGTAGCTATGGTGGCGCTCTTAGCACCCAGCAGGGCGCAACTTGCGTAATCAACGGTGGTACATTCGTAGCCAATAGCCAGCTTACTTACGCTATCTGTAACTACGGTGAGACTGTTATCAACGATGCTACTGTTTCAGGTAAGCACGGTGCCGTTGCAAGCAGCACAGGCTGCAACACAGTTATCAACGGCGGTACATTCTCATTGATGGAGAATCCTAACGTGAGCGACCACTGCGTATACTATGTTTCTGAGATTAAGGGTGGTACATTCACTCTTGGCGCTAACACCGACAGCGGTGCACAGGTATTCTACAATTCAACTGTTGCTGCGGGTTTGACAGCCGTTGAGAATAATGGCGTTTGGTATATCGCTCCAGAGGGTACAACAGCTGTTGCTTTTACAGCTCAAGAGCTCAAGGCTGGTATTACCTCAGAAAATGAGACTGTACGCCTCCAGCCAAGCGCAGATGGCGAGTCACTCGAGTTGGGTGGCAAGATCTCTTTGGCAAAGGGTGTATCTCTTATCGGTGACGGTGACGAGCCTGTAGGCATTGTGAACGATTGGGGCTCAAATACATTCTCAAACCAGGCACACTTTACCGACACTACAATCGAGAACATCTTCTTCGATAACAACCTTGTAATTGACGCAGGTATCGCTAACGGTAACGTAAGCTTCAAGGATTGTATATTTGGTGGCAATCTTGCTCACCAGGGCGTTCACTTTGACAGTGGCACAGGAACAATCGTATTCGATGGCTGCACATTCGTAGGTCGTAACATGTTTGGAGCTTCACTTACAAAGGTTATCTTCAACAACTGCACATTCCTCAACAAGAAGTCTTCACTTACAGGTGCTGACAAGTGGACAGGTGTTAATATGTGGGGTAAGTATGAGTTTAACAACTGTCAGTTCGATACCGAGGCTACATGTAACGTTAAGTGCAATGGCGTAGAGGCTGCTTTCAATGGTTGTACTTATGTCAATGGTAAGGACATCAAGAGCCTTATCTTGAATAGCCCTAACTACACTGCAACAATCACATTTGACGGCGTAGCATTTTAATTAAAACCGATATTTGGCTTATAGGGGGCTGAATACCCCCTATAAGCACAAGATTCATTAAGAAACTTACACAAACAATTTTTATTAACTTATTAACTAATTTTACTTATTATGAGAAAGCTTTTAATTGCGATTCTTGCTACAGGTGCAATGGTATCATGTAGCATGGACGAGACTGTGGAGACTAAGTCGCCTGCAGCTATCTCGTTTGCTGATTCGTTTGTTGAGGGAGTTACACGTGCGAACGATCCAAGCACAACAACAGCTAACATCACCGAGTTCTCTGTATGGTCATACATGAACGCCGTTGACGGTTACGTATTCAACGACGAGACTGTTACTAAGTCAGGTGACAAGTGGACTTACGCTAACCTTCAGTACTGGATGCCAGGCAACAAGTATGCATTTGCTGCATTTGCTGGTGACCGTTCAAACGACCAGGTTGTAGGTCTTCCTGAGGCTATGGCTGAGGAGTCACTTAGCGAGATTACATTCAAGAACGTTGAGGGTACAAACGACATCCTCTTCGCTGAGGCAGTTGTTGAGAACGCAGCTGAGAACCAGGCTCCAGTTAAGTTCCAGTTCGACCACCTTTTGTCAAAGGTTAAGTTCACTTTCAAGAACGGCTTTGCTAACCAGAACAACTACCTTGTAGTTAAGAACATCAAGATGGTAGTTCCTTACACTGGTACAGTTCTTCTCGACCAGGATCAGGAGTACGATTGGGCTGACCAGGCTGGTGAGACAACACTCGATTTCGGTCACATGGCTGAGGCTGCTAAGGTTGCTATTGGCAAGGGTGCTTCTTCTGACAACGAGCGTTTGACTATCCCTGCTGCTGCTGACGAGGTTAAGGAGTACACAGTTACTTTCGACGTAGAGCTTTACAACGGCGAGCAGTGCGGTTTGGAGCGCGCTATGGAGGTTAAGATTTCTGAGCTTGAGCTTAAGCCAGGTCGTGCTTACAACTTCGTTGCTACAATCAACCAGGAGAACCTCGACCTTAACGTTATCGAGTTCACTTGCGAGGTTGACGAGTGGGAAGAGCAGGATATCGACGGCGGTGCTGTTGAGGAGGAGGTAACTTTCGTTACATCTATCGCCGAGCTTCAGGCTATCTTGGACGCTGCAACAGGTAACACTTCAGTTGTTTTGGGTGCTGACCTTACAGGTGAGGTAACTGTTCCTGAGGTTGCTAACTCAGTTATCGCTATCAACGGTAATGGTCACAAGTTCGATGGTTGCTTCTTCATCAACGGTAAGTCAACTTACGCTGGTGCAACAACTATCTTCGAGAACATCAACTTCGAGACTGCTGATGCTTCAGCACTCGTAGGCGACGCATTCATCTACTGCGGTGAGGAGAAGGGCACAGGCTTCCGTTACCCAGATAACGTAACTATCAAGAACTGTTCATTCACAGCTACTGGTGCTGCTGTTGATGCAACTGTAGGTGCTAAGTTCTGGTCACTCAATGGCAACCTCGTTGTTGAGGGTTGCGAGGCTGAGGGCTTGCACTCATTGATGCAGTTGACATCTTGCGGTAAGACTAACTTGACTGTAAACGAGACAACTATTGCTAACTGTAAGAATGGTATCTCATTGGAGAAGACTGGCAAGACTGTTATCAGCAAGTCAGAAATCTCAACTCGCGAGTACGGTGTACGTGCTAACGGTTGCGTTGCTAACACTTCAATCGTAAACACTAAGATTACAGCTAAGCAGCCAGTTATCGTTCGCAAGGTTACTGTAGCAGGTTATGTTCTTAACGTTGACGAGGATTCTGTATTGGCTCCATCAGGTGACTATCAGGTTATCTTCACAAAGGGTTCTGACGATGCTGCTTATGAAGCTCCAGCTGTAGATTTCACTTGCAACGTTCCTACAACTACAACAGTATTCCCTAAGCCAGCAAGCTGGGTTACAACTCCTGAGGAGTTCGCTGCAGCATTGAAGTCTGACAAGGAGAATATCGCAGTAACATTGACACAGGATATCGAGGTAGCTATCTCAACACTTGGTCAGCAGACAGGTGGTAGCGGTGAGTACAAGTTGGGTGGTGAGAACACTAAGAACATCACTATCGACTTGAACGGTAAGAAGCTTTCAATCTCTACAACTTACTGGTCAAACCTTGGTGCTAAGAATGACAACGCTATCTTCACTATCAAGAACGGTACAATGACAAGCTCACAGCCAACAGGTACATGGAACTCTTACGACTTGTGCTTCTCAAACTGCAACTACGTATTTGAGAACGTTACATTCGAGAAGGCTATTGCTCTTGGCTCGGCTAACAAGAACTTCACTTTGAAGAACGTAACTATCAACGAGACTCACGACTACTACGCTATGTGGATTGAGGCTGTTGGTCAGAACGTAAACATCGACGGCTTGACTGTTAACTCAGCTGGTCGCGGTATCAAGATTGACGAGCAGTATGTTGATTCACCTGCTAAGGTTAACTTGACTATCAACGATGCTGTGTTCACAACAGCAAAGAAGGCTGCTATCTTGGTTAAGTCAGTAGCTGGTGCTAAGATTAACGTTAATACAATCGACATCACAGCTGTTGCTGCTGATTCTGCAAACGCTGTATGGGTTGACGCAGATGCTGCAGCTTACGCTGATAAGGTTGTAGTAACTGGTGCTTCTTGCAAGGTTGAGGAGTAATCATTACGATATTTAGCTTATAGGGCCTTGAGTGCGCCCTATAAGCACAAATCGCCGACCGGGGCAACAACAAAAAGAGTATCCCGCCCCAAGAGGCCGACGACGATGAGAAAAAAACAAAAAAAAATAAACAGCAATGAAAAAACTAATTCTATCTTTAGCTGCCGCAGCAACTTTGATGGGTTGCGCTACCGACGAGGTGATTAACTCGTCGCGCGATGCTATTGCGTTTGATGGTGCATGGGTCGATAACTCGACACGTGCGGCTTACGACGCCACCCTCGACACAAACTCGCTCGAGGAGTTCCATGTGTGGGCTACAATCACAGGCCACAAGGCGGGAGCCAACGGCACAGCCAACATCTTCCAAGGCGAGGTGGTATCGAAGAACTTCACCGAGGGCACAGGCAACACATGGAAGTACAGCTCGGCCAACACCCAGTATTGGATTCCGGGCAACGACTACCACTTCATTGCCGTAGCCAACGGTAACATCAACGACGAAACTTCGGTTGTGGCTCTTCCTGAAAACAACTACATGGCTACACAGGTTAAGGTGCAAGACGCATCGAAGCAGAACGACGTCCTCGTAGCCAAGTACGACGTGACTCCATACGAGACACCTGCAAATGGTGCTGCACCAGATGCCGTGCGCTTCGAGTTTGCACACATCCTCTCGAAGGTGAAGTTCACCGTGAAGAACACCATCTCGACAAACAACGGCTACAGCTACAAGGTTGATAACATCACGATTCGCCACGCCTTCCAGGATGGTATTTACACAATCATCGACGGCCAGAGCGGCACATGGGAGACACGCGATAAGAGATACGACCTCGACTTCGGCAAGGTGGTTGCCCAGGGCAACGCCGACAACAATGCCGAGGTGGCAAATATCGGCTACGGCGCACAGGCCGAGTCGAACTACGAGCGCTTGGTAATTCCTCACAAAGGCGCTATTAACGTTAAGTTCCACTACACACTGCTCAAGGATGGCGCGCCTATCGACGAGCAGGAGATTATCCTCGACACGCCAAGCTTGAACCTCGAGCAGGGCAAGGCTTACAACCTGTTGATTAAGCTCGGCAACCCAGGCGAGGCCATCACATTCGAGCTTGACAAGGTAAAGGGTTGGGACAATGGCAACACAACCGATGGCGACGGCGACGGCGTGAAAGACAACACCCCAGCAAACTAACACAACAGAATACAAATATCAATAAAATATCAAGACTATGAGAAAGTTATTCATTTTAGCACTTGCTGCAGCAGCTGCAGTAGGTTGCGCCAAGGACGAGGTTCTTGACTTTAACAAGGAGGCTATCGGTTTCCAGAACGCTTTTATCAACAACGCTACACGTGCGATTGACCCAAGCATCACAACAGCAACATTGACAGGCTTCAATGTTTATGGTACAACCCAGGGCAATGAGGATGGTGCTCCTGTAGTAAATATCTTCAAGGCGGTTCCTGTATCAGGTACAGCTGCAGCAGGTTATTCATACAATATTCAGTATGCTCAGTACTGGATTAACGGCAACACTTATAACTTTGCTGCTGTTGTAAATGGTACTGTAGCAGAAGAGGACCTTGATACTAACGGCATGCCTGAATCAATCGCTTATGATGCAACAACTCAGACAGACCTTCTCTATGCAGAGGCTACTGCAACAGGTCAGGCATCAGGAAATGAGGCTGTAGCATTCACATTCGACCACCTTCTTTCAAAGGTTAAGTTCTCATTCCAGAACGAGTCTGCAGCTACTTCTAACAGTGGCTATACTTACAAAGTTACCGACATCGAGATTTATGGCGTAGGTAAGGAGGCTGAGGTAGATGTAACTGCATTCCCAACTTTCGTGTGGGGCACTCCAACTGCAACTTACTCTAAAATTGAGCCTTTGAAGTTCGGTCATATCGTTGCAGCAGGTACAGCAGATAATGAAGTGGCTGCAAACGTAGGTGCACAGACAACTTATTACTCAAACTATGAGCGTTTGATGATTCCTACAGCGCAGGCTACTATCAAGTGCCGCATCGCATTGCTTTATAATGGTGCTGAGGTTGACGTAACTAACTACGACAAGACTATCGACGTAAACCTTGTTGGTGGCCGTGCATACAACTTTGTTCTCAAGGGATCTATTGGTGAGCAGATTACATTCTCAGTTACCGAGGTTAAGGATTGGGACAACGACCACGACGGCAAAGAGAACAATGGTGGCGACGATAATGGCGACAACCAGGTAGATACAAACATTTAATTTTAAACCTACAAAAAATTAAATACAATGAAAAAGCTTTTTATTGTAGCAATGGCACTCGGCATGCTTGCCTCATGTGCTCAGGACGAGGTTCTCGACCTCAACCAGGAGGCTATTGGCTTTAGCGGTGCTCATATCAATAATTCGACTCGTTCTATAGACTTACCTGCCAGCCACACAACTGCTAATCTCCAAACATTCAATGTTTATGGTGCGGTTGAGGGAGTAACCACAGCTTGGGTAAATATTTTCAACGGCGTAGAGGTAACAAAGAATAAGAAAGCCGATAGCGATATCGGTGTTCAAAATACTACTTGGTGGTACAGCGCAAGCAACCTTCAGTATTGGATTGCAGGCAAGGATTACAAATTTGCAGCTGTTGTAGATGGTACAGTGAGCGCTACTGATGCGGCAGGTATGCCTACAGAGATTACTGTTGATGCTTCGGAGCAGAAAGATGTACTTTATGCTACAAATAATGTAACCGATTGGACATCTACTGATGGCAGTAATGTTGCTTTCGACTTTGCTCACATTATGTCTAAGGTTAAGTTCACAGCTGAGGTAGATGCTATGGCATCGGCTTATGCCTATACTGTAGAGGGTATCACCATTAACGGCGTGCCACAAGAAGCCACTTACACTATTGGTGGAACATGGGCTGCAACATCAACATATGACGTTGCATTTGGTCATATTGCAGGTCCAGACGCAACTGCTGATAATCTGTCATTGCTTTTAAATGGCACATCAGCAGAGTCTTACTATGAGCGTTTGATGGTTCCAGGCGAAGTTAACAGCATCTCATTCACTGTTAATCTTTGGAAGAAAAAAGATAGTGGCACTGATTACGACCATATCTCAACCGAGACAAAGACTCTTACTGTGGGCGATGGTCTTACCAGCGCAATTAACTTGGCAGGCGGTAGCGCCTACAACTTCGTGATTGAGTTGGGTGCTCCAGGTACACCTATCACATTCAGCGCCAACCCAATTCCAGATTGGACCCCAGCTGGCGACGTTGACGTTAAGTAAACAACCATATCTGCTCGCAGCAGATTATTTGGCCATAAGGGTTTGATCGCCCTTATGGTCCCTAAGATGAAAAAACATTGTATGAGACGATTAATTAACATAGCAGCATTATTAACACTCGTGATGGTGTTGGGTGTATCTTGCGACAAGGAGCAGTCTGCAACTAACAAGGGTTACCCTATTTTGTTTAAATGTCCCGACGTAACACGTGCCGAGGCTAACCTCACCGATATCCAAGCTGGCGGCTTCGATGTTTACGCATTCTACCAGACAAGCGTTGCTCCCGTGCTTGGTTTTGACAAGTATGTGTACTACGAAAACTCAATCTGGAAATATGACGATGTGGAGTATTGGATTCCAGGTGCTACATATTGGTTCAAGGCGATATATCCAAGTGGTGATTACTACACCTTGGACAACACCTCATCGACGCAGAACATCAAAATTGAGAATTTTGACATCACCTCTCAGACCGACATCATGACTGCCGAAACCGACCGAAATGGCTTGGAGGTAGATTGGGAGATTGGCGCTCCACAGAGTGGCAGCGAAGTTAAGCTCAATTTCAGCCACCTGTTGGCAAATGTAGTTATCAAGGTTAAGGCCGAGGTAAATGTTACTATCAACGACATTACGTTGAGACGTGTAAAAAAGATAGGAACATATAACAATGGGCTATGGTCATATAGCTCGGAAGGTACCATCGCAAAGAGCATTAATATGCCACTAACCACAGCCGACAAAGAGGGTGTAGATGTTACCGATGGCGGCTTATTGGTGATACCAGGCAATGCTGCTGGAGTAGTATTAGATATCAACACTTCGCATAAGAATTATAAAGACATTGAAATACCTCAAATCTCATGGGAGAAAGGTAAAAGATATACTTACACACTTACAATCAAGCAGAACGACATCATCTTCAAGGATAGCCCCGAAGTGGCGGTATGGGATGAAACAAATGCAACAGGTTCTGTGATTATTAAATAGTATTTTGAAGTATGAAGAAGTCGTTTATTTTATCGATTTTAGCTATAGCCACCCTGCTGTTGCCTTCGTGCAAGAAGGAGTCATCGTTCGACAACAATGAAGATTATCCGGTATTCAAAGGCTACATGCTGTTTAATACGGGTGTTTCGACACGTACACAGCTGGCTACCAGCATGATGGGCAAGAGTTTCGGCGTTATAGGTTATGAGTACAATAAAACCACCGACTGGGGCACAGCAAAGCCTCTTCAGACGCCATCTACATTCTATAATCAGGAAATAGTTTGTGGCGATACCGGAGTGTGCACATACGATGTTGACGATGCTGAGGCCGGCGACCAGTACAAGCAATGGGAAGATAATCATTATGCGTTCTTTGCTTATTATCCCTACGATGGTGATGGAATAGAACTGAGCTCTGAAACGGCAGTCGATACCCCAACATTGACTTTCACCTATCCTTGGTTAGGCGAGAATAAAATACCTGCTTATATGAGTAGTTATAACGGCATCTACGACCTTATGACAGCCGAGGATTTGAACTTGGATGGTTCACGCAATGTGAACTTCAGCTTCAAGCATCGACTTTTCGCTGTTGAGGTTCTGGCAAACAACTACAACGAGACCGTCTATGAGTATGTATATGTATATAAGACCGACCCTGAGACGGGAGAGTTTATCCTCGATGATCAAGGCAACAAAATTATCGCTACTGATGAAAATGGCAACAAAATTATCGCCACTGATGCACAAGGCAACAAAATTATCGCTACTGATGACGAGGGTAACAAAATCATCGCTAAGGATGCCGATGGTAATTTGTTGGATGCTACCACAAGCGTTTCAAATCTTTCACTCACAATCGAAGGTTTGGAATATCAGTCTATGACTATTCCTTTGTCGATGCGTGAAGAGGAACCTAAATTTATTAAACGAGAGGGTCCTGAGATAACTGATGAGATAACATTCGATATTCAAAATAAAGGAGTAAAGGTCCCTGCACTTAACGATCCTCAATACGACGAGACAGGAAAAATTATAGCCGGAGGTGGTGTTGCAACATCTATTTCAAAGAATGGCACCAACAATCGTAATGGCTATCTGATGTTTATTCCTCAGGAGGAACCTATTACGTTCTCACTCTTGTGGACCGAGATTGAGCCTACACAGAGTATCGATAGAAAGATCACCTCGACAGTTCAATTCGAGGCAGGCAAGCTCTATCAGATTGTTGTTAACTTTATCGGTTCAGGTATTACCATTGCTCTTATCGAGGCTGGAGCATGGGATGATAAGACTGTTTATCATAAATTCGAATAACATAAGACTATGAAAAGATATATTTACACTCTAATTGTTGGTGCTCTGCTGTCACTCACCGCGTGTGTGATGGAGGATCCTCTAATGGATGGCGGAAATTTCGCACCAACACCAGGAAATGGAGGTCTTCATATAGTAGGTTCTGCCGAGAATTTCGACAAGGTAAACGTCGGCACTCGTGCAGAGGATACTCAGTATCCCGACCTCTATATCTCCGAGATGACCATGTTTATCTTTAAGCAGGATGGCAATTTGATTCAAGGCTACGACGCTAACCAGAACAAGATTTCGAGTGCTATCAACCTCCAGATGTCGAATCCTACATTCTTGATTGAAGCCAAGAAATACAATGGCACAGGTATCATCTCGAGCGTGGGTGCAAGTATCAATATTAAGTACTTCGACAATACGGCAAACGATTTGGGTGCTTGTTCTATCTATATTGTAGCAAATGCTTATCATCAGCTTAAGGACCTTATTGACGGCGACGACAGCAATGGCGAGATCAAGACGCTCTATGACCTTAACCATGCGGTATTGGATATCGACACTACATTGGCTATGCCCAAAATGGAGAACGGCACTGTCATTGGTTTCCCTATGATAGGTGCGGCCGAGAATCCTGATAAGACATTAGCGACCTTCGACCTTAAATATAGCACGGACACCTCGAGCAATGCCGTTGCCAATATTCCTTTGAAGAAGATCTATTCCAAGGTTCAGTTTATCATGCAGGTAAACTCAAATCAGGTGGTTAAGGATGGTCCTACGCCTAAGTTCACATTGGAAAAGGTCGAGGTATTCAACATCCCTAATAAGGCACATATGGGTTATGTAGCGGGCGACTATGTCGAAAAAATAGAGCAGAATCTCAGCCTCACCGAAGCCAATATCGCCGACTACTATCACTTTAACTCGGTAAATGGCACACCTTTCGAGTTGCCCTTGCCCGACGTTCGCACTATCTATAACACCACTTCCGAGACCGATACCGAGTCGGTTCTTGAGTTTGGGTTCTATATGCCCGAGCATATGCTTACACCCAACCCAATCACATACCCTGCGGGTATTCCCGAGGACCTTAAGCAATACTACAAGCCTAAGGGAGTGGCTGCCGGAAGTGATGGCACAGGTCTTACCACGGCGGCAAAGATTGCTACATTTGTACGTATTCACGGCTCATATACCGACCACAACGGACAGATTAAGGGCGTGTCGTATGACATATATCTTGGACAAGACGAGACCGATGATTTCGAAATCAAGCGTAACCAGCAGCTCAACAACTACGTCACCATCACGGGTCTTACCAACCATAAGGATGCATACTTTGGCGAGGGCGACAACATCTCTATCGACCACCGTGTGACTATGACCGACCAGGGTTATAACATCTACATGGAGCGTGAGGCTATCCTGGACTCACACTTCGAGGTGCGTCCTTTGGATATCGAGTTGCAGAA
>JAGBTO010000081.1 GCA_017631285.1 Alistipes sp.
CACCTCAAGTTCCAGCATTGTGTGAATATGTCACCGATACATCGCGTGGTACAACCATCGAGAAGGGTGCTGCTAAGGTGAGCACTATCGAGCATATTCTCTCTGCTTTGTGGACTATGGGTGTTGATAATGCTATTATCGATATTGATGGACCAGAGGCGCCTATTATGGATGGCTCAGCTCGTGAGTATGTAGCTAAAATCTCGGAGGTGGGTTTGGTTGAGCAGAAGTCTGATCGCAAGTATTATGAAGTAACTGAGAAGCAGGTTTACACCATTCCGGATAAGGGTGTGGCTATTATTATCTATCCTGACGATGAATTTACAGTGTCGGTTCATATCGATTTCAATTCTAAAGTAGTTGGAAATCAGTATGCAACACTTGATATGTTCAATGAATACACTGAAAATATCGCGCCTTGTCGAACATTCTGTTTCTTACATGAGTTGGAGCCTCTGCTCAAGATGAATCTCATTAAGGGTGGAGATTTAGATAATGCTATTGTCGTAGTTGAGAATCCTGTTTCAGATGAGCAACTCGAGCATTTGAAGAAAGTCTTTAATAAAGATGATATCCGTGTCACAGGTGGATATTTGAATAACTTACAGTTGCGTGCAAACAACGAGTTGGCTCGTCATAAGTTGCTTGACTTGCTTGGTGACTTTGCATTGCTTGGTATGCGTATCAAGGGTCGTGTGTGGGCTTCGCGTCCAGGCCATTATGCTAATACAGAGTTCATGAAACAGCTCTTGCTCTCGATTCGTCGTGATGGAGAGAAGCCAGCTTTTAAGTATAACCCTGCCAAGACTCCTTTAATGGATGCCAATAAGATTATGTCGCTTTTACCTCATCGCTATCCATTCTTGTTGGTTGATAAGGTATTCCATATCGATGATAAGAGTATTGGCGCTATTAAAAACATTTCGATTAATGAGCCTCAGTTTACGGGTCACTTCCCAACGGAGCCTGTTATGCCTGGAGTATTGTTGGTTGAGGCTATGGCGCAGGCTGGAGGTTTGTTTGTGTTGAACGGAGTGGATAATCCTCAGGAGTATTCTACATATTTCCTCAAGATAGACAGTGTGCGTTTCAAGCGCAAGGTCGTTCCTGGAGATACACTTCAGTTGGAGGTTTTCCTCACTGAGCCTATGCGTCGTGGTATTGCCTCAATGTTGGGTAAAGTATTTGTTGGTGGTCAGTTAGCTTGCGAGGCTACACTTATGGCACAGATTATCAAAAATAAAGTAACAGAATAATTTAGATATGATTAGTAATTTGGCATTTGTTCATCCCGATGCAAAAATCGGTGAAAATGTAACTGTTGAACCATTTGCATATATTGCGGCCGATGTAGAAATTGGTGATGGTTGTTGGATTGGACCTTCGGCTACGATTCACGACGGCGCGCGTATTGGTAAGAATTGTAAGATTCACTCTTTTGCATCAGTTGCATGTACTCCTCAGGATTTGAAGTTCCGTGGTGAGAAATCAACAGCAGTTATTGGTGATAATTGTGAGATTCGTGAGTGTGTAACAATTAGTCGTGGTACAGCATCTACAGGAACCACAATTCTTGGCTCGAATAATCTTGTTATGGCTTATGCTCATGTGGGTCACGATAGTGTTGTGGGTAGTAATTGTGTTATTGTGAATGGAGTTTCACTTGCAGGTGAGGTTCACGTTGGCGATTGGGTTGTTATCGGTGGTCATTCGGCTGTACACCAATGGACTCACATCGGTGATCACGCAATGATTCAGTGTATGTCGGGCGTAACCAAGGATGTTCCACCTTATGTAACAGTGTCTAACGAGGGTCACTTTGCGGGTATCAACAAGGTTGGCTTGTCACGTCGTAATTTCTCTCACGAGCAGATTATGGCTATCCATGATGTATGCCGCATCCTCTTCCAGAGCGACTTGAATTACATCAATGCTTGCAACAAGGCAGAGGAGGAGCTTCCTCAGTCGGCCGAGCGTGATTATTTGATTAATTTCGTTCGCTCTTCGCAGCGTGGTTGTATCAAACCTTATCAGAAGAAGTCAAAGGTTGAGTAATCTTTTTTGATTTATAATTAAAGAAAAAGTTTGGGAGAGATATTTCCCAAACTTTTTTGTTTGATATAAAATGTATAAATTTGTCTATTGAAATTAACAATCTAATATTTGAGAATATGAAAAATTTAAAGCTTCTTTTTGCGGTTCTTATGGCTGCTCTGCTTTCGCCCTGTCTCTATGCGTCGGAACCTGTTGGTAATAGTGTGACGGTTGATGTCGGTGCTAACAAGATTAAGTATAGTAATATGATTTTCGGACACTTTATCGAGCACTTCGACAATCAGGTTTATGGCGGTATTTATGATCCTAAGTCGAAATTTGCCGACAAGGATGGTTTCCGTACTGATGTTATCGAGGCGCTGAAGCAGATTAAGGTGCCTATTGTGCGCTGGCCAGGTGGATGCTTTGTCTCATCATACCATTGGTTGGATGGCGTTGGCAAGAAGCGTTATCCCGTGTGGGACAAAACATGGCAGGTGGAGGACCCCAATACATTCGGCACAGACGAGTATGTCAAGTGGTGCCGCAAGGTGGGTTGTGAGCCATATATCTGTACAAATGCAGGTACAGGTACGCCCGAGGAGATGAGTGATTGGGTAGAGTATTGCAATCGTAATGATGGCAAGTTTGGTACTATGCGTATTCAGAATGGAAACAAGCAGCCTCACGACGTAAAATATTGGAGTATTGGTAATGAGAATTGGGGAGCACACGAGTTGGGTGCAAAGACTATCCCCGAGTGGGGCCCATTGGTGGCAGAGTCCGCAAAGTTGATGTTGTGTGCAGATAAGGAGATTAAGCTCTTCGCGGCAGCTGTTTCAACCCGAGATTGGATCTTGCCTATGCTGAAGAAGGCTGGTTATCTGCTTGATTATGT
This sequence comes from Alistipes sp., assembly GCA_017631285.1. Lineage (GTDB taxonomy): Bacteria > Bacteroidota > Bacteroidia > Bacteroidales > Rikenellaceae > Alistipes. The sequence continues at coordinate 2,933 of JAGBTO010000081.1, forward strand.
GTCAATTCATGGTTATTGGGATTTTAATGCCATCAATCACAATATTCTTCCATATATGGATTGTATGATGAAGACCGAGGCTCCCGAGAGGGATATTCAGAAGACTATCGGCATCCTTGAGGAGGCTGGTTTCGGTGGTGGTCGTATCAAGATCGCTTACGATGAGTGGAATTTGCGAGGTTGGCACCATCCAAAGCACGGCGATTGGCATTCGGGACACGATATTGAGGCACGCCGCAAGAATGATATTCCATCGTCATACACAATGGCTGACGCTATCTTTTCGGCTTGTTTCCTAAACTCTTGTCTGCGTCATGCCGACATTGTCGATATTGCCTGTTTCTCGCCAATCGTGAATACTACAGGAGCAATCTTTGTGCATAAGGATGGTATCCTAAAGCGTACTACCTACCATGTTTTCGATATGTATGTAAATATGTTGGAGGAGTATATGGTGCCAACCAATCTCCGTACCGAGCGACTGACTCATGGCAATGCTTCAACTGGTGTGCTGGACTGCATCATTACATCTGATAAGGAGGGTACGCGCTATGCTATGGCTGTTGTGAACAAAGATCCCGAGAAGAGTCATTCGCTTAATATAGATTTTGGGAAGATGGGTGTGAAGATGCCGAACAAGATAATCGGAAAGGTGCTTTGTGGATCGTCGCCCGATGATTTCAATGAGGTCGGTGCCGAGAACCGAGTTGTGCCTCAGGATGTGGTCTTTGAGGTTAAGGATGGTTGTGTGGAGTTGCCAGCACACTCGCTTGTGGTGTTGAAATTCTAAATCGTTGAGGGGTAAAAATATATATACAAAAGTTGGTAAATTTTTGCTGTAAATATTTGTAATATAGTAATTTTTTACTATTTTTGCATCGTGAATGAAAGGAGTAAGGGGACGAGTGAGTCCCCTTATTTCGTATCTTGACTTGAAAAATATAATACCAACTATGATAGATTGCGAAAAAATATTGACAATTGCCGATAGAGAACTATCTGGCACAGATATGTTTACAGTTAGTTGTAAATGCTCGCCAATGAACGAGGTGGAGCTTCTTATCGATAGCGATACACATGTTACTATTGAGAGTTGTGTGGAATTAAGCCGTAAGATTGAGGCTGAGTTTGATCGAGAGGTTGAGGATTTCTCATTGACAGTAGCGTCGGCAGGTATCGGTTCAGAACTCAAGAATATTCGTCAGTATCGCAAGCTTGTTGGTTCTTCGGTAGAGGTGCTGCTTGTTGATGGCATAAAGATTTTGGCTAAGTTGGATGCAGTATCTGAGGAAGGTATCACAATATCTTATCAGGAGAAACAAGTTGTCGAGGGAAAGAAACGCAAGGCACTTGTTAATGTTGAGCGTACATATAGTTTTGACGAGATTAAATATACAAAAGAATATCTCGACTTTAAGTAATTGTTCTTAGATAGAGAATTTTGTATAGAACTTAATATTGGGTTGCTTGCATACCCTAAGAGTGGGGCCTTTACCCTCTGAAACAATCTCTCTATTTATGGAATTGCAAGACTAAAAATAGGAAACAAAACAAAAAATAAATAAAAAATACACACAAATGGAGAATTTTAATCTTATCAGCAATTTTGCTGAGTTTAAAGACCAAAAGAACATTGACAAGTCTACGATGATTGGTGTCTTGGAGGATGTTTTGCGTCACGCATTGCAGAAGCAGTTCGAGAGTGATGAGAATTTCGACGTTATTATCAACCCCGAGAAGGGCGATTTGGAGATTTGGCGTAATCGCGAAGTTGTTGAAGATGGCGCAGTGGAGAATCCTAATACTCAGATCTCAGTTTCAGAGGTTAAGGCTATCGATGCAACTTATGAGGTTGGAGATGAGTATTCTGATCAAATCAAGATGAATCAGTTTGGTCGCCGTGCAGTGTTGTCATTGCGTCAAAATTTGGCATCACGTCTTTTGGATTTGGAAAAGGCTAACATCTATGAGAAGTATTCTGAGAAGGTTGGTGAGATTATCTCTGCCGATGTCTATCAGGTATGGAAGCGTGAGGTGTTGCTTTTGGATGAGGAGGAGAATGAACTTATCTTGCCAAAGAGCGAGCAGATTCCAAACGACTTCTATCGTAAGGGCGATACCATTAAGGCTATCGTAAAGAGCGTTGAGATGAATAACAATCAGCCACGTATCATTCTTTCTCGTACGGCAAATCAGTTCTTGGAGCGCTTGTTCGAGCAGGAGGTTCCTGAGATTTACGACGGTTTAATCACAATTAAGACTATTGCTCGTATTCCAGGTGAGCGCGCTAAGGTGGCTGTTGAGTCTTACGATGACCGCATCGATCCAGTAGGTGCATGTGTCGGCGTTAAGGGTTCTCGTATCTACACAATCGTTAAGGAGTTGCGTAACGAGAATATCGATGTTGTGAACTACACATCTAACGCTCAGCTTATGATTCAGCGTTCGTTGAACCCTGCGAAAATTTCTTCAATCAACATCGACGAGGAGCGCAAGACCGCTTCGGTATATCTTAAGCCTGATCAGGTGTCTCTTGCTATCGGTAAGGGTGGTTTGAACATTCGTTTGTCAAAGATGCTTACTGGTTATGACATTGACGTTTATCGTGAGATTGAGGAGGAGGACGTTGCACTTACCGAGTTTGCAGACGAAATTGAGCCATGGATTATTGAGGCTTTGAAAGCTGCAGGTTGCGATACAGCCAAGAGTGTTCTCGAACTTCCTGTTGAGGAGATTGCATCACGTGCTGACCTTGAGATTGAGCAGGCCGAGAAGGTTGTTGAAGTTTTGAAGGCTGAGTTCGACGAAGAGTAGATGTTTAATGTTAAGCTTTAGAGAAGATTGAAATTATGACAAATAATAAAAAGATAAGGCTCATACAGGTGGCAAAAGAGTTTAAGGTGGGATTGAGTTCCATCACAGACTTTTTGCTCAAGAAGGGCGTGGGCGCAGACTTGTCGCCAAATTCACCGGTAAGTCCTGATGTTTATGCAATGCTTGAGAAGGAGTTTGGCTCTAATCGTAGCATTACCGGTAATGAGCGAGATAATGTGCGTGAGCGCATCTCGAACAAGAATCAGACAGCTGTAACTATCAATGCTCAAAAGACTGATGAAGTTGCAGAGGAGGAGGTTGTGATCAAGAGCCATGTTATTAGTGTTAAGGATGAGATTCAACAGCCAAGAATTTTGGGTAAGATAGACCTCGAACCTAAAAAGAAACCCGTTGTTGAGCCAACGCCAAAGGTAGAGCCTAAGCAGCCTGCTCCAGAGCCAGTAAAGCCAGAGCAGCCTGCTGTTAAGGAGCCAGAAGTGAAAGCTGAGGAGCCTAAGAAGGAGAATGTTTTTCGTGTTAATCAGACACAACTCGCTGGTCCTCAAATTCTTGGTACAATGGATGTGTCGGGTATGGTTCCTGGAGGCAAGCACAAGCGCAAGCGTTTGGATAAGGAGAAGGTTGATGTAAACAAGCAGAACAACCAGGGTGGTAACCAGGGTGGTAAGAAGGATAAGAAGAATAAGCCACAGCAGGGTCAGCCACAGCAGAACAATCAGAATAACCAAAATAATCAGCCTAAGCCAGGCGAGGGTCGTCGCAATAAGAAGAAGGATAAGCACCAGCCAAAGCCTGTTGTGCGTCCAGAGGTAAGCGACGAGGAGGTATCAAAGCAGATTAAGGACACTCTTGCTCGTCTTACATCCAAGGGTGCAAAGAATAAGGGTGCCAAGTATCGTAAGGAGAAGCGTGAGGAGATTCGCGAGAAGATGTCAGAGGAGATGGAGCGCGAACAGATGGAACGCTCTGTATTGAAAGTTACGGAGTTTGTTACCGTCAGTGAGCTTGCGACGATGATGAACGTATCTCCAATGGAGGTTATCTCGGCTTGTATGAATCTTGGTTTGATGGTATCTATCAACCAGCGTTTGGATGCCGAGGCATTGGTCGTTGTTGCCGAGGAGTTTGGTTTTAAGACCGAGTTCGTAACTGTTGAGGTTGCCGAGGCTATTGACGAAGATGTTGATAAGGAGGAGGATTTGGTTTCTCGTCCACCTATCGTAACCGTAATGGGTCACGTCGATCACGGTAAGACTTCGTTGTTGGATAATATCCGTAAGACTAATGTTATCGAGGGCGAGGCTGGTGGTATCACCCAGCACATCGGTGCTTATTCGGTGAACTACAATGGTCAGAAGGTTACATTCCTCGATACTCCAGGTCACGAGGCATTTACTGCGATGCGTGCACGTGGTGCGAAGATTACCGACGTTGCTATTATTATCGTGTCGGCTGATGATCATGTGATGCCACAGACTGTCGAGGCTATCAACCACGCACAGGCAGCAGGTGTTCCTATGGTATTTGCTATCAACAAGATTGATAAGCCAGCGGCTAACCCTGAGCATATTAAGGAACAGTTGGCGCAGATGAACTACCTCGTTGAGGAGTGGGGTGGTAAGTATCAGAGCCAGGATATCTCGGCAAAGAAGGGTATGAACCTCGATAAACTTCTGGAGAAGGTGCTTTTGGAGGCAGAGATGCTCGATCTGAAGGCTAATCCAAACAAGAAGGCACAGGGTAGCGTAATTGAATCTACTTTGGATAAGGGTCGTGGTTATGTTGCTACTATCATGGTACAGAGTGGTACATTGCGTATCGGTGATGTATTGCTTTCGGGTACATATACCGGCCGTGTGAAGGCTATGTTCGATGAGAACGGTAAGAAGGTATTGGAGGCAGGTCCATCAACTCCTGTTCAGGTGTTGGGTCTTAATGGTGCACCACAGGCGGGTGATAGCTTCAATGTGATGGATGATGATCGCTCGGCTCGTGAGATTGCCAATAAGCGTGAGCAGTTGCAGCGTATGCAGGGTATCATGACTCAGAAGCACATCACTTTGGATGAGATTGGTCGTCGTATCGCTATTGGCTCGTTCAAGGAGCTTAATATCATCGTTAAGGGTGATGTGGACGGCTCGGTTGAGGCTATGTCGGGCTCTCTGATCAAGCTCTCGAAGGAGAGCGTTCAGGTGAACGTTATCCACGCTGCTGTGGGTCAGATTTCTGAGTCGGATGTATTGCTTGCAACAGCATCCAACGCCATTATCGTCGGCTTCCAGGTGCGTCCATCAGCTGCGGCTCGTAAGACTGCTGAGAAGGAGGAGATTGAGATTCGCTTGTACTCTATCATCTACGATGCGGTGAACGATATCAAGGATGCGATTGAGGGTATGTTGGAGCCTGTGATGAAGGAGGTTATCTGTTGCTCTATCGAGGTTATGGAGACCTTCAAGATTTCAAAGGTTGGTACCGTAGCTGGATGTATCGTTCGTGAGGGTAAGTTGCAGCGTAACACGCCTATACGCGTTATTCGTGATGGTATCGTAATCTACACAGGTAAGCTCGGTTCGTTGCGTCGTTTTAAGGACGATGTGAAGGAGGTTACTATCGGTCAGGACTGCGGTCTTAATATCGAGTCATTCAACGACATCCGCGTGGGTGATATCGTCGAGGGTTACGAGCAGGTTGAGGTAAAACGTAAGAACTAATAAATAAACTACAAACTTAATTTCAAAAATGACACAGGTAAAATTTACAACAGCAGCCGAGGCTGTTAAGGTGATTAAGTCGGGTGACCATATCCACCTAAGTTCTGTAGCATCTGCGCCACAGTGCTTAATCAAGGCCATGTGCGACCGTGGTCGTGCAGGCGAGTTAAAGGATGTTCATATTCACCACCTCCACACTGAGGG
>JAGBTO010000082.1 GCA_017631285.1 Alistipes sp.
CCTTAAAAAGCATAAAGATGGATCAGATAAAGAAATGTAGCCTTGCGGGCATATCATTTACGCTGGAGGCTGACGCCTACGCCGCTTTGGAGGGTTATATCCAGTCGCTGCAGGAGGCATATAAGAGCACTCCCGATGGCGAGGAGATTGTTGCCGACATCGAGGCACGCATTGCGGAGCTGATACTCTCGGCTGTGCCTGCCGATGCGATAGTTACAAAGCCGTTGATACTCAACATTATCAAGCAACTTGGCTCTGCCGAGGAGATTGACAGCGAGCAACCCGAATACGAGGAGCCACGCCAGGCGGAGACAACCGACCCTGCGGGCAACCCTCGCATCCCACGCCGTCTGTATCGTGATGTGCAGCACCACAAGCTCGGTGGAGTGTGTGCAGGAATTGCCAACTACTTCGACATTGACCCTACACTGGTACGCCTGGCGGCTATTGCACCCATTCTGATATGGTTGTTTGGCGTGATGAATCTATTTTGGCTGCACTATATCGAGGCCTTTATGGGACAGCTCGCGGGTTTGGTCGTTCTGGGTTATATCGTGATGTGGTTCACCATCCCGCCCGCCTCTACGGCACGTCAGAAGCTGGAGATGAAGGGCGAGCGCATCACCACCGACAGCATACGTGAGAACGTGCAGAGCGCAACAGCCGAGGAGCGTTCACGCACGCTGCTTGCCGACATTGTGAATATCTTTGGTAAGATTTTGCTTATCTGCCTGAAGGTGCTGGCGGCAATACTGATGGTGGGACTTGTGGTGGCGGTGTGTGTGCTTACGATGGTGGCTATTGCGGGCTTCCCGATGCTGACCTTCGATGCTGTGACAGGCATTTCACTTCTTGCGTTCTACTTTGTTGCGGTTATTCCGCTGCTGATACTTATCTATCTGGTTATTATGTTGCTTATCTCGCAGCGACCAAAGGGCAGAGCGTTGCTGGTGATGTTCATCCTGTGGATAATCTCGCTGGTGGGAATGACTCTGTCGGCAATAAAGTCGCCTGCACGCTTCGACCGTTCGATTGAGAATCTCTTTGAGTCGGTCTTTGAGCACGACGAGGAGATACTCTACAAGGAGTTCACACAGGAGGAGATTGACCAGTGGCGCAAAGAGCAAGCCAATAGCGAGCCAGCCATTATCAATGGTGACTCCCTGCTGGCAATGTTCGAGGAGGATAGTGATGTAGATGATTTGGAGGATATTACGATTATAGAGGAGGATGCCAAGGTAATCATCCCCTTAGCTGGCGTCACCAAGAACGTGGATACAAAGTTTGGCGACCAGACTACAAGCTGCAATGTCAATGGCAGCCATATCATCATCTTCACGGGCGATAAAAATAATGTGGAGCAATGCAAAAAGAGCGTAGAGTTTGAGCCCACCCGCATCTGCTTCAGCACCAAAAAGGGCAACTACTCAATCGAGCACGACGGCACAGCCTATAAGGAGGGTAAACGCATTAAAGATGTGACCGTTGAAGTGATTGCTAACGACACCAAAACTTTCACATTTGAGGTTGATGGTGTGAAGGTGAAGTATTTTAATTGGGCGAATGTAGATATTGAAGATCTCACAGCTCCAGCGTTGGATGAGATATTTTCTGCCGTAGGCTATACTATTAACGCAGTAGAGCAGATACTTGAACTTGTGAATAATTCATTCAATAGCTCAGGCGATATTGAGCAGGCGAGAAAGGATATCGAGCAGGCTCGTGAAGAGATTGAGCAGGAGAGAGAAAAAATTCGTGAGGAGTTGAAAAATCTAAAACTGAATTAACAACCCACCATAGCATTTTTTTCGCGGCGAGGAGGATCGGCACAGATGATCTCTCCTCGCTTTTTTGCGTGAATAGTAATCTGCATATTTATAAATTAAATATTTTTGCTTAAATTTGCATATAGAATCTAAAAATACAGAGATATTATGGCAGCAATTAAATGTATCGGTATTCTTACCTCGGGTGGTGATGCTCCGGGTATGAACGCGGCTATCCGTGCGGTGACACGAACAGCAATCTATAATGGCTATCAAGTAAAGGGAATTATGCGAGGCTATCACGGCTTGGTGACAAACGAGATTGTTGATTTCAAGTCGCAGAGCGTGAGCAATATCATCCAGCAGGGTGGTACTATCCTCAAGACAGCACGCAGCAAGGAGTTCCGCACCCCAGAGGGTCGTCAGCAGGCGTATGAGAATATGAAGGCGGCAGGTATCGACGCATTGGTCGTTATCGGTGGTGACGGCTCATTGTCGGGCGCACAGCTCTTCGCTGAGGAGTTCGACGTGCCTATCGTGGGCTTGCCTGGTACAATCGACAACGACCTTGACGGCACTGACGAGACTATCGGTTACGATACTGCGCTCAACACTATCGTTGATGCGGTGGATAAGTTGCGCGACACAGCTACCAGCCACGAGCGTCTGTTCTTTGTAGAGGTAATGGGTAACACAGCGGGTTACCTCGCCCTGAATGGTGCTATCGCATCGGGTGCCGAGGCGGCAATCATCCCCGAACGTGAGACCGAGGTCGATCAGCTGGCAGAGCTTATTCACAACGGCTTCCGCAAGAGTAAGTCATCGGCTATCGTGTTGGTGGCAGAGAACAAGAAGACAGGCGGCGCCCTGGGCTTGAAGGAGCGTATCAAGAAGGAGTTCCCTGAGTTCGATGCTCGTGTAACTATCCTGGGTCACTTGCAGCGTGGTGGCTCGCCAACGGCGAAGGATCGCATTCTGGCATCGAAGATGGGTGCAACAGCTATTGAGGCTCTATCGGAGGGTCAGCGCAATGTGATGATTGGCATAAAGAATGGCGAGTTGGTATATGTGCCATTCAAGAAGGCTGTGGCTCACATTCACAAGATGGATTTGAAGGATTTGGATATAGTGAAGATTCTTTCTATTTAGTATTGACTCTTCCCAAAGTATAGTCCTTATTATACATAAAGTTGTGCCACGCATTGTGGCACAACTTTGTATCTTCGCTGACATCATCCTGCCCTTGTCAGCAAAAATTTTGCTCTCCGGAAACAGTCTGCTCTATTAATTATGTTCAAAACACCGACCAGCTTATGCTTGATGAAAGACTGTTTTATTTCATACATGGCATTGCCACCATGTATTTCATCCTGTCAGGTTTACAACGCATCAACAAAACGAGTAAAACACGACTGGAGCATTTTTGCGGGTATCTGCTGTTGTATTGGGCCTTTCTGGAGTTAAAGGATCTCGGTTTCTACGCTTCATCAACATTTCGTGGAAATTATCTGTCAAATATTCTAATTCTGATAGATATGACCGCTATTCCTGCGGGATGTTTCTTTGTCGTAGAGTTGCTCAACTCGGGGTGGTGTACGTTGCGACGTACCATAATCCTTACATCCCCTTTTCTGATTTCGATTATTGCCTATATATTTACCGAAGCAGAGTGGATTGTCGATGCCTCGTTCATTTTTGCAGGGTGCTACACCACACTCTTTTTTACCCATATCCTATACCTTGTCAGACGTTATAACCGACTGCTGGTTGATAACTTTTCCAATGTGGAGTATCTTCACGTAAGATGGCTTAAACGAGTAACCTTCATGTTTGCCATGTGCTGCGCCACATGGATTGTGTCGTGTGTCTACTCATCGTGGATTGTTGACAGCACATACCAGTTGTTGCTGATGCTTATGTGGATTGTCGTGATGTACTATGCCGACAAACAGCAACCCATTGAGGATGTCCACACTCTGTTTGCCGATGCCAACGCTCCGGCAAATAGCGCATTAGGCCACTTCCCGATAAATCGTCTGAAGGAGCTGATGAACGAGGAGCATGTGTGGATGAATCCCCTGCTCTCGCTTTCCGACTTGGCAACACTGGTAGGAACAAATAGGACGTATCTTTCGAATTACCTCAATCAGACTCTCAACACTACCTTCTATGACTACATTAACCATTATCGCTTGGAGGCAGCATTAAAGTATTTGGAGGATAGAGACTCCACCGCCACAGTGACAGAAATTGCCGAAGCGTGTGGCTTCAATTCGCTCTCCACATTCCGCAGAGTATTTATGCGAGCCAAAAATTGCACATTTGCAGAATATCGTCAGCAAATGAGTTCAAAAACAGATAAATCGCTATAATTTACCATTTGAAAGGCTGTTTTTGTTTTATTGAAATGCTGGGTTAGGTGATGAAATTTAATTTTGTAACATCCAGACTAAGTGTTAATAAAACATAAACATACAATGAAGAGACTACTTTCACTACTGATCTCCTTGGTTGCCTACCTTACACCAATCTCGGCTCAGGAGTTTATCATCAACCCATGGGGAGCCGATGAGTTGATATGCTATTCTGTCAATAAAACATCAGAAGGATTTAGCGTCGTCTATAATAAGGAGCAGGGGCTATCATTCAGCGAGGGCGAGCGCATACAGAAAATTGGAGAGAGCGAGAATGGTTATTACTACATCTTCTGTCACGAGGGCAAATACTACGCAGCCCAAAGACAAGAACTGAAATTTAGTAATAACAACCCCGACGATATGGAGAATCCTCTCTCGGAGAAGATTCAGGCTCGAGGCTCGCTTCTTGGAAAGTTTTATGGTTCAAACTCTGCTATCACAATCATCATATTACTAACATTGACGGGCGCGATAATCTCTTTAGGTTACATAACGCTGAAGATCTCTCTTCTGCGACCCATATTCTTGGTGTTTATTCCATGTGCCATCCTGGCAGTATCGCTCATACAAATTGTGGGCTACATAAAGTTTAGTACCGATATATTCTGGTGGTGCGAATATGACCGTTACGGATTTTTCGGTTCGCTATGGCGTGTGATTCCATTTATGGCAGTAGTTGCAGCACAGCTCTACAGCATCAAGGTTTATGAGATTGGATTGTTCAATGGCGACGAAACCGGCAAGAAAATCAGCGTAAAGCCTGCATTCATCAGTCTGGCGATCTGCATTCCGGTATTACTTGTCACAATCTTCGCATTAGCTGGCATGGGCATACAAGGATTCTGGCTGGAGACAATCGGATTCATCGCCTTCGTTGGTTCGCTATCTATAGGTCTGCTCTTAACATTGAAACGCAACGCCAAGAGTTTTGGAGCAATAAATGGTCTATGGGCGACAATATTTACCATAATATATTCGCTCGGTTGCATCATGTCGGGCATAGGTCTTATCATGCTCATTTTCCAGATAATATTCCAGATACTTGTTGTCGTGGGAGCATTCTTCATCCTGGCCTTTGCCATACCACGTCGCCGCTATGTTAAAGACGGACGTGTATATGAGGAGTATTAGTAGTACATATTTAAATCACAATATCAATAAAAAAGCATTACTATGAGTAAGAGTGGATTTTTAGGCGGTTATGCACGTTTTTGTGCATCTGGTTTTGGTTTGGGTTCAGACTTCGCTAAGGCAGTAGGTATCACCGTACTGATTGTTACATTTGTATTTGTTGCAGCATTTTATGTTATCAAGTGGATTGTACAGTTCTTCCTCCGTCGCAAGGCCGAAAAAGAGGCTGAAGCACAGCAAGTAGTCGAGACACAGCAGGTTGAAAGTGGTAAGGAGCCATCACAGCCCAACCAACAAGCATAACCCTGCCTAATACTAAAGAGAATGGCTGTCCAACCAACAGGTTGCGACAGCCATTTGCTTTACTTCGAAATGACGAATATTATATATTCTTGCTCCAGAGTCCTCGAGTTATCTGCTTTCGCATCACAAATAGATACTTAGCCTTACTCCATTGCAAGGTAAGGGCATACCACACCATTATAAGCAGAGTCGCCAACCACTTCACACACTCTTTTGCTTTCACACTACCTATGCGGTGATAATAACGAGCACGGCGCAATTGACTCACGCCTACATTATAGCTCAAGCGCGAGAGATACTCCTGCGTAAGTTTCTCCTTGGGTATAATGTGATACATCACCGCCCCTGGGACATAGTAATATTTCGCCTGAGCTATCTGCAAACGCTCAAAAAGGTCGCACTCCTCACCACCGATAAGCTGCTCGCCCACGTATCCAAGCGAAGTGTCGAAAACACCATAACGGCGTATAGCAGACCGACGTATAGCCATATTACCGCCACCAGGAATACGCCCCGCGGGAAAAACAGTCACCTTATCGCCGAAATACATTGTATTGGCGATGGGACGCTCGGTGAAGCGCGACATCCAACATGGCTTACCAGAGGGGTACTCTGCCACAATAGGACCACCTGCTGCAACAGCGTCGGGTGTAGAATCAAACAAATTGATATACGAAGATATAAAATCGGGAGCTATTCGCTCATCATCATCGATAATGGCAATATATTCAGCCTCGCTTTCAACTATGCCTCGATTGCGAGCAAAAGATAGGCCCTGACGCACTTCATTTACCATGCGCAACTGCACATCGGGGTGAGCCTCGGCAAATGCCTTAAAATGCTCCTCGGTAGAGTCGGTAGAGTTATTGTTCACTACAACACACTCCCACTCATCTTTGGGTGCTGTTTGCTCAACAACAGACCTGAGCGCCGTAATAAGCGACTCGGCACGATTATATGTTGCTATAACAAGAGAAAGTCGTAACATAACTGATTTCGGTTTATGCAAATATAGAAAAAAAATCCTACACTTATCTTTCCATTATAGTATCTTTTTTATCCGTTGCTTTAATATTTGTATGTTTTACCTATCTTTGCAGACGTTATAAATGACAAAATGGCAATATGAAGAACTCTCAAATAAAAAAAACATCTGTAACCATAGCCCTAATTCCATTGGCAGTGCTGGTCTTGTTGCTATCTCTTACGATACACCTCTTCGGTGGTGACGCAATAGCTGGAGGTAGTCAGCTATCACTTTTAACAGCTTCGGCTGTTTGCACAGCTCTTGCCATAGGCATATATCGCATCAAGTGGCAAAGATTGGAGGATGCTATTGTAACAAACATGCGCAGCGCAACTCCTGCAATCATCATTCTACTACTCATTGGAGCCATAGCTGGAACATGGATGGCAAGTGGTATTATCCCTACGCTCATATATTACGGTTTAAAGATTCTGCACCCCTCTATTTTCTTACCTGCATCGTGTATCATCTGCGCCGTAATTTCGCTATTAACCGGCTCGTCATGGACAACCATCGCCACCATAGGTGTAGCCTTGATGGGTATTGGTAGAGCATTAGGTTTTGATGATGGATGGATTGCCGGAGCTATTATTTCGGGAGCATATTTCGGTGATAAAATATCAATGATGAGTGACACAACAGTGTTGGCATCTTCAACAGCGGGGGTTCCTCTATTCTCTCACATAAAGTATATGATGTTAACAACAACACCATCGCTTATTATTGCTCTTACTGTATTTATCATTGCTGGCTTAAGCGGATCTACGGCAACTATTGCAGACACAATGACCATTGAGAGTAGTTTGCAGCAAACATTCAATATTTCGGCATGGTTACTCGTTGTACCTCTGATTACAGGTATTTTGATTGCCCGCAAGTTGCCCGCTATCGTCACACTATTTACTGCAGCATTTATGGCTGCCATAGCTATGGTTATTGCACAACCCGACATAGTGTTACAAATTGCCCAGACCGACACCGCATCGGCGATGATGTCGCTCAAGGCCATAATAACAGCTGCCACAACCTCGACATCGTTAGAGACCGGAAACGAACTGCTTAATTCACTTGTTACCACACGTGGCATGGGTGGCATGATGGATACGGTGTGGTTAATCATTTGCGCCATGTGTTTTGGCGGTGTGATGTATGGAAGCGGAATGCTTACTGCTATATCGCAAATATTCTTGCGCATGGCTCGTCGTACGGTAAGCGTAGTAGCTTCGACCGTTGGCTCGGGACTCTTTTTCAATCTTGCCACAGGCGACCAATATATCTCAATCATCCTAACAGGAAACCTTTTCAAAGAACTGTACAAGGAACGAGAGTTAGAAGACAGGCTGCTGAGCCGAAGTGTTGAGGATTCTGCAACGGTAACATCTGTGCTCATACCTTGGAATTCATGCGGTATGACTCAATCAACAGTTCTTGGAGTAGCCACAATGACATATATGCCCTACTGCATATTCAACATCGTAAGCCCTATAATGTCGATTATCGTAGCTGCTTTGGGTTGGAAAATATATAAACGCAATCAGTGCCATGAGTAATAAATTGGTAATATTCGATCTCGACGGAACACTACTAAACACCATAGGTGATTTAGCGGCAGGTTGTGACCACATGTTACGTCTAAGAAACCTGCCCACACACAGTTTCGAGGATTACTGCTCGTTCGTAGGCAATGGTATCATGCGCTTGGTGGAGAGGGCTTTACCCGCAGAGCTGCGAACTTCGGAATATGTTGCTGCGGCACGCCGCGATTTTGTAAATTATTATATCGACCATATAGACCTATACACCCAGCCCTATGAAGGCATGATAGAACTTGTAAATTCTTTGGCTGATGAGGGTGTAAAATTAGCTGTGGCATCGAATAAATTTCAAGCGGGTACTGATAAATTGATAAACAAGTTCTTCGCCAATACAGAGTTTGTAATGATATGTGGCAACCGTGAAGGGGTACCACTGAAGCCCGACACAGCGTTGGTGGATATGATTCTTGAAGCTGGAGGTGTGAATAAGAGCCGATGTGTTATGGTCGGCGATTCGGCTGTAGATATACAAACAGCAAAGCGTGCGGGAATTATCTCGGTTGGTGTAAGCTGGGGCTTCCGTTCTCGCCAGGAGTTAGAAGAAGCAGGAGCCGACTATATAGCCGACTCCGCAGAACAACTCAAAGAGATTTTATCAACAATATAGTTCAACATCGCCAAGCGTAATTTTCTCACCACTGAGAATCATCAAACGTTCGACAACATTTCTTAATTCGCGAATATTTCCCGTCCAGGGCATAGAACACAGAGCATCCACAGCAGCTGCATCAACGCGTTTGATAGAACAATGATGTTCCTGTGCAATTTTTTCAACAAAATAACGAACCAACTCGGCTATATCGCCAGCACGCTCTCTTAGAGGTGGTACCTTGATTAGTATGACACTCAAACGATGATAGAGGTCTTCGCGAAAATTCCCTTTTTCGATTTCGGCACGTATATCCTTATTGGTAGCTGCGACAACACGCACATCTACCGACACATCCTTATCGCTACCCACTCGACTTATCTTCTGCTCCTGCAGAGCCCTAAGCACCTTTGCCTGAGCCGATAGCGACATGTCGCCAATCTCGTCCATAAACAACGTACCACCATTGGCTTGCTCGAATTTGCCTTTACGCTGCTTGATTGCCGAGGTAAAAGCTCCTCGTTCGTGCCCAAAAAGTTCGCTTTCGATAAGTTCCGAAGGTATGGCAGCACAATTAACCTCTATAAAAGGGGCAGCAGCTCGAGCACTTTTAAGATGTAACCACCTTGCTACCAATTCTTTGCCCGTACCATTTTCGCCCGTAATAAGCACACGTGCATCAGATGGGGCTACCTTATCGATGAGTTGTCGTACATGCTCAATCTCATCGGACGAACCTATGATATGTTCAGTATCGGAATTTACACGCCGACGCATAGGCTTTACCGACTCTTCCTGAGGAGCCTCCTCACGTTGTACTATGCGACGTAACGAACCCAACAAACGATTCATATTGACAGGTGTCGTAAGATAATCTTCAGCACCACTCCTTACGGCCTCAACTGCACCTTCGATTGACCCCGAAGGTGAAATAATAATAAACGGGATACCCAACGTAGCAACATCGCCCACCACATCGCCTGCAACAATAGCATCATAGCCCCGACGCAAACATAAATTCTCCGACACCTCATCGCGACATGCTACCGCCGTGGTAAAACCCTCAAACTCCAATCGCTCACGAAGTGTATTTCGCATACTTTTTGATTGTTCGATAATTAAAACCTTTGCCATATTTTGATTTTTGAGATTTTTGCACTTACTTTGCATAACCAAAGATAGGCTCTTTATTTGGTGATTCCAATCTTGATACCCCAAGACACCTTATAGAGAATAAATGTCTTTTTAATCCTAAACGGTTTATATCTTGCGACCGAACTTTTCTTTGCGTGGACTGTTTGTTGCAGTCTTAACACGCGAGCAAGATTAAGAACCGAACCAATTTTTATGAAAAAGAATTACAACAACACTCGTCGAAAACTCTATCTACCAGAGTATGGACGTCACATTCACGAAATGGTTGATCATCTGATGACCATCACCGACCGTGAGGAGCGTAACCGTCAGGCTAAAGCCGTAATAGCTGTAATGGGCAACCTTCAACCTTTATTGCGTGACACTGCTGACTTTACTCATAAGCTATGGGACCATCTGTTCATAATGTCTGATTTTCAATTAGATGTAGATTCTCCATATCCACGTCCCACACGCGAAGAACTACAGATGACTCCAAACAAATTACAATACTCCCAAGAGCGTATTACCTTCAAACACTATGGTAAATACGTGGCACATATTTTAGATGCTCTGCGAACAGAAAGCAACCCCGAAGCCCAACATATTGCCATCGAGCATATCGCACGTTATATGCGCACAAAGAGTTTCGAATACAATCAAGATCACCCCAACAACGAGGTGATAATAAAAGATATAAAGACTATGTCTGGAGGAGACATTGAGGTAAACGAAGATGCTATAAATAATCTCCGAAACGACTATAAAGTGCACCTTTCTTCTCGTAACCAAAAAGGCTCTGCACGCCCTACGCAAAAGGGTGGCACCAACAAAACCACAGCCAAGGCTCAGCACAACAATTCGAAGAATCGTCAAAACCAACAAAATAGAAAAAAATAATACAGCGACAACCGCACATCACAATTATCGGAAGTAATGTTGCGTTATTCTCAAAAAGTTGCTATCTTTGTGTTTTATAAGAAACCTTCATCAAAAATGAAAAGAATATATTTCGTAATTACAGCCCTAATTTTGGCTTTCACATCGTGCCAAAATTCAAAAGTGAATATCAACGGTCGCTTCGTTGGCAGCGAGGCTAATATGGTATATCTGGAGAAAACATCTACTCTTGACCAGAAACTTATTGATTCGGTAGAACTTGCTGATGATGGTAGTTTCGTTTTAGAGTTGGAAGATGCATCAAAGACACCCACACTCTACAACATAATTTTCAACGACGAGCGTGTACCACTATTGCTCACAGCAGGCGAGAATGTAACTATCAATGCCGCAGGTAACGTTTTGCGCAACTACACAATCGACGGTTCGGTAGAGTCAGAGTTGTTGCACTCATTCAACAAGGAGTATGTCGAGGGAGTTATAAAGCTCAACAACATCCTATCGAAATACACTGCAAGTGACATCGACGAGCAGGAGCAGTTGGAGTTGGCTAAGGAATATACTCAGTTGCGCAATGCTATTAAGCGTTCACAATTGCGTTTCATTGTGGAGAACAAGCAGAACATTGCAGCAGTATATGCTCTATACCAGCGTCTGCCAAACGACCAAAACCTCTTCAGTGGAGACACCGATGTAATTTACTATCGCACCGTAGCCGAGAGCATAGAACAGAGCTACCCAGAGAGCCCATATTTGCCAATCCTTCGTAGTCAAATAGCTCGTATGGATGCACAATTAAGCCTACTCTCACAGGTTAAGGAGGTAAACTTCCCTGAAATATTAATGCCCGACATGTATGGCAACAAACAGAGTCTTTCTGCACTGACTGGCAAAGTCGTGTTGCTTCACTTCTGGTCTGCTACAGTGGGTAATGCCAATGCTATGAACGCAGATTTAAAGGAGATTTATGCAAAATACAAGGAGCAGGGCTTCGAGATTTACCAGGTAGCCATCGACACATCGAAGGCATTGTGGATTAACGCAGTACAGGAGCAGAAGTTGCCTTGGATATCTGTTAGCGACATGTTGGGTGAGGCTTCACCAACACTCGGCGCATATAACATTACCAATCTACCAGCCAACTTCCTCATCGACCGTAAAGGAAACATCGTAGGAAAGGACCTTGCGGGCGACGAGCTTGAGGCTCAGATTAAAAAACTCATCTAACGATGTATTATTTTGCCTCGGACGTTCATCTCGGCGCAGGCGACGAGACTTTTGCTCGTCGCACAGAGCAACGTTTTGTCAAGTGGCTCGACATGGTTGCCAAGGATGCCGAGGGAATATTTCTCGTAGGCGACATATTCGACTTTTGGTTTGAGTACAAAAACGTCATCCCAAAGGGTTTTGCACGCACATTAGGTAAAATAGCAGAACTATCTGACCGAGGTATAAAGATTACCCTTATCACCGGCAACCACGACATGTGGATGTATGATTATCTGCACAAAGAGTGTGGCGTAGAGGTGTTCTTTACACCGCAAAAAATCAGCATCTACGGCAAGGAGTTATTCGTGGCTCATGGTGATAATATGAATATCAAGAATCAGCCAATCTTGCGATTGATGAACGCCACATTTCGCTCGCGTATAGCACGCAAAATATTCTCGTGGCTCGTGCATCCCGACATTGCTTTAGCTTTTGGTAAATGGTGGAGTGGGAAATCCCGCAAATCGCACTCGATGGAACAACTAACGGCTTCATCGCTTGATTTCTTGATTGACTGCGGGCGCGACTTCAAAAACAACAACCCTACAACCAATTATATCATCTTTGGTCATATGCACTACCCTTATGAATTTAACAATGAGGGGCTTCGTGTATTATTTCTCAGCGCCTGGGAGGGCGATGTGAAGTATGCAGCATTAAACAAAGAGGGAAACATTGAACTTAAAACTTTCGCCGTATGAAACAATATCTCGACCTACTAAAAAAGATCAAAGAGGATGGTATCGTAAAAAGTGACCGCACAGGTACAGGTACTCGTAGCATCTTCGGTTATCAAATGCGCTTTGACCTTAGCGAGGGATTCCCTCTGCTGACAACAAAACGTGTATTTTTAAAGGGCGTCATTCACGAGTTATTGTGGTTTTTAGCCGGAGATACTAATATCAAATATTTGGTCGATAACGGAGTCCACATTTGGGATAACGACGCCTATCGTTTCTATAAGGAACTGTGTGCCAAGCAGGGCGTGGAGCCAATATCTATGGAGGAGTTTCTTGCCGCGACGCAGCAACAAATAACATCACCTATTGAGGGGTATGCTTACGGCAACCTCAACCATGTCTATGGTTATCAGTGGCGCAGTTGGGGTAAACCCGACGGATCGGCTATTGACCAGGTAAAGCAGGTGATTGAAACAATAAAGAATAACCCCGACTCTCGTCGTATGATTGTCTCGGCATGGAACGTAGCCGATGTTGAGGATATGGCGTTGCCACCTTGCCATGTCATGTTCCAATTCTATGTTGCCAATGGCAAACTATCGTGCCAACTCTACCAGCGAAGTGCCGACACATTCCTAGGTGTACCTTTCAACATAGCCTCATATGCCCTACTGACAATGATGATTGCGCAGGAGTGCGGCTTGCAGGCTGGGGAATTTGTCCACACATTAGGCGACACCCACCTCTACTTAAACCACATGGAGCAGGTGGATGAGCAACTATCACGCACACCTCGCAAACTACCCGAGATGCGCCTCAACCCCGAAGTAAAATCGGTGTTCGACTTCCGTTACGAGGACTTTACATTAGAGGGTTATGACCCACACCCAACAATCAAGGCTCCAATGTCTTTCTAAACGCTGAAATTATGGTAAGTATAATTGTTGCCGTAGCACAAAACGGCACCATAGGAGATAAGAATTCGTTGCTGTGGCATATCTCGGAAGATATGCGTTTCTTTAAACGTACCACATCGGGACATCCCGTTATCATGGGTCGTAAAACCTATGATTCGCTAGGGCGCCCACTCCCAAACCGCACAAATGTGGTTATCAGCCGCACGGCAGAACATATCGAGGGTTGTACAATAGCTCGCTCGTTGGAAGAGGCCATCGCTTTATTCCCCGACCATGAAGAGATATTCATTATAGGAGGTGCGCAAATTTATGCTTTGGCATTGGAAATTGCCGACCGTATTTACATAACTCGTGTTGAGCATGATTATGAGGGTGACACCTCATTTCCTTCATGGGATGAAAGCAAATGGCAACTCCTGAGCCGAGACAGCTATCCTTGCGGAGAAAAATACCCACATCCTTTTGCTTTCGAAATCTACGAAAGGAAATAATAAAACCTTAAAACCTAAACTATATGAAGAAATTAATTTGGGCTGTTGCTATATTGTGTACACTCACAGTTTCGGCAAAGAAGACTGTTTCAACCCGTCCACAACCTGTGTTCAACCGCGCCCCACTGGTGGAGGCTCCTTATGCGCAGCTTCCTATTGGCGATATCAAGCCACAGGGATGGCTCAACGAACAGATGCAGATCATGCTGAACGGAATGACCGGTAACCTTGACGAACTATATGAGTTGGTGTGTGGCGACAACAACGCTTGGCTTGGAGGCGAGGGCGATGCCTGGGAACGAGGCCCATATTGGATTGACGGTGCACTACCTATGGCATACATTATGAGCGACGAGGCTCTGAAGGCAAAGTCACTGAAGTGGGTGGAAGCCATCCTTGGCTCACAAAAGGAGAACGGCTACTTCGGCCCCGACACTGACCGTCCTTACATCTACGGCATGCAGCGTGACAATGCTGCTGACTGGTGGCCTCGTATGGTTGCACTGAAGATTCTGCAACAGTATTATATGGCAACGGGTGATGAACGTGTAGTAGATTTTATGACAAAATATTTCCATTACCAGCTTCAGGAGTTGCCAAAGACTCCGCTGGGCAACTGGACATTTTGGGCTACAGAACGTGCTGGCGACAACCTATTAATCGTTCATTGGCTCTATAACATCACCGGCGACGAGAAGTTACTCAAGTTGGGTGAGATTATCCACCAGCAGTCGGCTGACTGGACATCTCGCTTCACTACCGATACTCACCTATATCGCCAAAATAGTATCCACTGTGTAAATCTCGGTCAGGGTTTCAAGGAACCTATCATTTGGTGGCAGCAGGGCAAGGAGGATAGACATCTCAATGCCCCAAAGGAGGCTTTGCGTCGTATTCCTCACACATTTGGATTCCCTACGGGTTTATGGGCTGGAGATGAGCTTACTCACTTCGGAGATCCGACACGTGGCTCAGAACTTTGCACAGCTACGGAGATGATGTACTCGCTGGAGGAGGTATATCGCATCACAGGCGATAACACTTATGCCGATTTATTGGAGCGTGTGACATACAACGCCCTGCCAACGCAGATTACCGACAAAGGTGATGCGCGCCAATATTATCAGCAGATAAATCAGGTAGAGGTAACTCGCAAGCCTCGCAACTTCTCTACCCCACACCAGGACACAGATATTCTGTTTGGCGTGTTGAGTGGTTATCCTTGCTGTACTTGTAACCTACATCAGGGTTGGCCAAAGTTTGTGCAAAACCTCTGGTTGAAGAGCAACGTAGGTGGTGTTGCAGCTATGGTTTATGCTCCTTCGACACTATCGACAACAATTGGCGATGTAGATGTAATAATCGACGAGCAGACCTGCTATCCATTCGAGGAACAGATTGCATTCTCATTCTCATTCCCCAACAAAAAGAAGAAGTCAGCAGAGTTCCCTCTTGACCTTCGTATCCCAGAGTGGAGCAACGGCTATACACTAACTATAAACGGAGCTGAAGTTAAGGCCGAGGATATTCGCAAGGGCACTATTCGCCTGAACCGCACTTGGGCCGATGGCGACAAGGTGGTGATTACATTTAATGCCGCAGTGAGAATCACACGCTGGTATGACTACTCGGCTGTTGTGGAGCGTGGCCCACTGGTGTATGCTCTGCGCATGGAGGAGAAATGGAAGCGTCACGAGTGCGAAGGTGATGATATACGTGCTTTGGGCCCCTACTACTATGAGGTCACATCTACCACTCCATGGAATGTGGCTCTCCGTGATGGTGACTTGCACGGCGAGAATGTGGCGAAGAACTTCGTGGTGGAGAAAGGCGAGTGCTCTAACACTCCTTGGACATTGAACGGTGCGCCTATCAAGATTAAGGCTAAGGCTCGCTTACTCAACAACTGGAATATGCACCGCAACTCGGCTGGACAGATCAACTATCTGACTCAGATTGAGCCACGTGGCGAAGTCGGAGGTGAGGTGGATATCACCCTTATTCCTTATGGCTGTACTACGCTACGCTTAACAGAGTTCCCCGTGAGATAAGCTACAAAAATAGGTATTTATACTACCGTGTATAAAAAATAATGAGAGTAACTTTGCCTACAAAGCAAAGTTACTTTTTTTATGGGAAAATACTTCGATATGCTGATGGAGGATGTGCGCCTAAAAGAGGGGCTCACTGCCTGCATGAATTGTGGTGTATGCACCGCTGTATGTCCTGCTGCCGGAGTCTATAATTACGACCCTCGTCAGATAGTAAGCCTTGTGCAGACCCGTGATGATGAAACAATTGAAGCATTACTAAAAAGCGACACAATATGGTATTGTGGCGAGTGTATGTCGTGCCGACCTCGCTGTCCTCGTGGCAATACCCCAGGCTACGTAATACAGGCGCTACGCACACTTTCGCAAAAACTTGGTTTCTTTGTTGAAAGCGAAAAAGGACGTCAGCAACTGGCTTTAAAGCGTGCTATTGGAGATAATATACTGCGTACGGGGTATTGCCTAACACCGCGCAACATCCGCCCCGAGCTACACCCCGAACAAGGAACCATATGGAAGTGGATTATCGATAATGACGAACAGGTATATGGCCGTTACACCGACTGTTATGGCAAAGAGGGCGCTGGCGCTCTGCGCAAATGCTCTGACGAAACGATGAAGGAGATTCACAAGATATTTGAGGTAACAGGAGGTAAGGAGTTTTTCGACAACATAGAACATTACTCCGACATCAAAGCCCGTCAGATGGGATTCGATGGAGCTAACGAAGATTACTTTATGGAGGTATATACCCACAATTCAAACGAACACTATTAAGAGATGAAACGCTCAAGTTGGACAGATTATCAAAAAGAGGTTGCCGACGACAACTACTATTATGCTCGTTCGTGCATACGCCAGAACTTCTTCCCAGGTAGCGAGAAGGTGTTTCTAGATATATTGAGCAAGGACTTGGGTCGCAATATTTTTGATGACCCTCTGCATACTTCATGCACAGGCATAGGTTACCACTCCGACGTAGTTCCATTGGAGACTATCATGACGGTAGTGGCACGTCAATTTGCACTGATGAACGAGGCTGGATATGAAAATTTCACATCATCGTGCATCACTTCATTTGGCATCTACACCGAGTTGCTTGCCACATGGGAGGAGTTCCCCGAAACCGAGGAGCGCACACGAGAGAACCTCTACAAAGCAACAGGTCGAGAATTTAAGAAACCTAAAAATCTGGCTCACACATCTGATGTCATATTCCACCACCGCGAAGAGATTGCACGCAAAGCAAAGCGCAAGTTGATAAATGCTTATACGGGAGAGCCTCTGAAAGTTGTAGAACACATAGGTTGCCACTACGCAAAAATATTCCCTAAAAAGGGAGTTGGAGGTTCAGAGTTCCCATATGTGTTGGCAGGCATGGTCGAGAGTTGGGGCGGTGAGATTGTAGATTACCCCGAACGCCGTCATTGTTGCGGATTTGGCTTCAGAAACTATCTTGTTCAGGCAAATAGAGGTTACTCTATTGCTAACTCACACAAAAAGTTGGAGAGCATGGCTCCTTATAAACCCGACTTTATCGTGTGCAATTGCCCTGGATGTTCGATGTTTCTCGACAAATGGCAATACACCATCGCCGAAATGGATGGCACCACATATGGTCAAAACGGCACAGGAATACCTGTACTAACTTACGAGGAGATGGCCGGTTTGGTATTAGGTTACGACCCTTGGGAATTAGGTATGCAGATGCATCAGGTGAATGTTGAACCTTTACTCGACAAGATGGGTGTGGAGTATGATCCTGCAGCAAAATATCTGGGCCGAAATGGAAAATTCATAGGTCGCCCCGAGCAGGCATTGGTAAATAGTTGTGCAGAAGAGTCAATCTATAAAACAAGCAGACGTAGATGAAACATGTTATAGTCATAGGTGGAGGAGTTGCGGGCATGCAATGCGCAAGTGAGTTATTGCGTCAAGGTCTCGCCGTCACAATCATTGAAAAGGAGCAGGACTTAGGCGGAAAAGTGCGTAATTGGCATAAGCTTTTCCCTACATTTACCCCCGCAGACGAAGTACTATCAGCTATGCGCCATAGACTGAAGATTTCTAACAACCTCAAGATACGAACAGGCTGCCAAGCAACAACAATCACAGCCAACAGTGTAACTCTTTGCTCGGGCGAAGAGCTAAAATGTGATGCGACGGTCATAGCCACAGGATTCACATTGTTCGACGCACAGATTAAGGAGGAGTATGGCTACGGCATCTACGACAACGTCATCACCTCGGCAGAACTTGAGCAGATGTTTAACGAAAACAATGTGCATCTTGCGCATGGTGGCACTCCTAAGCGCATAGCCATATTACATTGTGTAGGCTCACGCGATGAGAAAGTATGCCAGCGTCACTGCTCAAAAGTGTGTTGCGTTACGGGTGTAAAACAGGCTATAGAACTAAAAAAACTCTTCCCCGCGGCCGACGTATTTAACTTCTACATGGATATTCGTATGTTTGGCCCAGGCTACGAGGAGATGTATCGAGAAGCTCAAACCGCATACAACGTACATTTCGTACGTGGGCGCATTTCCGAGGTAAGTCCCACCTTCAACAGCCAACTACAAATAAAGGCTGAAGACACTCTCACCGGACGACCTTTGAAGATGAGCGTTGACATGTTGGTATTACTCATCGGTATGAAGTCGAACGAACATAATATCACGCTGCGCAATGAATGCAATCTTCTCGCTCAACCCAGCGGATTTATGCAACCTCAAGACTCCTTCATTGGGAATGTAACAAGTAACGTTGATGGTATTTTCTACGCAGGGACTATTACAGCGCCAAAAAACGTCGGAGAGTCAATAAATGAAGGTACGGCTGCAGCACGTGCCGTTATCGAGTGGCTTAACAAACATTAATTGTAATACTTGAAAAGATGATTAACTTCGGATTTTCTATAAATAGACCCCGAACCATAGATATCGATCGAAATAATCTGCGCAAAAGTAATGAGATTATCCGAGAGATGCCTGAGTTGCAAGCCTGTATAGGATGTGGTTCTTGTACGGCAACTTGTACGGCTGGGAACCTCACCGAGTTTAACTTCCGCAAGGTACACACCCTCGTTCGTCGTGGTGAGTATCAAGGGGCTTACGAAGAGATGAATAAATGCATGTTATGTGGCAAATGCCGTCTGGTATGTCCCCGAGGAATTAACACAAGAGGTATTGTAATGTTGATTAAACGTAAACTTGGAGATTTCTAATATGACCTTTTTCGCCAAATTCTGCATTCCATTTATTATTGGCGAAACGGTCCTATTTACCGTTTTAGCCATCAAATATTTTACATGGTTACGCGACCTGCCAAAGAAGGATTGGAAGTTAATTATAACCAACTTCTTCTCGCTACGCTCAATTTCGGCTTTGGGTGAGGTAATAAGCGAATCATTGTTACACCGTCGCATATTCAAGGTAAATCCTCGCCTAGGCTATATGCATATGAGTTTAGCTTTCGGCTGGTTTTTGCTCATTTTTGTAGGTTTCTTGGAGACAATTGCTTACTTGGGGTTAAGATGGATACCATTGCAAGGACATGTATTCTTTAAATATTTTGTGCCGTTAAATGGAATATCAGACCACATACCTGCATTTGACTTTACGATGGATTTATTGTTGCTATTCGTTTTGTCAGGCGTAGCTATGGCATGGTTTAAGCGTATTCGCTCACGAGCCCTCGGTATGAAAAAGACCACAAAGCATACATTCTTCGACCGCATAGCCTTGTCGGCACTATGGTTTATTTTCCCCTTGCGACTTATTGCCGAAAGTGTAACAACGTCAATGTATGGTGGTGGCAGCTTCCTTACCGGAAGCATCGGTAATGCCCTTAGCAATATATTAAGTATTAATACTTTAACCCATATATACGAACCCGCATGGTGGCTTTATTCTTTAGCTCTGGGCACGTTCTTCATCGCTATGCCGTTCTCGCGATATATGCATATCTTCACCGAAATACCGCTTATATTCCTGCGACACTACAAACTACAACCCGAAGCAAAGGAGAAGTCGTATGATAATTTCGAGGTAGAGGCCTGCTCTCGTTGCGGAATATGTATTGACCCTTGCCAATTGCAATCGCAATTAGGCATAAACGACGTGCAGTCAGTCTATTTCTTGCGCGATAGACGCTACAATATGCTCCAGCAGAAGATTGCCAACAACTGCCTGATGTGTGGACGCTGCGAACAGATTTGCCCTGTGGGAATCAACCTCAACACACTGAGACTAAACTCACGTTCGTCGATGCGCAACATACCTCACGAGGGTCGTTATAACTACTTGCGAGGTGTGGACAAATCGTTTGGTGCAGGTAAAGTGGGATATTTTGCAGGCTGCATGACTCTACTTACACCCAATACACTCAATGCTATGCGTAGTATATTCGAGGCTGCGCATGAGCAGGTTTGGTGGGCCGACAAAGATGGTGGCGTTTGTTGCGGTCGCCCATTGATGCTCTCGGGAGAGGTGGATTCGGCGCAGAAGATGATTGATTACAACAAGTCACTCTTCGCCAAACACCAGATAAGCACCCTCGTAACATCGTGCCCTATATGTCTAAAGGTTTTTCGCGAGGAGTACCAATTAGAAGGTATCGAGATATTGCACCACTCTGAATATATTCTGCGCCTTATAAAACAGGGCCGACTGAAGATTGGATACCAGCATGATGCGACATTCACCTATCATGACCCATGCGAATTGGGACGCGGCAGTGGCATATACAATGAGCCACGTGCTGTTATCGAGGCCGTCGGCAAGTTGTTAGAGCCCACACACAATAGAAAGAATGCTCTCTGTTGCGGCTCATCGGTGGCAAACACCGCCATCAGTGATGCACAACAACTCACAATAGCCACAAAAGTCGCATCGGAGCTGGAAGCAACAGGAGCTCAAGCGATTGTTACCGCTTGCCCATTGTGCAAAAAGGCCATTACCCGCGGAACGCAACAACGGGTTGTTGATTTATCCGAAATAGTGGCACAAAACATAAAACAATAAAAATAGGCTCTATGCACATTTGATAATCAGCGAGATAACCATTTGGCTTACAAAAAAAATGAAAATAATTTTGCACAGATAGATTTTTTCACTATCTTTGCACCACTTAACCACGAAATGTAGAGCTTCGGCTCACATAAAGATACATCGCGGGGTAGAGCAGTTGGCAGCTCGTCGGGCTCATAACCCGGAGGTCGCAGGTTCGAGTCCTGCCCCCGCTACTAAAGAGGACAAATCGCAAGGTTTGTCCTCTTTTTGTGCGATTTCGTTTTTGTAATTATCTGATACACTGAACATTAAATCAAAGAACAAATTTCCGAAGTCGGTTAGATAAGCCCTATTTTCTTTGTCCCATCTAACCCCATTAGGAAAGACCATTTTTTGTATCTTTTGGCTGGTTTCAAAGTCGTCCATATTCCAATAACTGCTTAAATTACAAGCAATTCTGATTGCGTCCTCAATGTAAGACGCAAGGTTCGAGAGGTTCACCGAGATTTTTTCCAACTCCGCCTCCGTAGTGCGTTTTTCAGCCTCCAAATCGGCGATGGCACTGCTGTACGCATCTTCATCCACTTTGCCGATTGCGAAGTTCTTTTTAGCCGTCTTAATGTAGGTATTGATGGTTGCAGCAGGGCATGGGTCAGAGTTACCTAGAAAGAGAAAAACATAACATCTGCCCAATTATTATCAAGCAGATGCTATAATCGCACAAATCACAATCCTAATACTCTGTGATTTAGCCTTTAATGCGGAGTGTAGAGACTAAATCCTCCAACCCGTAAATATGGGCACGCGCCTTGCCGCCGGGATAATTGGGAGATGAAGCACCAAGCAGAGACAACTTTCGAAATACTGAAACACCGACAAGCAAGCACAAGGCGTAAAAGAGGAGATTTCGTATATCAAACCTAAAATTTCTCTATAATCTCTGCTCCTGAAAAATAATTCACAATAGCTTGTGCGCGTTTTAGACCAACCACCTCGGCAAGAGCATCGAGGCTAGCATTACGCACATTACTCACCGTCTTAAAGCGTTTAAGCAGAGCATTAAGGCTCTTAGCTCCAATACCCTCAATCTGTTCCAACTCGCTCTTAATAAATGCCTTGCTACGTTTTTGTCGATGGAACGTAATACCAAAGCGGTGCGCCTCGTCGCGAATATGACATACCACCTTCAGCGGCTCACCCGTACGGCTCAGATAGTATGGCATTGGGTCATCGGGGAAGAAAATCTCCTCGATACGCTTCGCCAAGCCCACGATAGGCACTCGCTTCTCGATACCCAACCCGCACAGCACCTCGTATGCACTCGAAAGCTGTCCCTTGCCTCCATCGACAATAATCAAATCAGGTAGTTCGGCACCCTCCTCCAGCAAGCGAGAATAGCGACGATATACTATCTCGCGCATCGAAGCAAAATCATCAGGGCCAACAACCGTCTTGACATTAAAATGACGATACTCCTTTCTTGAGGGCTTACCATCACGGAAGACAACACACGACGCAACAGGATTAGTACCCTGCAGGTTAGAGTTATCAAAGCACTCGATATGGCGTGGCTGATGTGCAAGGTGCAACTCTTTTTGCATAGCATTCATCAGTCGTTCGGTGTGTCGCTCAGGATTCTTTATCTCGAGATTCTTCATCTGCTCGGCACGATATATACGCGCACTCTTCAATGAGAACTCCAATAGGTCGGCCTTTTCGCCTCGCTTGGGTACGGTGAAGGTTACACCATCGAACAATATTGCTGCCGCGGGAATGAATGGCACAATAACTTCACGCGAAAGGTCGTGCGAGATGTTTTCTACTATATACTGAATAGCCGTAGAGAGCATATCCTCAGGCGTAGCATCCACACCCGTCGTAAGGCGTACCGTATGCAGAGCTACTATCGAGCCACGACGTAGGCGTATGAAGTTACAATACGCCACATCGTCATCTTCCAAAAGCGAAAATATATCACAATCCACAATCTTGGCACTCACTATAACCGAGCGGCTCTGATAATTATCCAACGCCTCCAGTCGCTGTTTGAAGCGTTGTGCCAACTCGAACTTAAGCTCCGCAGCTGCAGCTTGCATATTATGTTCAAGGTAGCTACGCACAGGTCGCAAGTCGCCCTTTAAAACATCCTTTGCCATAGCGAGTAGTTCGGCATACTCCTCCTCACTCTGCGCACCAACACAAGGACCCTTACAATTGCCCAAATGGTATTGTAAGCAGACCCCATATTTACCCTTCGCAATATTTTGGGGTGATAGATTTAACTTACATGTTCTCAAGGGAATAACCTCACGTATAAACTCCAGAATAGAGCGTTGCATCGAAATTGAGCCATAGGGTCCAAAGTATTGCGAACCATCGTGATTGACTATACGAGTGGACTCCACACGAGGGAAATTTTCGCGGCGCAAGACTATCCACGGATAAGTCTTGTCGTCCTTCAACAGAATATTATAGCGTGGTTGCAGACTCTTTATGAGTGAGTTTTCCAACAGCAATGCATCCTGCTCGCTACCCACCACAATGTGCTTTATGGCGCATACCTGCCTAACCAACACCTTGACTTTGGCGGAGTGGTCGCGGTTTTTAACGAAATATGACGACACACGCTTCTTGAGCGACTTCGCCTTACCTACATAAATCACCTTGCCGTCATGGTCGAGAAATTGATACACACCAGGCTCAAATGGCAATGCTGCCACCTGCTCCATGACCATATTTTCGCGACTACTCATAACCTATAACTCGTTTCCACTCACCACCATATCCATACGTTTATCATGAGGCTCGGTGGGTATTTCCTTAAGTAACTGATGTGCATAACAAACACCTACGCAATATGCTCGAAAGCCCTCTCGCGCAAGATACCTATCATAATAACCCTTGCCACGCCCCAATCTATCGCCACTTGGAGTAAATGCCACGCCAGGCACAACCATAAGATCAATCTCCTGTGGCAGGCAAAGCTCGCCATCCTGCGGCTCCGCAATACCATAAGCGCCCTGAGCAAGCTCCCCGGCATGATAGTCGTAGAACTCCATACCATCACCCTCGACACGTGGCAGAACAACCCTACAAGTCAATTCATCAACAAGCTGTGCAATCTGCACCTCATCATTCAGCGGCGAGAAGAGAGCCACCGTCTGAGGCTTTCGCTGGGCAATAATCTCACCTACACGCTCCACCACCCCAAGACTCTGACCAAGCCTCTGTTTAGCATCAAGTGCCAGCGTTTGACATTTTATCTCACGTCTTATCTCGTTTTTTTTCATTTTACCCCCTCTAAACACTATTTAGGCTCAAAATTAGATAGCATTTTTGTTGTTATTGAGCAAACAATTACTATCTTTGCACTAGGTATGCAAATGTTTTTATAGCAAATTCACAAACAAAAATAAATAAAATAAACTTAATCTTTACATTATGAACTGTTTTTTATTAAATTCATCTCTCGGCAAGAAGTTGGTGATGAGTATCACAGGCTGCGCCCTTGTACTCTTCCTTCTTTTCCACATGGCTATGAACCTTGTGGCTCTCGTTAGCGCCGATGCTTACAACATGGTGTGCGCCTTCCTAGGTGCTAACTGGTATGCAGTAGTTGCTACCGTAGGTTTGGCAGCTTTGGTGGTGTTGCACTTCGTTTATGCGTTTATTCTTACAGTTAACAACTACAAGGCTCGCGGTTCACAGCGTTATGCTGTAACAGTAAATGAGCCAGGCGTTGAGTGGGCTTCAAAAAACATGCTCGTTTTGGGTGTGATTGTTATTTTGGGTCTCGGCTTGCACTTGGTACATTTCTGGTCAAAGATGATGCTCGTTGAGTTGATGGGTTCTGAGATTACTCAGATTGGCGAGGAGGTTGTACACGCTACCGATGGCGCTGCTATCATCGCCTTCACATTCTCAAAGTGGTACAATGTCGTTCTCTACATCATTTGGTTGGCAGCCCTTTGGTTCCACCTCAACCACGGTGTATGGTCAATGTTCCAGACAGCAGGTTTTGCAAACGACAAGTGGTACCCACGTTTGAAGTGCGCTTCTAAGTTGGTTTCTACACTCATCGTTTTGGGCTTCGCAGCTGTTGTTATTACTTTCTTCGTATGCAGCATTTGTGGCTGTTGCGCTGATGCTTGCTGCTCAGAGGCTGCTCAGGCTTGCACTGAGGCATGCTGTGCAGGTCACGCTCATTAATATTCACTTTGAACAATTAAAAATAGAATAATATGGCATTAAAGTTAGATTCTAAAGTTCCTGCTGGTGCGTTGGCCGATAAGTGGAGCAACCACAAAGCAGCAATTAAGGTCGTAAGCCCTGCAAACAAGCGCAAGCTCGACATCATCATCGTAGGTACAGGTCTTGGTGGTGCGTCTGCAGCTGCTTCACTTGGAGAGATGGGCTACAACGTAAAGGTATTCTGCATTCAGGATTCACCACGCCGTGCGCACTCTATCGCTGCACAGGGTGGTATCAATGCAGCAAAGAACTACCAGAACGATAATGACTCAGTATATCGTCTTTTCTACGATACAATCAAGGGTGGTGACTATCGTGCTCGCGAGGCTAACGTATATCGTTTGGCAGAGGTATCAAACCTCATCATCGACCAGTGCGTAGCACAGGGTGTACCTTTCGCACGCGAATACGGCGGCTTGTTGGCTAACCGTTCATTCGGTGGTGCTCAGGTATCACGTACATTCTATGCTCGTGGTCAGACCGGTCAGCAGCTTTTGTTGGGTGCTTATGCAGCCCTCAATAAGGAGATTGCAGCAGGTTCAGTAAAGAGCTACCCACGTCACGAGATGTTGGATATCGTAGTTGAGGATGGCGAGGCAAAGGGTATCATCGCTCGCAACTTGGTAACAGGTGAGATTGAGCGTCACGGTGCTCATGCAGTAGTAATCGCAACAGGTGGTTACGGTAACGTATTCTTCCTCTCTACAAACGCTATGGGTTCTAACGGCTCGGCTGCATTCCAGTGCTACCGTAAGGGTGCTGGTTTCGCTAACCCTTGCTTCACACAGATTCACCCAACATGTATTCCTATCCACGGTACACAGCAGTCGAAGCTTACTCTGATGTCAGAGTCATTGCGTAACGATGGTCGTATCTGGGTTCCAAAGAAGATGGAGGATGTTGAGGCTATCCGCAAGGGCACAAAGCAGCCATCAGATATCGCCGAGGAGGATCGCGACTACTACTTGGAGCGTCGTTACCCTGCATTCGGTAACTTGGTACCACGTGACGTTGCTTCACGTGCAGCTAAGGAGCGTTGCGACGCAGGTTACGGTGTAAACGAGACTGGTTTGGCAGTATTCCTCGACTTCAAGACAGCTATCGAGCGTTTGGGTAAGGATATCATCAAGCAGCGTTATGGCAACCTCTTCGATATGTATGAGGAGATTACTGACGTAAGCCCATACGAGCAGCCAATGCAGATTTTCCCTGCTGTTCACTACACAATGGGTGGTATCTGGGTTGACTACAACTTGATGACTACAATCCCTGGTTTGTATGCTATCGGTGAGGCTAACTTCTCTGATCATGGTGCTAACCGCTTGGGTGCTTCGGCTTTGATGCAGGGCTTGGCTGACGGTTACTTCGTATTGCCATACACTATCGGTGACTACCTTTCAAAGAAGATTCAGGCTCCAAAGGTTTCTACAGACACTCCAGCATTTGCTGAGGCAGAAAAGGCCGTTAAGGATAAGATCGAGAAGTTGTTCTCAATCAAGGGTAAGCAGTCAGTTGACGACATCCACAAGCGTTTGGGTAACATCATGTGGGATAACGTAGGTATGGCTCGTACCGAGGAGTCTTTGAATAAGGCTATCAAGGAGATTCAGGCTCTTCGCAAGGAGTTCTGGTCAGATTTGAAGTTGGTTGGTACTGCTGACTCATTCAACGTAGAGTTGGAGAAGGCTTTGCGTTTGGTTGATTACCTTGAGCTTGGTGAGTTGATGGCACGCGATGCGTTGAACCGTGAGGAGTCTTGCGGTGGCCACTTCCGTTCAGAGCACCAGACTGAGGAGGGTGAGGCATTGCGTCACGATGATAAGTTCGCTTATGCTGCTGTTTGGGAGTATAAGGGTATGGACGTAGAGCCAGAGCTTACAAAGGAGCCACTCGATTACGAGTTCACACACCGTGCACAGCGTAACTATAAGGACTAATTTGACGTTAAACTTTAATTTTAGAACACAATGAATTTTACATTAAAGATATGGCGTCAAAAGGACGCTAAATCGAAGGGCGAGTTCAAGACATACCAGGTTGAGAACATCTCTGCCGACACTTCA
>JAGBTO010000008.1 GCA_017631285.1 Alistipes sp.
TGTAACACAGCCAAACATCCAGCGTGGACCAAACTCTAACCGTATGCTGGTTGAGTTGCCAGGTATCAAGGAGCCAGAGCGTGTACGTAAGCTTTTGCAGGGTTCAGCATCACTCGAGTTCTGGGTAGTGTATGACGCGCAGGAGGTATTGCCAATCTTGGCAGAGGCTGACCAGCTTATCAAGGCTACTGCACAGCCAGAGGCTCAAGAGGCTGAGGCTTCTGAGACTGTTGAGCAGTCTTCAGATCTTGCAACAGAGGCAGCAAGTGCTAAGGCTGACGATGAGGAGGTTGCATCACGTTTCTCACGCGAGCAGAATCCTTTGTTTGCACTTTTGGATCCTGCATATTCTGGTGGTTGCATCGTAGGTGCTGCACGTGAGGCTGATATGCCTGCTATTAACGAGTATCTTGCTCGTCCTGAGGTTAAGAATTTGATGCCAGCTGATTTGGTATTGGCATGGGCTGTTAAGGGTGAAGATTACTTCGATGGTCGTTACGCATTGTATGCACTTCGCTCAATCGACGGTAAGCCAGCTATGGATGGCGCATCTGTTGCTACTGCACAGGAGAACTATTCTCAGAATGGTGCAAATGCTGAGGTTAATTTGACAATGACTTCAAATGGTACATCGCAGTGGGCACAGCTTACAGGTCAGAATATCGGTAAGCCTATTGCAATTGTATTGGATGGCTTGGTATATTCTGCACCTAATGTAAATCAGAAGATTGAGGGCGGTAACTCTGTGATTACTGGTAACTTCACAATCCAGGAGGCACAGGACTTGGCTAACGTATTGAAGTCAGGTAAGGTTCCTGCTCCAGCACGCATCATTCAGGATCAGGTTGTGGGTCCATCACTCGGTGTTGAGTCTATCAACGCTGGTATGTTCTCATTTGTGTTGGCATTCTTCTTGGTACTCCTTTACATGGGCGTATTCTACAAGACTGCAGGTTGGTTGGCCGATATCGCATTGGTACTTAACGTATTCCTTTTGATGGGTGTATTGGTGTCATTCGGTGCTGTATTGACATTGCCAGGTATTGCAGGTATTGTTTTGACAATGGGTATGGCTGTGGATGCTAACGTGATTATCTCCGAGCGTATCAAGGAGGAGCTTCGTGCAGGTAAGGGTCTCTCTGCTGCCATCAAGGATGGTTTCTCTAACGCATACTCTGCTATCATCGACGGTCAGCTCACTACAATCATCACAGGTATCGTATTGTTCGTGTTTGGTAATGGTCCAGTTCAGGGCTTCGCCACAACATTGGTAATCGGTATCTTGACATCAGTATTCTGCGCCATCTTCATCACTCGTATGCTTATCGAGAAGGTTGAGGCTAAGTGGGGCAAGGTATCATTCTCTCGCTCTTGGTCTGAGAATTGGTTGGCAAATGTATCGTTCGACTTCATTGGTAAGCGTAAGAGCGCTTACATCTTGTCAGGTTCATTGATCGTTGTTTCAATCATTTCGTTCTTCGTTCTTGGTTTCAATACAGGTGTTGATTTCACAGGTGGTCGTACTTATGTAGTACGTTTCGACCAGAACGTATCAGCTGAGGAGGTTCGTTCTGCAGTTGAGTCAGCATTGGTTAGCGACGATGCTACAAAGTCATCAGTTGAGGTTAAGCAGTACGGTGGTGAAAACCAGGTTCGTATCATCACTCAGTACAAGTATGACGATACATCTGAGGAGACAACAGCCGAGGTAGATGCTTTGATTTACGAAGCTGTTAAGGGATTCTATACTTATCCTATCACTTTGGATGGTTTTGTAAGTACACAGGATGATGAGAATGGTATCATCTCTTCTGAGAAGATTGGTCCTGCTATTGCAAAGGATATGTTGTTCGGTGCATTCTACGCAGTATTGTTCTCACTCATCGCTATCGGTCTTTACATCACTATCCGATTCAAGCGTTGGGAGTGGGCAACAGGTGCTACATTGGCGTTGGTTCACAATGCATTGCTCGTAATCGGAGCATTCTCGTTGTTCTACCACATTATGCCATTCGGTTTGGAGATTAACCAGGCATTTATCGCTGCAATCTTGACAATCATTGGTTACTCAATCAACGATACAGTGGTTATCTTCGACCGTATTCGTGAGTATTTGTCACTCTATCCAAAGCGTGCTATTAGCGATAATATCAACAAGGCAATTTGTTCAACATTGTCACGTACTTTGAATACATCTGGTACAACAATTGTTACATTGCTTGCGATGTTTATCTTGGGTGGTGAGAACTTGCGTGGTTTCATCTTCGCACTCTTGCTTGGTGTAATCATTGGTACTTACTCTTCTGTATTTGTGGCAACACCTATTGCTTACGACATTTTGCGTCGCACAGATAAGAAGACAAAATAATTATTGATTTTCCATAAAAAAAGGTTGCAACCCATTTTGGTTGCAACCTTTTTTTTATAACTTTGCATTTACTATGAGTAAGTTGGTGAATAGATTGAGATTTTTGTGGCTGCGCATTCGTCGAGCCATTTCTCCGGTATATATGGTGCTGTTGTGTGCCTCGTTTCTTTTGTGGTATATTCTTAAGTTGCAATACACCTATACAACCAATTTCTCAGTTTTAGTTAATGTTGATGGAGAACGTTTGCGCGTTCCTTGCGTTGTTGAGGGTAAGGGTACCAATTTGTTGGGTTATAGGGTTTATGCTCGTAAGGAACTGAAGATTCCATTGAGTGATTTGAAATATTCAGTAGAATATGATCGAGGCGATTCAGGTGAATTGTTAGGTAGTTGGTATAATCTAGATCCGCAATCGGTACAGAGTGCAATTTCGGTACGTTTTAGTGATATTAAGGTCATTTCTATCGGGGATATACCTTCGTTAACATTCCCTGAGCATATAGAAGCACAATCCGAATAATAAATATAATCATGTATAAAATAGGTATAACAGGAGGCATAGGTAGTGGAAAAAGCACCGTATGCCGTATGTTGTGTGAGCGTGGTGTAGCTGTTTATGACTCTGATAGCAGGGCAAAGGCGTTGATGCAACATAATGAGCAAATTCGCCGTCAGTTAATTGAACATTTTGGTGAGGAATGTTATGACGCTGACGGGCTAAACCGAGCCTATTTGGCGGGTTGTGTGTTTGGAGATGCTGAGGCTTTGCAACGACTCAATGGTATTGTTCATCCAGCGGTGAGAGAGGATTTCCGTTGTTGGGCTGAGCAACAACACTCGGCTTATGTTGTATTTGAAAGTGCCATATTGTTTGAGGCGGGTTTTGAAACGGAGGTTGATGCTACATTGGCCGTGTTAGCTCCACGTGAGATGCGTATCCAGCGTACGATGCAGCGTGATGGCATTACTCGCGAAGCGGTTGAGCAACGCATATCTCATCAGATGAGTGATGAGGAGTTGCATGCTATGGCTAATCGCACGTTGGTTAATTTGCGTCAAGATTACTTGGAAAGTGACATAGAACAGTTGCATAAGATGTTTCTATATGAAGCCCACCAATCCCATTAATTTGTTTGAGCCACAAGTAATGGCTATAGTGAATGTCACCGATGATTCATTTTATAACGCAAGTCGCACGATTACGATCGGTAGTTTGCATAGTCGAATTTGTGATGCCGTTGAGCAGGGAGCCACTATTATTGATATAGGGGGATACTCCTCTCGCCCTGGAGCAAATGATATTTCATTACAAGAGGAGTGGTTGCGCGTGCGGCGGGGTTTAGAAGCTGTGAGAGATGTGTCAAAGGATGTTGTCATTTCGGTCGATACATTCCGTGCCGAAGTTGCTCGTAATGCTATTGAAGAGTTTGGCTGGATGATTATTAATGATATTTCAGCAGGTGAGCTGTCGCCTGAAATTATAGATGTCGTAGCCGAGTCTGATGTGCCTTATGTGGCGATGCATATGCGAGGTACGCCACAAAGTATGCAACATAATACGCATTATGATGGTGGGGTAGTGGCTGAGGTGTATAGCTATTTCGAGCAAAGGGTGAAGTATCTGTCAATGCGAGGAGTGAAGCACATTATTATTGATCCAGGCTTTGGTTTTGCAAAGAGTGTAGAGCAGAATTACGAGTTATTAGCCTCGTTGAATAAATTTAGCGATTTGGGTTGTCCTATTCTTGCGGGATTATCACGAAAGTCAATGATATATAAAGTCCTTGACTCTACGCCAGCAGATGCATTGGCTGGTACTATTGCTCTGAATTGGGAGGCTTTGCGTCAAGGTGCTACTATCCTTCGTGTTCACGATGTTCGGGAGGCTGTGCAACAAGTTAAATTGTATAATACGATTAAAGGGCTGTGATGATCAGCCCTTTAATCGTATTGCAAGATATTTAATAAATGTTTATTTTGCTACAGCACCTAAGCCTCCACTCTTTGTGAGTGTTTCGGCCGATATGTCGATATTGCGGCATGAACTGTTGTTGTAGAACTCCACCGTAGCCTTTCCATCTCCATCGGTCTTGACGTTTGGATTCCAATAGAGTGTACGACGATAGTCCTCATCCTTTGGCAGCAACGAATAGTCGGGGCTGTAGAACTCCACAGGCGTTGAGTATCCGTCAATCCAAGTCTTTCTTACTCCTCGGCGAGGTTTTGCTGGGACTTTGCCAAGAGGATGCATTTCGATAAAGATTACTGCCGAATATCGGCGTGTAGCCTCAAGCTGTGAAATCTTGTGAGGGTCTGCCCATTTCATGATAGTCTCCTCGTCCTCGCTGATATAAATAGACTTTATGGCCAGGAGTTCAATGGCATCCCACCAAGGAATGTCGCCATGGTCTTGCTGGTAATTAATTATGAATAAAGGCTCTTTAGTCTTATAGGTGAGGAACCAACTATGTTTATATTCACTATCAGTAATCGATTTAGGAGCAATGGCATTTTCGCTTCGCTCGATAAAAAAGTTGTCGTCCAATGCCGAAAGCAATTGATAAATATCATTTATAGTCTCGCCACTATCTTCGAAATTACTTAGCTCGGTTTCAATATCGTAATACTTCATAGCATTGGCACGAGCCTTATATACCATTTTCTCGTGACTCTCCTCTTCGCCTGTTACTACTACTTCTTTAATCTGATGAGTGCGTTCAGAAAGTAATTTTGAAGCCTCCTCTTCTGTGAAGTTGATTAGGCCATTGTCGCTGGCTGTGTCGGCAACGATTGGCGGTAAATCCTCCTTGTTGGAAGAGATGTTATCCGACGATATTTGCATATCGGAAACCCTATAATTCTTTGGTTTTGGTGAAAAACCTCTATCAATAAGTATGCGGCTCGACTTTGCCTTGTTTTTATCATTTGTGACTCCCAGCACTAAATTCCATTTGCCCGTTACACCCGTTGTGAACTCAAAGCGTCCATCCTCACCCACATTTACAATGCCGATATGAGTGTTGTCGCTTGGCTTGGTGTTTTCGTCACCATCTGTTGCTGCAGGGTCATCACGCAATGAGAGCATAGATGAAAGGTATATGTTGCTTACCGGTTTATTCGACGTGTAGTTCAATACTGTGCCATTTACCGATATGCCCTGTTCTGGAGTATAACGCAATTTAAAAGGTTTTTGTCCCGACCATGTGTCCCAATCGTAGCGGCGCCAACCTTGAACCATTAGAAGTTCATCCAATGCAGTGCGATGCTCTATGTCATCTGCTTCAAAATAGTATGCAGGGCGGTGAACATAACCCTTGATTTCTGACATTAGCAGTAGGTCTGTTAGGATATTGGTGTGAGATTCCAAACAATTATCTCCATCACGCACCGCTACCGACATTGTGGTTTCTACGGGTTTTCCCTCGTCGTCGGTAATGTTGAAATCTAATTTCACAGCATCGTATGGCTCGTAAGAGGTTTTGTCGCTATGTATTTGTATGTTTGCGACATCTCCTGAATGTGCAAAAAACAGTCGGTCAGCCAAAATATTGCCTTCGGGACTGGAAATTACTATGCGTGATACCCCCGATGGAAGCTCACTTTTGGCAATAGAGAATCTTAAAGGTGAGTTTTGTTGGGTGTCAAGCATTGCAAAACTACTCAACTTGCCCGCGCTTATTGTGGCTGCACCAATTAAAGGTAACTCTAAACCTGGAGTTTTTTGTAGAGTTACAAACAGGCTATCCTGTGATGAAATATTATCAACATTTATGACAAATCCCTGTTCTTTTATCTCGGGAAGTTCGAATGAAAATGTTTTGTCGCCATATCTAACTTCAGCCTTGTCGCCTATGTTAGGCGTGTAAGTAAATGAGCCTCGTCCTTCGTGGTTTACCTTAAATGTAGCTACTTGGTTACCTGCTGCTGAGAGTATCTTACCTTCGACTTTAATTGGTGTGCCATTCGCATTTGTAGCCTCAAATGCTATGCGCGATGGTAGTCCTGCAACCATATTACCACCTTCGGGGTAGAATTTCACGTTTACACTCTTTTCACGCTTCTCGATTTCTCGATTTACCTTGTATTTGGCGTTAATGCTTTTCATGTGGGTCATCTTGCGTTCGGCGTAATCACCAACTACCTCGGGTAGGTCGAAAACAGGGAATACACGTGAAAAGATTGTGTCGTCGCCAAAGTTAATCATATAACGAGTGAAAGCTCTGATTTCATAGAAGCCTGAATGGAATGGGAGATGTACGAGAGAGAAATCTCCATTACAGCGACCGTCAACAATTGGCAGGGTGTGTTTCTCAATTACATCACCTTCGGGGTTGAGCAGTTCTACATAGAGCGTCTTACTCAAACTGGTAGGTTCATTCTTGTCGGCTGTCACCACATAGCACTGAAACCATATCTTGTCGCCCTGATAATAGCTTGTGTTATCCATGTGAACATACACTTTCTCTTGAGGCAACGATTGTCCAAAGTTGCGAATCGTAATTGCCCTTTGCATCAAATGCTCTGCTAAAGAATCTGTTGCTTGTTGAGCAAAGGATGATATTGATATGAGAATGGTTATAAAGGTTAAAAAGTGCTTCATAATAGATGTTTATTACTTGTGGACAAAGATATGAAATTTCACTCGTCTAGGCAAGTGTTGCGGGGTGAAGTGTCAAAATAAAGAGGTGAATCCTTTTGCAGATTCACCTCTAATCGTGATGGGAGAATAAAAATTATTTACCCCACAAGTTGCGTGGATATACACCAGCCTCGATAAGTTCCTCAATCTTTGCTACGAGCTGTGGCTTATCTGCCTGGTATGTTACACCGAACCAGTTAGCAGTAGTGCTCAATACGCGAAGCTTTGAAGTACCCTTGCCAACCAACTCATTTACCATCAAAGGAATGAAGAACTCAGCCTTCAAGTTAGCCTGGTTAGCTGGATCAGCCAAGAAGCCCTTGAAATACTCCTCAGAGTGTGTGAAGTAGTCTGGTGTGAAACCAAAGAGGTTCATTGACACTGGAGTCTCCTCCTCCAAAGCTACGTCATCGCCCAAGTCGTGGAATACGATTGTACCCTCCTCGTTGCGCTCAATCTTAGTGCGCTCAACGATTGATGTGAGGAAACGATCATCGTCAATCTCGCATACACCACGTGATACAGTACCATTCTCCGACAAAGTCTTGTTTACCTCGTAACCAACCATGCAGTAGTGGTTCTCGCTCTCGCCGAGCTGGCTGAGGTAATCACCGATAACCTTGTAAGCATCAGCTCCATAGAAGTCGTCAGCATTGATTACAGCAAAAGGCTCTTTAATAACGTCCTTAGCCATCAAAAGAGCGTGGTTTGTACCCCAAGGCTTTTCACGACCCTCAGGAACTGAGAATCCCTCTGGTAAATAGTCGAGCTCCTGATAAACGATCTCAACCTCAATCTTACCACCGAAACGCTCTTTGTTGAACACCGCAGTGAAGGCGTCAGCGAAAGAGTGACGAATAACGAATACCACCTTACCGAAACCAGCACGGATAGCGTCATAAATTGAGTAGTCGATGATAGCCTCGTTGTTAGGACCAACACCGTCCATCTGCTTCAGGGCACCGTAACGTGAGCCCATACCAGCAGCCAAAACAAGTAATGTAGGTTTAACCATAGTTTTTTATTATTTTTAAGTATTGAGTTTACAATTACGCAAATATAAACAATTTTTCTCAATTGTTGTTACTATTTCCTGATAATATATTACCCAAAAATACAGAACTGTCGTTTGACGGGTATAATAATGGTTTAAATGGGTTCGTTTTTAGGCTATGTTGTGTAATAAAAAGATAAGTAAGCTAAAAAACACTATTATAAAAACGCTATTTGTTTAATTTTTCCTATCTTTGTACGATATAGTTGAGTATTCCTATGAAGGTAAATAAAAAGAACATAAGAACTTGGTTCTCGAAGAAACGTATTGCAATGAGTGATCCACTACAAGGTCATGAGGATTGGAGTGTACATATTTCACCCGTGGCGCTTGTCGGCGCAATGTTGACATTTGTTTTGGTGCTCTTTGCGGTTGTGTTGATTTTGGTGGCATACACCCCTATTTTGGATGTATTTCCTGGTTATCGAACTTCGGCAGAACGTCAGCATGATGATTTGGTGCAGAGTGTTATGCGCATTGATTCATTGGAACGTCGCATGAGTGATATGCTCACTTATAACGAGAATATAGCCATGATACTTGAGGGGCGCACGCCAGTTGTGCGTACACCTATAAATGAAGGCGATACAACTCGTCTGGATAAGACGTTGGTGCCACCTTCAGAGTTCGATTCCTTATTGCGCTTGCAGATGGAGGGCGAAGGTGATTATTCCTTGGCTCGAACTCTACGCAGTCGTGAGCAGGGTGGAAAATTAATTTTTGCAGCCCCTGTTGAGGGTGTTATTACACGACATTTTTCGCGTGATGACAACTACTTGGGTGTGGGAATTCAATCTGCTCCTAATTCGCCAGTGACAAGTATCGATGACGGAGCTGTCGTTGATGTAGTTACAGGTGGCGAGCAGGGTACGTCGGTTACTATTCAGCATTTCAATGGTTTTGTGTCAATCTATCGCAATCTATCACAAGTGTTGATCTCTAAGGGTCAAGTACTAAAGAGTCGTCAGGTGATTGGCTATAACGCTATGCGTGATAATGATAGTAAGAATAATCCTCTTGTTGAGGTGGAGATATGGACCGAAGGTAAGGCTGTTGACCCTGAAAATTACATAGTATTTTAAATCCCGATATAAAGGATGAAACAACGATTATCTATACTTGGCTCCACAGGTTCTATAGGTGTGCAGACACTCGATATAGTGCGCGAAAATCCCGATATATTTGAGGTAAACTCGCTTGTGGCGGGAAATAATTGGGAACAATTGGCGCGTCAAGCTATTGAGTTTGATGTGGATTGTGTGGTTATTGCTAACTTTGATAAGTATGAACTACTCAAGCAGGCGTTGGCGGATTACCCTATAAAGGTGTATGCAGGTAGCGATGCTATCGAGCAGGTAGTTCAATCTTCACAGGTAGATGTAGTGGTTAATGCTTTGGTGGGATATGCAGGCTTGCACCCTACAGTGGCAGCTATTAAAGCCGGTAAGAAAATTGCTTTAGCAAATAAGGAGACTTTAGTCGTTGGTGGCGATTTGGTTATGCGTATGGCCGCTGAGCATAACGTTCCTATTCTTCCTATTGATTCTGAGCACTCTGCAATATTCCAATGTTTGGTAGGCGAGCAGTCGCCTGTGAGACGTTTGATTTTAACATGCAGTGGTGGCGCATTGCGTGATGTGCCTATGTCAGAACTGAAGAATGTTACGCCCGAACAGGCTTTGCGACATCCTCAATGGAGTATGGGCGCAAAGATTACAATTGATTCGGCGACACTGGTCAATAAAGGTTTTGAAGTTATTGAGGCTCATTGGTTGTTTGGGATGGATGCTGAACATATATCGGTGTTAATTCACCCTCAGTCAATCGTACACTCAATGGTGGAGTTCGAAGATGGCGCAATAAAGGCTCAACTTGGAACACCTGATATGCACATGCCAATTAGTTATGCGCTGATGTTTCCTTATCGTGCGTCTCGTTCAAATGAGCGTTTCGATTTTTTTGCAAATCCGACTCTTACTTTTTCGGAGCCTGACCTCATCAAGTATCCCGCTTTAGATATTGCCTACGATTGTATGCGTCGAGGTGGTACAGCGTCGTGCGTTATGAATGGTTCGAATGAAGTAGCAGTGGCTGCATTTCTTGAGGGAAAGTGTCGCTTTACCGACATAACAGCTTCAATCGAGTATGCGTTGCAACGTGCAACTTTTGTTGCACAACCTACTCTGCGAGATTATGAGCTTTCGAACGAAGAATCGCGAGCTTTGGCGGCTGAGTATTTAAATTTGAAATAAATTTGTTTTTAAGATGGATATAGTAGTTAAAGTAGTTCAGTTTTTCATGAGCTTGTCGCTTCTTGTAGCGATACATGAGTTTGGTCACTTCATCGTGGCGCGCATTTTTAAGATTCGAGTTGAGAAGTTTTATATATTCTTCGACCCATGGTTCTCGCTTTTCAAGTGGAAACGAGGCGAGACCGAGTATGGTGTGGGATGGTTGCCATTGGGTGGTTATGTGAAGATTGCCGGAATGATTGACGAAAGCATGGATTTGGAGCAGATGCAAGCGCCTATTCAGCCTTGGGAATTCCGTGCCAAGCCAGCATGGCAGCGCTTTATGGTGATGGTTGCCGGTGTTGTAATGAATGTGTTGCTCGCGATGGTAATCTATACTGGTGTCTGCTACACCTGGGGTGAGAGTTATCTCGCTAACGAGGATGTTAAATGGGGTTATAACTTTAATGAAGCTGGTGAGCGTATGGGCTTCAAGGATGGTGATAAGATTATATCTATTGATGATGTTGCTATCGATGATGTGAACGAGGTTCGCCAGATGTTACTTCTTACCGAGAACGACCGTCATGTAGCGGTGGAGCGTGAAGGTGTGAAGGTTGAGTTTACAATTCCATTTGACGAGTTGCTCACAATGCGTCGTAATAAGGAGTATGAGGAACTTTATACTTTGCGTGTACCATTTATCGTAGATTCAGTCGCAGCCTCTTCTGCTATTGAGGCAGGCTTATTGGCTGGTGATGAGGTTGTTGCTTGTAATGGATATACTAATATCGACGTTGTTACAATGACTGAGCAGATTCTGCCAGCAAGTAAGGGTGATACAGTTGCTCTTACAGTGCTTAGAGCAGGAGATAAATTCCTATTAAACGTTCCTGTGAATGACCAGGGTAAGATTGGTGTGGTGATGAACAATGAAATGTTCACTCCTCGCACACGCTCATACACCCTTTTCGAGGCTATCCCTGCTGGTGTAAATATGGCTGTAGAGACAATCGCAGATTATTGGCAGCAATTAAAGCTTATATTTCAACCCAAGACCAAAATGTATGAGGAGTTGGGTGGCTTTATCGCTATTGGAAATATCTTCCCATCGGAGTGGGATTGGTTGCGTTTCTGGTCGATGACAGCGTTTTTATCTATTATGCTGGCAGTGTTGAATATTTTGCCTATCCCAGGCTTGGATGGCGGTCATGCGCTCTTCACTTTATGGGAGATGATTACAGGTAAGAAACCAAG
Source organism: Alistipes sp. (assembly GCA_017631285.1). Classification (GTDB taxonomy): domain Bacteria; phylum Bacteroidota; class Bacteroidia; order Bacteroidales; family Rikenellaceae; genus Alistipes. The sequence continues at coordinate 11,550 of JAGBTO010000008.1, forward strand.
CGATAAATTCCTTGAGGTAATGCAGTATATAGGATTTGCTATTCTGCTTGCATTGGTGATTTATGCTAATGGAAATGATATTTATAGGCTCTTTACTAAATAATGGCTAAGCAGAAGAAGGCATACTTTTGTCGTGAATGCGGCTTTGAGGCACCCAAATGGTTGGGTCGCTGTCCTGCGTGTGGAGAGTGGAATACTTTTGCCGAAGAGATTATCGTAAAAGCCTCTTCCGCGTCATTAGCTGTGGCGACAAATGCACCACAAAGCACGCCACAACGAGTTAGTGAGGTTAAACCTTCGACTCACCAGCGACTTGATATGCATAATGCTGAGGTTAATCGTGTGCTTGGCGGCGGCTTGGTGCCAGGTTCGCTGGTGTTACTTGGCGGCGAGCCGGGCATTGGTAAATCTACTCTTAGTTTGCAACTTGCTCTTACGGCACATGGGTTGCGGACGCTCTATGTTTCGGGCGAGGAGTCAGCCGAGCAGATAGGTATGCGAGCAGAGCGATTGGGAATCGGAAATGAGGAGTGTTATATTTATTCCGAGACCTTGCTCGAAAATATATTGCATCAGATTGAGCAGCAGCGACCCGATGTGGTCGTAATAGACTCTATTCAAACTATATTTACCAATACGATAGACTCGTCGGCTGGTAGTGTATCTCAAATTCGAGAATGTGCAGCATCACTGCTGAAGTATGCTAAAACTACAGGCACTTCAATTTTTATCATTGGCCACATTACCAAGGATGGCACCATTGCAGGTCCTAAAATTTTGGAACACATTGTCGATGTGGTATTGCAGTTTGAGGGAGATGGTAATAATGTCTATCGCATTCTGCGAGGTATTAAGAACCGCTTTGGAGCAACGTTTGAGATTGGGGTGTTCGAGATGCTTGATAATGGGTTGCGCGCCGTGGAGAATCCTTCCGAAATATTACTTTCTCATTACGAGGAGCCGTTGAGTGGTATTGCTGTGGGGGCATCGGTTGATGGAGTACGACCATATCTTATCGAGGTGCAGGCATTAGTGACTAATGCCGCTTATGGTACCCCACAACGCAATGCAACAGGCTACGACTCGCGTCGTATGAGTATGCTGTTGGCTGTACTTGAGAAGCGAGTGGGGATGAAAATGTATCAGAAGGATGTGTTTTTGAATTTTGCCGGAGGCTTCCGTGTCGCCGATACGGGTTTAGACCTTTCAATTGTTGCAGCTGTTATCTCATCATATTACGACCGAGCTGTTTTGGATGGAATATGTTGCGCAGGTGAGGTCGGTTTGTCGGGTGAGGTGCGTCCTGCACCGCGAAGTGAGCAGCGTATTAGCGAGGCTGCACGTCTTGGCTTTAAGAAGATTATTGTGTCGGGTTTCCTGCGTAAGAATATCAAAGCACCAAAGGGTATAGAGGTGGTCTATATTAATAATATTGGAGAACTGCCGCCGGCATTATTTACTAATTAATATATTGTCCAAACAATACTATATGACTATCAATTTAAATTGGTAGTCATTTTTTTGGCATCATATTTGAATTAATAGCTATCTAAAAATGGAACTATGACAATTAGTGATTTGCAAGCTCTAATTTCAGGTGAGCGATTTGTGTTGGTTGATTTCTATGCTAATTGGTGTGGCCCTTGTAAGGCCATGCACCCGGTGCTTGATAGCGTACAGGATCAGATGGCTTCGTTGGTAGATGTTGTACGCATAGATATTGACCATCCTGAGAATTCTATGTTGGCCGATTACTTCCGCATTCATGCGGTGCCTACTCTTATACTTTTTCGCGAGAGCCGTCAATTGTGGAGAGCAAGTGGTGTAATGTCGCCTCAAGAGCTTATAAATGAACTCAAACGTCAAGAACGCATAGAGATGTATTAATTGAACTCTATACGCCAACTCATTTCCTCGCGTATATATTGGGCTGCGTTGCTGTTATTAAGTTGTGCTATAACTGTCTTTACACACTCCTGCAATGAGGCCTGCGAGTAAGCATTTGCTAATACTGCAACTACTCCGTGTGCTATTGGACGCGAGTCTGGATATCGGTTTACTATATCGTTTATTGGGGCGATTATATCGGTTGTTAGTGAAGTGTTTCGTGCAGCTGTCATTAGGGCTGCATATATTACATACTCATTCTCACTGGCAATCCACAATTTGTATATATCCATTGCCATGGGCGATTGACTTAATAGAGCGAAGGCACACTCTTCTGCTATCTCCGAGTTGATTATAGCGTTGGCCCAAGTCTGCGCCTCCTCTATTGAAATCATCTCAGGCTTAGCAATATGCATGGCCGCGAGTTTTAGTTCGCGTACTTGTTGCCGTAGCAAGTATAGTGCAAATTCATGGTCTTTATCCCACTCTTTTGCTATTGAACGAATAGTGGGCAGGCTTACGCCATAATTAAGTCCGTAATCCTGTCCGTAATAAAACATGCTATCGGCAACAGCGCCATTCATCTGCTTACGCATCTTGCCGAGCAATGAAATCATATTTGATGTATTGTCTTTCATAAAAAAACTGCCCTTTTTCAAGAGCAGCCCATGTTGTTATTTGCTAAACTACTTTTTTGCCGCAGGATTTAGAATATATGCGGTACGTCCTAACTCGTAAATAGGCAAAGTGGCTGTATTTCCTACGCTGGTCTCACCTACAACAACTGAACATGTACTTATATTGGCAATGCGTACAGCTACTGCCAACTTATTTGTAGGTTCTACTTCAGTTATGTAATTAAACTTAGTCTCAGCTGAAGGAGTGAGCGATAACTTGATAACATCGCCTTCGGTAGCTGTTGCGGGCTGTAATCCGGTTTGAGTATTTATGCGAGCAATGTTGTACTCGGTGATGTTTACAGCCAAAGGAATTGTATAAGTATGTGTCGTTGTAGTTGTAATTTTCTTACCCAGGAACAACTCCATATACTCTTGTTCTTTCTTGTCTAGAGCCTTCAATGCATCTTTAAGACCTGCACCAAATACATTTTCACCAGCCTCACCTGTGATAAGTTCCATGCGGTGTCTGCGAATTGAGAATATCGCTTGTGCAGCTTGTTGCGCTGCATCCTCGGTACTCATTATAGTTGATGAGGTACGCTCTGTTGATACACGAGCAAAATCGGTGTCGCTACCAAGGTATGAATCTACACAAGTGTGTTTGTGATTTTTGACATCTATTTTTGCATTTGGCTGTGCGAGACCAATTTTAGCATCGGTAACAGTGTATGATGTACGACCAACTAATGCAGGACGTACGTCTAGGAATTTCTGCGCATACTTTGCATAGGGGCCTACTATTGTTTGCACTTTTTCAACTGTTAGCTGCACCTGAATGGTTGTGCTTGGGTCGGAAATTACTAAATCTCCTGCAGAGTTGTAGTGTGCGCCAATAACGGTGCATGTCGTGTTATTTTGAGCCCAAATGTTGGCAACAGAGCATAGGGCCAATGCTACAAAAAATATTACTCGTTTCATTGTTAAATGTTTTTATCGGTAGTTTTAGCAAAAATAATTGTTTTGTGCGGATAATCAAAATTTTAGATAAAAATCCTTTGTCAGCGACTTATATTTTTCGCTGTAACCCATTGCGCCAAACTCCTCGATAATCAATTTGTCGGGCGTGGCGGGTTCTGCTGGTGGGGTGGTCTGGAACTCTGCCATAATGCGTTTTACATCGCTTGTGGGGGTTGACCACACGTCGCATCTTCTTGCTACAAATAACTTTCCACGAGATGCCGAGAGAAATCTATCATACTCCGCAGGTGGCAGAATAAGCGAGAAACGACCCTCGGGCGCAAGCAGACGTATAACTCCCTCGGTAAGATCCTCAAACGAGAGTGTAGCTGTATGACGAGCTGTTGAGCGTTGAGCATCGGGCGAGAGCAAAGAATCTATGAAGTAGGGTGGGTTGGAGATTATTACATCAAATTTTTCCTCCAAAGAAAACTTCTGCAATGGGCAGTGGTACAGCTTGATACGCTCGCTCCATGGGCAATCGGCAACATTCTCCTCGGCTTGTGAGATGCAGTCGGCATCAATATCTATGGCACAAATGTGTGCATCTGGCTGGCGTTGTGCCGCCATTATGGCAATCAAACCTGTACCAGTACCAATATCAAGAATGTGGCGTGCTGAGTCGGGGAGTGATGCCCACGCACCGAGCAAAGTGCCGTCTGTCCCGACCTTCATCGCACAACGCGAGTGGTTTATGTGAAACTGCTTGAATGTAAAACCTTTACCTCGCATAGCCTACTCCTTTAGAAAACCATCAATTCCAGCACCGAAGAGCGAAAAATCGTAACGTACGGGGTCGTCGGCGTTGAATTCTCGCAGCGAGGCTGTAATTTCGGCTGTCGCCTTCCAGTCATTCTGCTTGCGGGTGAGCAGTCCTAACGCACGGCCCATATTTCCCGTGTGAATATCGAGTGGCAGATAGAGTGCCGACATAGGAATCTTGCGCCACAGCCCAAAATCAACTCCTCTGTCGTCGTGACGCACAAACCAGCGCAGATACATATTCAGTCGTTTGCAGGCAGCACCCTTGTCTATTGATGAGAGATGTTTCTCACAATGGGGGTTGTGGTCGCACGAGAAAAACTCTTTGCGAAAAAGCGACAACACCTGCGCCATATCTTGCGTTGCCAAGTAATTCTGCTCGAAGAACTCGCCAATGCCACCCCAACGCTCCATTATGTGACGCATACAGAGTACAAAATCGGTGAAGTCCTGACCGTTGAAGGTACGGTGGACATAGGTTTGCAGATGACGCAACTCCTCCGCCGAGGCATTGCGCACAAAATCGGCGGGCGCATAGTCCATATACTGGACCATACGTCGTGCACTCTTTACAATCGCCTTGCGATTACCCCAGGCGATGGCGGCAGCCAGAAAGCCCGATATCTCGCGGTCGTGACGATCCGAGAAAGAGTGGGGTATGCTAATTGGGTCGGGCTCGATGAACTCCTCACGGTTGTATTTATCGTACAGATGCTCCAGCAGCTCGTGTAATTCTTCTTTTTGCATAGGGTTAGATTATCTCTCCGTCACGCATTGTGATTTTGCGGTCTGCCATTGAGGCAAGACCATCATCGTGGGTGACGATTATTGTGGTTTGCCCAAGCTCCTCGCGTAGGCGGAAGAACAGAGAGTGTATTTCGTCGCGGTTCTTTGAATCGAGGTTGCCCGATGGCTCGTCGGCCAGAAGCAGGGCGGGGCGGTTGATGAGCGCACGCGCAATGGCTACACGCTGCTGCTCGCCACCCGAGAGTGCGCTGGGCTTGTGTGAAAGTCTATCCTTGAGATTCATCAGCTCCAGGAGTTTTTTAGCCTCCTGCTCCACCTCTGTAGTGGGGCGGCGGGCGATGAGTGCGGGCATCATGACATTCTCAAGTGCCGAGAACTCTGGCAGCAGATGGTGGAACTGGAACACAAACCCAATTCTACGGTTGCGGAAGTCCGACAGGCGGTTGTCGTCAAACGAACTAACCTGCTCGCCATTAATAGTTAGTTTTCCGCTATCCATTGCCGACAACGTGCCGAGAATTTGTAGTAGCGTAGTCTTTCCCGCGCCGCTCTGACCCACAATCGACACCACCTCGTGGGGCTTAACCTCCAGCGAGACCCCTTTCAGCACCTCCAGCGTGCCAAAACTTTTGCGTATGTTTTCTGCCTTAATCATACTACAAAGTTACATATAATATCAGAAAATCAAAACTCAA
>JAGBTO010000083.1 GCA_017631285.1 Alistipes sp.
ATTTACGCCAAGTAAACTGCGGTTGCTCGGACTGCGAAAGCCTAAAAATTCCTCTTTTATACAACCTATTTAAATATAAAGTGTAAAAATAGGGATGCGCTTAAAACGCATCCCTTTCCTTTTACTCCAACTTCATATGCTCCTCCAGGGTTTCGCGCAGGTGCGAGTTGTCGAGGTGGGTGTAAATCTCGGTGGTGAGTATGTTTTCGTGACCCAAAAGCTCCTGCACTTGGCGGATATTGGCGCCGCCCGCCAGCAGATGGGTGGCGAAGGAGTGGCGGAAGGTGTGAGGGCTTATCTTCTTGTCGATGCCTGCACGCTGGGCAGCCTGCTTTATGATAGTGAATATCATCACGCGTGTGAGTCTTTTGCCACGATTATTCAGGAATAGTGTGTCTTCACTTTTTGTAGCCCCCTGTCGATGCTCTTTATAGCGCAGTATGCGCTCGCGTGCAATTCCACTGATAGGCACAAAGCGCTGCTTGTCGCCCTTGCCTATGACGCGTATATAGCCCTCGCCAAAGAATAGGTCTCCCAACTTAAGGTCGCACAGCTCCGACACTCGCAAGCCGCAGGAATATAGTAGTTCCAGAATTGCGCTGTCACGCAGACCCTTGGTGGTGGAGGTGTCTATTGAGTTTATTATGCGGTCAATCTCCTCGGTCGAGAGGGTGTCGGGCAGCTGGCGATTAGCTTTTGGCGCTTCGACAAACTCTGCGGGTGAATTTTCAATCTGCTCCTCCAACAGAAGATAGTTATAGAAGCTCTTTATACCACTCAGGGCGCGTGCCTGCGAGCTCTTCTCCTTCTTATGGTCGTAGAGCCAACCCATATAATGCTCAATCATCTCACGCTCGACCTTTTTGGGCGGGAGGTCGTACATGCGCAGTATGTAGTGGGCAAATTGAGCCAAGTCGCGCATATATGATTCGATAGTATTTGCTGCCAGGTGCTTCTCCAATCGCATATAACTGCGATAGGAGCGTGAAATTTCCTGCCATCTTTTTGTGTTATCTGCCATAATCTTTCTAACTTTGTAGTGTGGCGCAGAGCCATTGCAAAAATAGCGAAATTTTACATAATATGGAATATATAGAACTCAATATTGCAGTCACCAACCCCGAGCAGGCTGAAATTCTAACAGCCCTGCTGGCCGACTATCCTTTCGAGGCATTCGAAGAGGGTGATGGAGAACTCAAGGCCTACATACAAACAGCCGAGTGGTCGCAGTGCCGGGTATGGGTTGAGCCAATGCTCTTGGAGCAGGGTGTGCAGTTTGCCGCCCTTGAGGTACAGACGCAGAATTGGAATGCCGAGTGGGAGAGTAGTTTCGAAGCGGTGGATATCTCGGGGGAGCATCCTATACGCATCCGTGCCGAGCACCATGCGCCTGCGCCCGAAGGGGTAATGGATGTAATCATTGCTCCTCGTATGTCATTTGGTACGGGCCACCACACCACAACAGCTCTTATGTCGGCGACAATCGCAGCTTCGGCAGTTGAGGGCAAGGTCGGCTTGGATATGGGTTGCGGTACAGGCGTGCTGGCTATTGTAGCCTTGAAGTGCGGTGCCGAGCATATGGTAGCCGTCGATATTGATGATTGGGCATGCGATAGCTGTCGTGATAGTATAGCTCTGAGTGGCGTGGCCGAGAGAGTTGATGTTCGCTGTGGCTCGATAGATGTTGTTGCGGGCGAGAAGTTCGATTTTATTTTAGCAAATATTAATCGTAATATATTGCAGATGATGATGGTCGATTTTGCTCAGGCACTTAACCATAAAGGATGGATTGCAATGAGTGGATTTCTGCATGAAGATGCTGAGTTAGTTGCTCAGTCTGCTCAAGAGCATGGCTTGGAATTTATGACCCAGCACGAGCAGGATGGGTGGGTTGTGATGGTGTGTCAAAAGATGTAGTTATGGTAATACTTCCTTGTTCTTATATGCCCTCGGTTGAGTATGTCGCACGTCTGCTCAGGGAGGAGTGTGTGATAGATTTGGGTGAAAATTTCATCAAGCGTTCGGAGCGTAATCGCGCGTCGATTCTTACGGCAAATGGTGTTATGCAGCTCTCGGTGCATGTGGAAAATGCCAATCGCCCACGTCAGAAGATGCGTGATGTGAAGATTGATTATTCGAAGCGCTGGCAGCATCAGCATTGGGTGTCTATCCTTTCGGCGTATAAATCCTCGCCCTACTTCGATTACTTTGCTCACGAGATAGAACCATTTTATAAGCGTGAGTGGCGCTATTTGGTGGATTATAACATGGAGTATCTTGATGTACTACTCCGTCTGCTTGGAGCAAAGGATAAACCTGTCGTTTCGGAGCAATATGTCGAGGCGAGTGAGGGCGATTTAGACCTGCGTCCAAAACAAAAAAAGGATTCGACATTTGTTGCCGAACCCTATTTTCAGGTATTCTCTGATCGTATGCCGTTCCAGCCCAACCTTTCAATCCTAGATTTATTGATGTGTGAAGGTCGGTCGGCTATTAACGAGATTTTAATGTGTTGCCAATTGTAATAACTTGATGATCATTAAGATCTCCAGCTTTTACTACAACGTAGTTACGACCATGCATTACAATAGAGTCTGAGATAAACTGCTTGGGGGCATACTCATGTACTTGTATTGTATCCTTGTTTACAAGCATAATGGGCGCTTCCTTAGCTGAAGAATAGAATTTTATCTGCTGGATAGTATCCATTCTTATGTTACGACGTTTTTCGGTGATGTGCAACGTAGGACTTTGTTTGTTCCATATTGTGCGATATAGATAGTAAGAATCCTTTTCGTCATTACGGTCGAATGTCACTAAGCCCCTACGAGAGATGCCATCTTCATGGCGCGCTGAACCAAATTCAAACATGTCGTTTATCCACATACCCCAATAGATTGAGTCTTGAGCCATATATTTGACATAGCCTTCATGGAACTCAGTCTGCCAACGCTCGGGTAACCATCGTTGGTCGATATCCATAGGCTTGAGGCTTGTGTTTGCCTGCTGTTGGATAGAGCCTGCTTCGCCATAAGCAACAGCTGAGCGTAAGTGTCCCCATTCTGTGTGCTGCTTTTCATTCCATATCTCAAGGTCTTTGATAGCACCCTTATCCCAACCCAAATTTTGTTGCCAAACAATTAGGTCTGGCACAAAGTTAATGTCGCCATCTTGGTTGCTACAAGCTACCGTCGGACGCGTAGGATCGAGCTGCTTGGCTGTTGCGTTAAGCTCCTTCACGAAATCAAGTACGTTATCCCCTCGCATCCATACCAATGAGTATATTCCCCACATCACCACGGAAGGGTGGTTGTAGTTTTGTACAATGGTTTCACGTAACTGCTGTATGCCGTTGTCGTGGAATCGTCGAGTGGCAAAATACGAGAAATCGCTCAAGTAAGGTGCGCGTGTAAATGGGGTGTCAATCCATACCAGCATGCCATTTTGGTCGCATATATCATATAGATACTGCGCATGGGGTGCTGTTGAAGAACGAATGGCTGTCGCTCCAATATCACGTATCTTCTCCATGTCCTCATCGTAGTGGCGAGAACGTAATGCGCTACCAACTACTGCACGGTCGTGGTGAAGTGTAACGCCATTAATCTTGATCTTTTCACCGTTGATTTTTAGTCCTGTTTTGGCATCAACCTCAATCTTGCGGAAACCTGTGTTTACAACTACTTCATCCTCATAGTGATGTCCAATAGACACACTTATGCTATACATATTAGGTTCATCGCAACTCCAAAGCAGGGGTTCCTCCAATCTAAATGGAATCTTGATTGGCTCGTTAGGCTTTATCTGTTCCTTTAGATAGCGAGAATACACTACATCGCCCATGGGACCTCGTACCGATATGTAGAGGTCGCACAACTTGTCGGTTGTACTTGTTACCCATACCGATGCCTCGGCATCAACAACATTGTCCGTAACATTGAGTTGATTGATAAGAATACCATCAGAACCGTAATATAGTGGTGAGATGGTGGTTTGTTCGGTTACTATAAGTTCTACGTCGCGGTAGATGCCACCATAAAGATTTAATTCCGATGATGTGGGTAGGACATCATTTTGATAAGCATTATTTACAACCACTACAATTGCGTTATCTTCACCAAAACGTAGGTGCTGGGTAATTTCAAAAGAGAAAGCGGTCCATCCTCCTCGATGCTCTCCCACATGGTGACCATTCACAAACACATCGGCAACGCTCTGTACGCCGTGAAACTTCAAGAACATACGATTCTTAGCCCAATCCGATGGAATAAAAATGTTGCGTGAGTAGTTTGCTGTGGTTTTTAGATACTCTTGACCATTCAAGGCGTCGAGATTCCATGTGTGCGGCAATGATATGCGACGTGCAGTATCGCTACTTGTCTCGGTCTTGAAGAAGAAAAACCATTCGTCATTCAATGAAAAGACTTGTCGTGCTGAAGATGTGTAGCACAACATAATCATTATAAAAGAAATAATGTATCGTTTCATAACAGTTTTGTTTTATTTATTGGCAAATTGCCTTAATAGGTAAGAAGCGTAAACTTCAACTATAACAATGCCAATTTCCTTTTGGCAAAGATACGAAAATCAAAAAAAATATACTAACTTCGTGCAATAATTTAGTGGTTTAAATAAATTTAATCCATAATTAACCCTTTCTTGACTAATGAATGTATTTGACATAATAGTTTATATAGCGTTGGCGTGGGCTGTTTTTAATGGTTGGCGCCGAGGTTTTTTATTGCAACTACTTTCGTTTGTGTCGGTAGTTGCTGGTTTTTATTTTGCTGCAAAATATGGTGCACAGGTTGGTATATTCCTGGGCCTTGATAATTCTACGGCAGCTATTGCGGGCTTTTTAATAATCTTTTTGGCATCACTTGTAGTTATAACTGTTGTGGGTCATCTGTTGCGCGCTGTACTGCGTTTTTCGGGCTTGGGTGTAGCAGATGTTTTGCTTGGAATACTCTTTTCGGTTGCCAAGACCGGTTTGGTGGTGGGGATTATGTTTTCATGGCTTGCCACAATCAATAAAGATTATACATGGGTTGAGCGACAGACTATCGAGCAGTCGCATTGGTTTACCCCTATGGTGCGTGTGATTGATACTTTGGCGCCATATTTTGAGAATCAGTGGAGTAACATGGTAAATCGTTAATCTATGGCAGAGGGTATGTTTGGTACGGTGATGAAGGCTACGGGTAGCTGGTATGAGGTGCTTAGTGAGGGATCGTATGTGCAATGTCGCATACGAGGTAAATTGCGCTTAAAGGGTGTGCGTTCAACTAATCCTGTTGTAGTGGGAGATGTTGTAAAGTTGGAAACAGACGAACAAGGCGGGTATGTTATTTCTGATATTGAACCACGTCGCAATTACATTATTCGTCGAGCATCAAATTTGTCTAAGGAGTCTCACATTATTGCCTCTAATATTGACCAAGCATTACTTGTGGTAACACTCTTTTCGCCTGAAACGGCATTGGAATTTGTTGATAGATTTTTGGTGACATGCGAAGCGTATAAAGTTCCTGTTACACTTCTCCTTGCCAAAATTGATATTGCACGTCAGCATCCCGAAGCAGTTGAGGAATTTCATGCAATATATGAGAGTGCCGGGTATAGGGTTATCGAGGTGTCGGCAACCGAAGGTGAAGGTGTCGAGCAGGTTAGGGAGTTGTTGCATGGTAAAACAACACTGCTTTCAGGAAATTCAGGTGTAGGTAAATCTACGCTTGTGTCGGCTGTTGAGCCGGGCTTGGATATCAAGACAGGTGAAATTTCACAGAGTCATCACAAGGGCAAGCATACGACTACTTTTTCTACTATGTACCCTTTAGTTGATGGTGGTTATATTATTGATACCCCAGGTATTAAAGGTTTTGGTCTTATTGATATTGATGATGCCGAGTTGTCGCACTATTTTCCCGAAATGATGCACTATCTGCCTGATTGCCGTTTCTATAATTGTTCTCACACTCATGAGCCTGGTTGTGCAGTAGTAGAAGCGGTAAAGCGAGGAGAAATAGCCTATCCTCGCTATGAAAGTTACCTGAAAATAATGGATGAAGATGATAAGTATCGCAAATAGATTAAAAGAGCTTTATGGCGGTTACGATGCTGAGTGGTATGCCGAGCGTACTGAGTATATGAAAGGCTTCTTGACTGAGGAACGTATCGAAGTGTTGCAGCGTACGCTTAATGAGCGTACACGCTATATGACCATTCTTACCGAAAATACCTTCCATCCGCAAAATGCATCGGCGTTGATACGCCATTGTGAGGCTTTCGGAGTACAAGATTTGCATACGGTGGAGACTGTGTGTAAGTTTAATCCCAATGTCGATATAGTTCGAGGAACAGATAAGTGGGTCGATATTGTTCGTCACGAATCCACATCGGATGCTATTGCATCACTTAAGTCTGCGGGCTACCGTGTTGTGGCAACTACGCCTCATCGCGAGAGTTGCACACCCGAGACTTTCGATGTCGAGAAGGGTAAGTTTTGTTTGGTTTTCGGCACCGAGCATGCTGGCGTGTCAGACGAAATTATCGAGTCGGCAGACGAATATCTACGTATTCCAATGTGTGGTATGGTCGAGAGTCTGAATGTATCGGCGTCTGCTGCTATATTAATCTATATGCTCTCGCAGCGTATGCGTCTTTCTGAGCATATCGACTGGCGTCTTAGTGATTTGGAGTACCAGGAACTTATGTTCCGATGGGTTATGTCGTCGGCCAGGGATGCCGAGCGAGTTCTGGAACGTAAATTTGGAAAGTAATGAGTGAGATATTAAGAAAGCAGTTTTTGCGTCACGTGGCGCAGACTTCACCTGGCCCGCAACTTATTGAGGTGGCACGTGCAGAGGGTGTTTTTTTCTATACTCCTGAGGGTAAGCCATACTACGATTTGGTGTCGGGAGTATCGGTAAATAATGTTGGTCATGGTAATCGTGCCGTAGTGGAGGCGGTACAGCGTCAGACAGCTGATTATATGCATATTATGGTATATGGTGAGATGGTAGAGCGTCCACAGGTTGAGTTTGCTCGCCTGCTTGCCACGACCTTGCCCGAACCTTTGGATACTGTCTATTTTCTTAATTCGGGTGCCGAGGCTGTGGAGGGTGCACTGAAATTGGCAAAACGATACACTCATCGCACCGAGATGATTTCCATGCGCCGCGCATATCATGGCTCTACACATGGTGCTATGAGTATGATGGGCGAGCCTGAGGGCGAAGAGTGGAAAAATGCTTTCCGCCCGCTGCTGCCCGATACGAAAGCTATAAATTTCAATTCGTTTGACGACCTTGAACAGATTACTTCCCGTACGGCTTGTGTGTTGTGTGAGCCTGTGCAGGGCGAGGCAGGCGTGAGAGTGCCACAGGATGGTTACTTGCAGGCTCTGCGTAAGCGATGCGATGAGGTGGGTGCTCTGCTTATCTTCGATGAGATACAGGTTGGAATGGGTCGTACGGGCGAGATGTTCGCTATGCAGAAGTATGGCGTTACGCCCGATATCGTGTGCCTTGCTAAAGCGTTGGGTGGTGGTATGCCACTCGGAGCATTTGTATCGAGCCAAAATATTATGTCCACGCTGACTCACGATCCTGTGTTGGGTCATATCACAACCTTTGGCGGTCATCCTGTGTGTTGTGCAGCTGGCTTAGCGGCAATGAAGTTCCTTCAGGAGGAGAAAGTTGTGGAGGATGTTGAGCGCAAGGGTGCAATGTTTGTGGAGCTTTTGAAGGATCATCCCGCAGTCAAGGAGATACGCCGCAGCGGACTTTTGATGGCTGTCGAGTTGGGCGAGTCGTCGAAGCTATATCGCCTGATGGATTTCTTTATCGAGGATGGTATCTTGAGCGATTGGTTCCTATATTGCGATACTGCCTTCCGCATCTCGCCGCCGCTTATTATTACCGACGACGAGATACGCAATTGTGCCGAACTTATTAAAAAATGCTTGGATAGATTATAACGAAAAAGGCTGTCATGCGACAGCCTTTTTTTCTTATCCATTTGCAAACTCTTTCAGTGCGGCAATCTCCTCGGCCCAGCGAGCCTCATCGGGCGTCTCGAGAATAAGCGGAATGCCGTCGAAGCGTGCGTCACGCGCAATGTAGCGGAATGGGGTTATGCCTAAAAATCCCTCGCCCATAGGTGAATGTCTATCCACTCGGCTGCCCACAGCCTTCATGGCATCGTTTAGGTGCATGCCTTTCAAATATTTGAAACCTACCTCGCGTTCAAACTCTGCAAAGACCTTCTCGCACCCTTCTTCGGTTGAGAGGTCGTAACCTGCGGCGAAGGAGTGGCAGGTGTCAAGACATACTCCCACGCGTGATTTATCTTCCACACGGTCAATTATATACGCCAAATGCCAAAAGGCATAGCCAAGATTTGAGCCCTGTCCTGCGGTGTTCTCAATCACAGCCGTCACACCTTGAGTCTTATCAAGAGCAATGTTGATTGACTCGGCAACCAACTTGAGACTCTCCTCCTCAGAAATCTTCTTCAAGTGACTGCCGGGGTGGAAGTTCAGACGGTCAAGTCCCAGAGCCTGGCAACGCTCCATCTCATGTATGAACGAAGCACGTGACTTCTCCAGACCCTCCTTCTCGGGGTGTCCGAGGTTGATAAGGTAGCTGTCGTGTGGCAGTATCTGGTGTGGAGCATAGCCATACTCCTCGCATGCCTGCTTGAAATCGTTGATTTGAGCCGCAGTAAGCGCTGGTGCTGCCCACTGGCGTTGGTTTTTTGTGAAGAGAGCAAAAGCTGTTGCTCCTATTTCGTGTGCGTTGCGTGGTGCATTCTCAACACCACCCGAAGCACTGACGTGTGCGCCAAAATATTTCATGACATTAAAGTGTTAATTATCTTTTGACAAATGTAGTTAATTTCATGAAATTTTGTAACTTTGTATGTGTAATATTTTTTTATAGTCGTATCAACAAAATCATAGTTTATGAAGAAGTTTTTTACAATATTATGTTTTGCTGTTTTTGCTGTGTCTAGCGCATGGGCTCAGTTTAGTGTCGAGGAGAAGAACAAATCGTTGCAAGAGAAGGTCAAGATAGGAAATGCTAATATGAAAAGTATTGCTACGTCAACGTCCTATCAGAGCGATGCACGCGATAGGTTGGAGCGTCAGCGTCTTCGCAAGCAGCGTAACTATTTGGAACTTACCACTTCAATTAATGCCGATATGACAATGTATAACGAGGCATGGTTGGATCGTCGAGGAGGTGATAACACGTTCACTGTGTCTGGCCGAATCTTCATGAAGCACCAGTATAACAAGGATAAGTTCAACGTAACCACCCAATTCGAGGGTAACTATGGTTACAACCGTATTACTATCGAGGAGACCGACGAGGAGGGTAACAAGACAAAAAAGGGCAATTGGTTCAAGAATGTCGATAACTTCTGGTTGCAGTCACAGCCAGCTCGTACAATGAATAATAAGTGGAGCTATTCGGGTTTGTTTAAACTTCGTAGCCAATTTACTAAGAGTTATAACAACCGTCTCAAGCAAATTGATGATAATGTTGTAACATCTTTCTTGGCTCCAGGATATCTTGATGTCTCACTTGGTTTTGTTTACAAATCAAGTAAGCCAAAGTTCCCTATTCAGCTTACACTCAACCCCTTGTCAAGTAGTGGAACAGTTGCCTATAATGACCTGGTGGAGGAACTATATCGTAAGCGAAAAGCTGCCAATTGGTTTGGTATCGATATGGGCAAGCATGCTACATTCTCAGGTGGTTCTTCTATCAACATAGCGTTTTCTCGCAATTTTGGCAAGAACAATTGGTTGAATTACTGGACAAACTGTTATGTTTATTATGGTTGGATTACCAATGTGATGAACCATAACAAGATTCACGATTACTATGCCTACTTGAGAAAGGATGCACCATGGAAAGAGTATGACAAGAAGAAAGGAGAGTATGATAAATGGAACGAAGAGACTCAAGGAACGAAGCCGACAGAGCCACAGATGCCCGAAGGAGAAAGACCAGTAAGAGCTCCTTACCATGTTGAGTTGCACCCAACCGTGGAGTGGAAAAACACCTTCACAATCAAGACTGCGAAATATCTCACCACAACATTAATGGTTAATATGTTCTACAACAAGGCTGCATCGGATAAGGTTGAGATTCAGTCACAGCTCAAGTTGGGATTCTCGTATTCAATAAATAATAGAAAGTAAATTTTGGCAAAACAATCCAACGGCTTGGTATGTGGATTGTTTTGGAAGATATAAATTTTATTGTAGATGTATAAAAATTCTAAGCATACTGTAATATTCCCACTTGTATTGGCGGTGGGAATTGTTTTGGGAATATTGCTGGGACAGTTTGTGGGTCGAAATAAGGCCGAGAGTCAGTTGCGTACAATTATCAGTCGTACAGGCTTAACGTCGCCCAATAAGTTGATGCAGACCTGTATGTTGGTGGAGAATAAGTATGTGGATTCTATATCGATGGATTCTCTAACTGAATTAGTCATTCCATTGATGATGAAAGAACTTGATCCCCATTCTGAGTATATACCAGCACGTGATATGCAGGCCATGAACGAGGCGCTGGAGGCTGAGTTCGATGGCATTGGCGTTACGTTCAATGCTGCGACAGATACTGTCATCATCTTGAGTGTGATTCCAAATGGTCCGAGTGCTAAGGCAGGTATAGTTCCTGGTGATAGGATTATTCAAGTTAATGACACCTTAGTTGCAGGTGTCAAAATGCCTCAAAATGATATTGTAAAGCGTTTACGTGGTAAACGAGGTACTCACGTCAAATTGTCGCTTCAGCGTCAGGGTGTTGAGGAGTTGGTTGACATGGATGTTGTACGTGATGCTATCCCTATTAAGAGCATCGAGGCTGCATTTATGATTAATAATAATATCGGTTTTGTTCGTTTGTCGCAGTTTGCTCGTACATCGCATCTCGAACTTATGAAGTCGTTGGCGTTATTGCGTTCGCAGGGCATGACCAAATTAATTTTCGACTTGCGAGGTAATTCAGGAGGCTTTTTAGATCAGGCCATTCTTATTGCAAATGAATTCCTACCTCAAGGCAATCTAATAGTCTATACCGAAGATCGTAATGGCGAGCAAATAAAGGAGTATAGCAATGGCAGTGGTTCGGCAACGGATTTGGATTTGATAGTTCTTATTGACGAGGGTAGTGCTTCATCGAGTGAGATTTTGGCAGGAGCAGTGCAGGACAACGACCGAGGAACAATTGTCGGACGTCGTTCGTTTGGTAAGGGCCTGGTGCAGCAACAGGTGCCCTATGCTGATGGCTCAGCATTGAGATTGACTATTGCTCGTTATTACACGCCTACGGGTCGCTCAATCCAAAAGCCTTATCAAAATGGTCAGCAGGATGAATATGATATGGATATTGCTCGTCGATATAACAACAATGAGTTCTTCTCGGCTGATAGTATTCATTTTGCTGATTCTTTGAAATTTACCACACCTAAGGGTAAGGTAGTGTATGGCGGTGGCGGTATTATGCCCGATGTCTTTATACCTATGGATACGGTTGATGTGACGAAATATTTTATGGAAGTTACAGGACGCAATATTCTCTATCGTTATACTATAGAGTATGCCGACAGGCATCGTGCTATGCTCAATAATGTGCAGACTCTTGCTCAGCTCGAGACGCTACTCAATGCAGACAAGACTTTGGTGCAAGATTTCATAAAATATGCTGCTCGTCATGGTGTGAAGCCTGTGCAGCGTGATATAGCACGTTCACGCAAACTCATCGAAGCACAATTGCGAGCATACATTGGTCGTAATACATCTTTAGAGGATAACGGATTCTATTATAACATAATTCCTATTGACAATGTGCTGCTGGAGTCTATCAGCATGTTTGAAAAACAGACGGCAGATAAAATTGAATGAAGATGGTAAAAAAGTTTGTTGGTTATATTTTTACGATAGCTGTAATTGCAGTTATTGTATTTACGGTGTTGGGTACAGGAACATATAAATCGATGTTGCCCGAGGATTTATTTTTACCCAATAAAACCGAGACAGTTGTGATGGATGTTAATGAGTCAACGTCAGAGTTGGACACATTAAACTTTAATAGAGATAGCCTTGATATTATGCAAATGTCGGTAGAGGCTGTAGATACTGCAGACATTGTGAATTGGTAGTAAATAAACCCAAATATGAAGAGATTAATAGTTGCGCTTGTAGCGATGCTGGTGGTGTCGTTATGTTATGCTGATGAGTTACCCAAAACTGCAAATATTAAGTGTGGACCATGGGTGGTTGGCGTGAGTGAGAACGAAATGACCATTGTATGGACTTCGACGTCGCGTTGTATGGGCTGGGTTGAGGTTGCACCCGATGACGGTTCGTCGTTTTATGCCGAGGAGCGTCCACGCTTCTATGAGGATTTGATGGGACGCCATGTGATATCAGATGTCCATCATGTTCGTTTGACAAACCTCAAGCCTGGTACGGTATATCGTTATCGTCTTTTCCAGCAGTGTATTGATGATAGTGGACATAGTCCAATTCCGCTGAGTAGAGTTACGGCAAGTGATGTCTATTCACAAAGGCCTTTCGCTGTACGCACACTTAATAAGGGCAAGGAGGAGATTTCGTTCACGATGATAAACGATATACATGGCCGTGATTCCATTATGAATGCACTTACGAAGGATATACGAGCGAATAATCCTGATTTCGTAGTTTTTAATGGAGATATGGCAAGTTTTATGGGCTCAATAGCTGATATAGAGAAGGATTTCATGATACGTGCGTCGAAGAATTTCTCTCCCAATTTCCCATTGGTATATGTTCGAGGAAATCATGAGGCTCGAGGTCCTGGCTATTGTGAGTTTTTGAATCTTTTCCCAACATCTACGGGGACTCCTTCGCAGATGTTTTTCCATGGCCCCGCAGCATTTTTGGTATTGGACTGTGGCGAGGATAAGCCCGATTCTGATATAGAGTATGGCGGCACTGCTGCCTATGATGCATACCGTGAGCAGATGGCTCAATGGCTTAAGCAGGCCGTGGCAAGCGAGGAGTTTAAGTCGGCTCCCGTAAAGATTGTTTTGATGCATATTCCATTTGAGAATAATGCAGGCTGGTGGGGTAATAATGAGTTGAAACGTCTTTTGTTGCCAATCCTGAATGAGGCTGATGTGGATATCATGCTCAGTGGTCATAATCATGGTTACAGTTTCCGTAAAGAGGGTAGCATGAAGGGGGTTGAGTTCCCAATCTTGGTCAATAGCAACAATGACCGTGTGGATGTAAAGGTTAATAAGAAGGAAATCAAGTTAAATGTGTTGGATGCAACGGGAAAGCTTTTGCACGAACATGTTGTAAAGATTGAGTAGAAATAACCGACAACAAAAAAATAGGCTGCCCAACTCAGATGTTGTGACAGCCTATTTTTTTTGCTATACTCAATATATATTAATAATATTGTATCTCCTTACCCTCGATAGCTGAAAGCAGATTGTTTGCGAGTGAAGAAGCTCCAATACGGAAAAGGTCGGTTGTAAGCCACTCCTCTCCCAGAATCTCTTTCACTATAGTGTAGTAGAGCACAGCATCCTCAGCAGTACGTATTCCTCCTGCAGCCTTGAAACCTACCTTATGACCACTTTTAGCGTAATAATCCTTTATTGCATGACACATCACAACAGCCGCCTCAGGTGTTGCAGCAACAGTGATTTTCCCGGTTGATGTTTTGATAAAGTCAGCGCCTGCATGCATGGCCAATAGTGATGCTTGTCGAATGAGTTTAGGGGTGCATAATGCTCCTGTTTCAAGAATCACTTTCAGTGTTGCCCCCTCTGATTCTTCGCGAAGTACCTCTATCTCATTTGCAGCCTCATCAAGTGCTCCAGAGAGCATTTTCCCAACATTGAGAACTACATCTACCTCATCAGCGCCATTCTCAATAGCCATAGCTACCTCGAGCATCTTAACTTCGAGGAATGTCTGTGATGAAGGGAACCCGCCCGCAACGCTTGTGATACGAAGAGGTGTAGCATCAATTTCTAAACCTACGGTCTCCACAAATGGGGGATAGATGCATATTGAAGCTACGTTTGGTAGGTGTGGATAATCTAAGGTAAACTCAGCCGCACGACGTGCAAATGTAGCAACAGATTGTTCCGAATCACAAGACGACAACGTTGTGAGGTCTATTGCCGAATAGCAGAATTTATACACTTCGGCATTATGATTTGCCTTGGCTGTTTCACGTAATAATGCTACCTCATTTGCTACTTGTTCCTGCGAAGGGGCGGCACCATATTCGCTTAGATGGTTGGCGTACTCCATAATTTTAGGGGTTTTATTCTATGCAAATATAATAATATATATTTAAGGTATGGCTTTACATAACAAAAAAACTGTCCAATCGGTTAAGATTGGACAGTTTTTATAATTAATTCTTAAGAATTAGAACTTGAAACCGCTAGCGAACAAGTTAGCAAGGTTTACATCCTTAGTAGCCTTAGCAGCCAATGATGCATCCTTAGCAACTGCGCTCTTAAGCTGAGCCTTAGCTGTCTCCAAATCACCCTCCTTAGAAGCGATTACTGCACGCAAGTAGTCAGCCTTAGCTGATGAGTCAGATGCAATAGCCTTCTTTGCAGCAGCGAGGTCGTTGTTCATTGTGCTAGCAATAGCAGCATTGTAACCCTCCAATGTAGTAGCTGCTGAGCTGTAGCTACCCTGAGCAGCAGCGATCAAAGACTTAGTCTCAGCGTCAGCTGCAGAAGCGTACTGCTGAGCCTTATTTACGTTACCGTTAGCAAGGTTAGCCAATGCGAGGTTGTTGTTAAGCTCGTTGTTGTTAAGACCAAGCTGAGCAGCCTTCTCCATAGCAGCCAATGCCTGAGCATTGTCACCCATCTGAGCCAATACTACACCCAAGTTGTTGTAAGCACGAGCATCGTTGAACTTCTTAGCTGTGTACTCCAAAACTGCAGCCTTAGCCTTGTTGTCCTCCAATACGCTCTCAGCCATGTAAAGAAGCTCCTCGTTTGTAAGCTCGTCCAAACGACCTGAGTTAATCAAAGCAGCCATCTCATCATCAGTCTTACCCTTGATATCAGTGCTGTTGATAAGCTGAGCACGACGCAACTTAGGAAGAATCTCCTTCTTAAGCTCTGTAAATACAGCTGACATATTCTTAATCTCAGACTCACGCTGTGTAGAAGAATCGTAGCGGCTCAAAACCTGAAGAATAAGATCCTTATCCTCGATATCTGAAGCAGCAACCAACTCCTTGAAGCCTTCCCAGTCCTCACCGTATGATGCTACGTCAAGACCCATGCCTGTATCCTTCAAAAGCTTCTCAGCAGCCTTGTGACCTGACTTAGAACGAGCTGAAGAAAGCTTGTCGTTGAACTTCTCAGGACCATCTGGAGATGCATAACCATGAACATAAAGCTTCTGTGAAGCGCGGTCGTTAGACTGCTGTGCAACTACGTTCTCCTTGAATGCCTTCAAATCCTCAGTGTTAGAAGCTTTCTTTGTTACGTTTGAAGAGTTGATAGCGTAAAGGATGTCAGCCTTTGTAACAACAGTTGTTACGTTCTTGTAGTTGTTAGCAGTGTTAGCCATAGCGTCAGCATAGTTCAACTCAGCCTGCAATGTATTAACACCCTTTGCGATTGGGTATGCAAACTCAGCCTTCAAAGCCTCAGCCTCAGCACCACCAGCAGCCAAGATAGCCAACTCATCCTTTGTTGGGATAGCGCCTGTGTTAGCATTTACCAATGTCATCTCCTTGCACTTACCCTTTGGACACTTAACCTCGATAAGAGCCTTCAACTCGCTCTGAGCCATACGTGCGTCGTATGGGAACTCTACGTGCAATGTGTACTCACCACCAGTTGACTTGTCAACAACTGTGTAGTTCTCGTCTACCTTGCTACCCTGGAAGTACTTAGCAGCACCTTCTACCATGCCACCCTCAAATACCATTACAGGAGTAACCTTCAATACAGCCTTAGGGTTGTAGTACTCAACAGGGAATGATACTGTTACATCAGCCTCAACCATACCGTTGTTAAGAGCCAATACATCTGGAGTGCAGGTAACCTTTACCTCATCCTGATTCTTTGCCATCTTCTTGAAACAGTTACAGCTTGTCAATGCCAATGATGCAGCAACTGCGATAGCCATTAATCTAAATACGTTTTTCATAGTTTGGTTAAATTTGGTTTAATTAATAATATATTTACCTTTTATTTATTACTTCTTTTGCTCCTTGCGCTCACCACGAGGCTTGCCACCTTCACTACGAGGCTTGCGCTCACGCTCTACCCAACCCTCAGGCTTTGGCATAAGAACCTTGTGTGAAAGCTTGTACTTATTTGTCTTAGGATCCACGCCGATTAACTTAACTTCAATCTTGTCGCCCTCCTTAAGACCAGTCTCCTCCATGGTTTCAAAGCGCTTGTAGTCAATCTCAGAGATGTGAAGCAGAGCCTCCTTGCCTGGCAAAATCTCAACGAACGCACCAAAAGCTACAATACTCTTGATTGTGCCATCGTAAACTTCACCAACCTCTGGTACAGCTACGATGCCCTTGATGCGAGCAAGTGCGCCATCCAACGCAGTCTTATCTACACCAAAGATATCAACTACGCCACACTCCTCATTCTCGGTGATAGTGATAGTTGTACCTGTGGTCTTTTGGATCTCCTGGATAACCTTACCACCTGGGCCGATAACTGCGCCAATGAAGTCCTTAGGAATCTGAATCTGTACGATACGTGGTACGAACTCGCGGTAATCCTCGCGTGGTTCAGCAATGCAGTCAGTAATCTTACCCAAGATGTGCATACGACCCTTGCGAGCCTGCTCCAAAGCTGTTGCCAATACCTCATATGAAAGGCCATCAACCTTGATATCCATCTGAGTAGCTGTGATACCATCCTTTGTACCAGTAACTTTGAAGTCCATGTCACCCAAGTGGTCCTCGTCACCGAGGATATCGCTGAGCACGGCATACTTGTCCTCACCAGGGTTCTTGATGAGAC
>JAGBTO010000084.1 GCA_017631285.1 Alistipes sp.
CGCACCCACGTTTCTCTTTTTAAGTTAAACGGTTGTCATCTGCTGGTTTGAAATTATTATTTAACTTAATACCTATAAACTATGAAAAACGTTTTTTCAAATTTGGCTGCCTTTTGTTTAGGCTTATCTGTATGCGTAGCTATCATAGCTTGCGCAACCGACTCTAACGATTATAATAGCAACTCTATCGAAGTATTGAGTGAGCAGATAATAAAACTTACTGAACGTGTAAAAGAGTTGGAAAAAAGTAGCAAAAATGTGACTTTACCAAAAGTTGTAAGTACGACAAGGACTGAAGGAGAACTTGGATATCAGGATACAGAGGTTACTAACTACGAATTTGATAATCAGGGCAGAATAATAAAAGCAGTCACAGGACAAGAAGTAACATATATCAAATATAATGGAAATAAATGTGAGATTAAATACGAAGAAGAAGATTACATAAACAATCGTACTTTGACATTTGATGCCGATGACATCAACAATATAAGAGCAGTCAATAATATGATTGTATCTAGCATTTTTTCTGAGCAATATTAGTTTTTCGTAACATCTGAAAAATACACAAAAAAAGGCTGCCCATTAGGACAGCCTTCTATCTTGTTGAAATCCGTTCAGATTACAATGCGTTAACGTGGAGTGCCAAAGAGCTCTTCAAGTTAGCAGCCTTGTTCTTGTGGATAATGTTAGTCTTAGCCAACTTATCGAGCATTGATGATACCTTTGGAAGCAATGCCTCAGCAGCTGCCTTCTCAGTTGTGTTACGCAATGCCTTCACAGCGTTACGTGCAGTCTTGTGATACAAACGGTTGTGAGCACGCTTTGTAACTGTCTGGCGGATTCTCTTCTTTGATGACTTGTGATTTGCCATAATTGTAATTTCCTTTTTATTTTTACTTTTTCTGTTTCCTATTTATGCCGCAATTACGAGTGAGGCTCTCGCTTCAAACACTCTTAGGTGTTATGGCGACCACGTAAGCCACCTAAAAAATTCTACCGCTGTCAAACCCCTACACCAACCGCAACTTCTCTTTGCAAGCAAGTAGTCTTGTTGGCACCCAGGAGCAAGCCATTTTGTAGTCCATAGGAGAGTCGAACTCCTCTTTCAAGAATGAAAATCTTGCGTCCTAACCGATAGACGAATGGACCTTACCGCTATCGTACCACTCTATGATGGAACTTTAGCGTCGCAAAGGTAAGTAAAAAAAAACAATTTGCAATAAATCAGAGCAAAAAAGTTATGCAAATGATTATAAATTGTTACTTCACTTACTATTTTGCAGCATCAATTGCTGAGCAGATACGTCCAAAGACCTCGTCGAGCGAGCCGACACCATCAACAGCAACATACTTATTCTGCTTGGCGTAGTGAGAAGCCACAATCTCTGTCTGGGCGCGATACACCTCGATGCGGTTGCGGATAACATCCTCCGAAGCGTCGTCGGCACGACCTGAGTCCTTACCACGCAACAAGATACGCTTCACAAGCTCCTCCTCGGGAACATCCATGTAAATCATCACATTTACAGACATACCATCCTCAGCAAGAATCTTATCAAACTCCTCAGCCTGGGCTGTGGTACGAGGGAAACCGTCGAAGATATTACCAGCAACATCCTTATGCTCCTTCATGTAGTTGCGAATCATGCCTATTACGATAGAATCGGGAGCCAACTGACCGGCTTCAATATAGCTCTGCATGCTCTTGCCAAGTTCTGTGCCACGCGAAATCTCATCACGAATCACCTCACCTGTTGAGATATGATTAATATTGTATTTCTCCTTAATCAACGCCGCCTGCGTACCCTTGCCGCATCCTGGCGCACCAAACAATATAATGTTTAACATAGCATCTATGATTTGCGATAAATTAATCGGCGGCA
The DNA here is from genome assembly GCA_017631285.1 of Alistipes sp. Classification (GTDB taxonomy): domain Bacteria; phylum Bacteroidota; class Bacteroidia; order Bacteroidales; family Rikenellaceae; genus Alistipes. Next base: position 1,887 of record JAGBTO010000084.1, read on the forward strand.
AAATTACAAAAACTTCAATAAATTTTGTCGTTTTTATACCACATTTTATCGCACAAAACAGCATAAATAGTGTTTTTTCACCCTATTTTTATAAAATTTATTCTCCAAACAACTATTGAGCAAAATATAAATTACAAATTATCTATCTTTGCACAGACAACTTTTTGATTATGAAGATTTACATAGCGATACTTATAATTTTATGCTCACTAAGCATAGGATGCCACAAGCACATGGAGCCTCAATATATTGCTGGATATGTCACAGCTATTAATGACACCCAAATAACGCTCGATGTGCCAGACAGCACCCCTTCGAAACGATTATTCATTATTGATAATGACACGTCATACGACGAGGGCACCTACTACGAAGGCAACATCGCCGAGGTGTTATATATGCCTGCCGAGAAAGAGGGTGAGTCTCCTACAGCTATAAGCATTACCTCCGACCCAACATATCCACGCATATTAGGTCACTGGCGAACTGACAAAGATGATAAGTTGCGAATTGATATAATTTTACAACCGCGCGGAAAGGTGTTACAAATAGCACCTACTGACATTCTACAATTCAATTATTGGCAGCTTACGGGTGTTGAAAACGAAATTACCCTGCATGGCACATTGTCATTACCCCCTATAAAGGATAGCGACAAACATCATAGCAAAGAAAATGAAGATGCCTCTACACTACCCACACGTCGCACCATGCATTTCAGCTCCACAGCTCGCCTTACAGACGACGAGGAGGGTAATACAGAACAACATAAGGTACTTATAGTGACCACCGATAAAGGTCGTAAATCGAAACTCTATCCGGCAGGACAAGAAAGCTATTGATTAATATACAACCAATAGGCATAGGCCGCGAATGCTAGGGCGACAAATATCGTTGCAGCACCGCAGAGCATCAATATCATCCTTATACTCTTTTTAATCATTGCTACTACTCTTCCTTAAAGCCCTGCGCACGCAACTTTATGTCGCCACCGTCGGGCGTAACCAAATAGGCACCTGTGCTCTCGCGGGTGATGTGACCTATAATATCGACCAAGCCCATGCTCATCACCTTCTCCTGCATAGCCAGAGGCACGGTGAACATCAGCTCATAGTCGTTGCCGCCATTTAGAGCAGCCACAACAGGGTCAGTGTGCATCTCCTCGGCAAGCGCAGAGGTCTGCTTGGCGATAGGAATACGATCAAGATAGATGCGCGCGCCACACTTCGACGCCTTGCAAATCTGCAACACCTCACTCGCCAGACCATCCGAGATGTCAATCATTGACGTTGGCACAATCTTCTCCTCCGCCAACGCCTCTATAATATCCTTACGCGCACGAGGCTTCAAGTAACGCTGCAACAGATACTCATAGCCAGAGAACTGTGGCTCGGGGTTCTGCACATCCTTCAACACTCGCTTCTCGCGCTCCAGCAGATGCAAGCCCATATATGCCGCACCCAGGTTACCCGTGATGCAGATAAGGTCGTTGAACTGCGCTCCGCTACGATAGGTTATCGCCTTGCGCTTGGCACGTCCGATGGTGGTGATGTTGATGACAAGACCTGTCATTGAGGCTGTCGTGTCGCCACCAACCATATCCACACCCAGCTCGTCGCAAGCAAATTTTATACCCTCATAAAGGTCGTCCAACGCCTCCACTGGGAGCTTTGACGATACGCCTATGGAAATCATCACCTGCTCGGGCAGAGCATTCATCGCAAGGATGTCGCTCACGCCAACCACAACCGCCTTATAACCCAGATGCTTCAGCGGGAAATATGTGAGGTCGAAATCAACGCCCTCCAGCAGGGAGTCGGTTGTCACCACCACAGCATCCTCACGACCCGCCTTGATAACGGCAGCATCGTCACCCACGCCACGCAGAGTGTTCTTATTTGTTACGGTAAAATCTTTTGTCAAGTGATCAATCAATCCAAATTCGCCCAACTCGGCAATCTCGGTACGCTTCTTCTGAGTCATAGATAGATATATTTTTTACAAAGATACTATTTAATTCAAAATACAAAATTCAAAATTCAAAATTTATC
>JAGBTO010000085.1 GCA_017631285.1 Alistipes sp.
AAAGCCGTTCATCATAATCTCTGCAGACTCGAAGCAGCACTGTGCCATTGTAGGCTCCATAGCGTTGAGCTCCATCTGATCCTACTGTGCGCACATTGCTACACAAGCGTCGTTACCGATAACCTTTTAGAAAATCTGGTTCATAACCTCTGGGATAACTGGGTTAACCTTACCTGGCATAATTGAAGAGCCTGGCTGGCGTGCTGGAAGGTCGAACTCGTGGAGACCGCAACGTGGACCTGAGCCCAAAAGACGGAGGTCGTTACAAATCTTGTTGAGCTTAACAGCTACGCGGCGCAAAGCTGATGAGTAGCCCACCATACAAGTAGTATCTGATGTAGCAGCTACGAGGTCCTCTGCGAGCTTGATGTCCCAGCCTGTGATCTCGCGCAAAGCAGCGATACACTTCTCGGCGTACTCTGGCTCTGAGCAGATACCTGTACCGATAGCTGTAGCACCCATATTTACTGTGAGGAACTCCTCAGCAGCGAACTCGAGGTTCTTGCGCTCCTCCTTAAGGATCTGTGCGAAAGCACCGAAAGTCTGACCGAGGGTCATAGGCACTGCATCCTCAAGCTGTGTACGACCCATCTTTAGGATGTGTGCGAACTCCTTCGCCTTCTTCTCGAATGACTCGATAAGAGCGTTGTAATGGCCCATAAACACCTTGTGAGTAGCGTAGAGACCGAGGTGGATGCCGCAAGGATATGCATCGTTTGTAGACTGTGAGCAGTTAACGTGGTCGTTAGGTGAGCAGTACTGATACTCGCCAGCCTCGTGACCCATAATCTGAAGCGCACGGTTAGCGATAACCTCGTTTGCGTTCATATTTGTAGTAGTACCAGCGCCACCCTGAATCATATCGCAAGGGAAGTGCTCGTGGTGCTTGCCATCCAAAATCTCGAGGCAAGCCTTTGAGATGCCGTCAAACTGAGCCTCTGTCAAGAGTCCGAGCTCGAAGTTAGCCTTCGCAGCGCCGAGCTTTGTCATAGCCAAGCCATTGATGAACAATGGGTAGTCATTTAGGTGGAAGCGGCTGATTGGGAAGTTCTCAATACCACGCAATGTCTGTACACCATAAAGGGCCTCTACAGGCACCTCCATCTCACCGAGAAGGTCACTCTCGATACGTGTCTTTCCTGAATACTTAGTAGTCATAGTTTGTGTGTTTATATTTATTTGGTTATTTACGTCTTTCTGATGCTCTTCAAACCACTGTGCTAATATACACTTTTTTTGTTAATCGTGCAACATTTGTCCCCCTAATTTGATATTTTTAGCGCGAACAGCGCCATTTCTACGCCTTCTGGAAAACAGAGATGCACCATTGGGCTATCTTTGTCGCATCACTTTTCGGGCTTTTTGACCGTGTAATTTATCCAAATTTCTAATTCTTTTATCACACTCTTTTATGCGACGTTTTGCACTTATTCTTTTCCTTATTCTGGTGCTCTTTGCGCTCTTCTCGCTCTATACTATCAGCTACCTCTATGACGAAAACCTCCGTCTCGAGCGCAACCAACTCACTCTTCTCTCCGATGTTGAACTCTACCGCACTGCGGCTGGCGAGTCGGCGGCTTCGGTCGGCCTCCTTACCCTCGAGGTTGCCGAGTTGCGCGAGGCGCGTAGCCGCGATGCCGAGCAGATTCGCGATCTGGGCATACGTCTTCGCCGTGCCGAGAGCTACGCGCGTAGTGCTACGCAGAGCCACTACGCTGTAAGTGCATCTCTGCGCGACACTGTCATTCTTCGCGATACGGTACGCGACACCGTTCGCATCTTCCATAGCTCCGATGCGTGGAGTAGGGTAGATGGCATCATCCGCGACGACTCCATCGGCGTTACACTCCGCAGTGTCGACACCCTTTTTCAGGTCGTCCACCGCGTTCCGCGCCAATTCCTCTGCTTCCGCTTTGGCACCAAGGCCATACGCCAGGAGATAGTTTCGTCAAATCCCCATACCGAGCTCGTCTACTCCGAGTATGTCGAGCTTAAGCGCAATTCGCGACGTCGTCGTTAGCGCTAAAACATCGCCTTTAGCTCCTCGTTGGTGTAGGCATCTGCGCCGTAGCAGGTCTTCAGGTATGCCAATCCCGATGTGTAGTCCTCCTCGGTGAATGCATCTGTCGCCTCCTTGGCTACTACTACCTCATAACCCAGACAGTATGCATCTGCCGATGTATGGCGCACGCACATATGTGTGTGAAGACCTGTCATCACTACGCTCTGCACGCCCAACTCGCGGAGAAGTATGTCGAGGTCGGTCTGAAAGAAACCACTGTATCGGCGCTTGGGTACGATAAAATCTTTCGACGATACGTTCAACTCGGGAATCACCTCTGCGCCCTTTGTTCCGGCTATCGCGTGGTCGCCCCATAGTGCGAGCTCGCGGTCGATGCCTGGAATGTGCGCATCGTTGCAGAATATTACAGGTACGCCCTTTTCGCGAGCAACCTCTAAAAGCTGCGCCGTTGCAGGAACTATCGCTTTGCCGCGGTCGCACGCTAATGCACCTGTAACAAAATCGTTGAGCATATCAACGACAAGGATTGCTGGGTTGTTCAGCTTTTTCATAACTGCGAAATGTTTTATGTTTGGTTGTACACTCCTAACCTTTGGGTAAAACTAATTCAAAGTTATAAACTCTTTTCCAAAGTTTCAAGTCTTTTGCCCGAAATCTCGCCATCCAAGATACTATTTTCTACCTTTAGATCAATCTCCGCTGCCTCTTCGGTCTCGCTGGCAGTTATACCTATATATATAAAAAGGGGCGCTCCAAAGAAGCGCCCCGACCATACTAACCACCATCTAAAAATGAAAGTAAGAAAAAAATAGGTGATTAGCTATGGTTTTTTTTCTTACAATGTGTACACTGCACGGCTATACTCAACTGGGAACATTGTGAAGCTAGTTGTTTCACTACCCTTTGAGTCGAAAAACATGTAGTATGCTTTATTTGAACTGCCTTCTACAAGTGTTGAAGTCCAGTATGCAGCGTATGTACCATCCTCTTCCTTGTTATCCTCTTCAAAGAGTACATTGTCTGCATTGTCTGCAGCCAATACATTATTCAATGCAAAGCGGACATTATAAATAGCCTTCATATCAGTTAATGATGCCAAACTCCAACCTGTGCCAAGATTCTCTGCCCAAGCAATACTCTCATTCCAAGTCATCTCTGGGCCCTGCTCAACTGATACAACTTTTGTAGCCTCATTTGTTACACTATAAACTACACCCTTAACACCATTAGCTTCCACAATATCACCTACTGCATACTCGCCCAATGTATATACAGCGCGGGCGAAGTGGTTATCCTTGAGAGGTGCATATTTGTTTATTGTGCTAAATGTGCTATATGGGTAGTCCCAGTATCCAGTGAGGTTGAAATACTTGAGATGAACTCGGTTAGCATAATAAGCATTGCCTTGAGAATCATTGCCTACTGCATCGGTAGATGAAAGGTAGATTGCATACTTTCCTTCAGTGTAATAGTCTTCCTCGCAGAAGAGGGCGTTCTCCTCGCTATCAGCCTCTAAAGTATTGTTGAGTATTGCGCGAACCTTCCAAATCTCATCCAATTCATAAATTGTAGCCAAATCCCAACCTTCGCCAAGACCAGAAGCCCAAGCAACTGCATCGCTCCAATTCTTGCCATTGAGGTTTAGCTCCTCTACTGATACGGCCTTAACACCATTTGCTGAACTGTAGACAACAGCCTTAACACCGTTAATGTTAACGACAGCACCGATAGAAAGTGGTTTAACAATCCAAACGCCATTCTCTTGAGCTGCAAAGTGCTTTGGAGCAACAAATGCTGAAGGGTCATTAGCGAATGTACCGCCATAGATTACGATTGACTCGGCAGCTTTTGCTGCATCACCATAGCTATATACATCTGTAAGCTGACCGCCATAAATTACTACATTCTCAACAGAATCCTTGTTTGTGCCACCAGTAAGTGCAATGTCACCATCAACAACGCCACCGTTTACAGTAATGTTAACATTGCTTACATCATTGCCATAGTTGTAAGAGTAAACTGCCAATTTATAATCGTCGGACTCTCCAGTACTACGTAATACACCATCATTGACTGTGAGGTTAACTAGAGGAGCAGCTGCTGTGTTGCTACCTGGAAGCTGCAACCAGATTGCTCGTGTACCCTTAATCTCACCGCCGTTTAGAGTGATGTCACCATCGCTAAATTGACGAACAGCATAACCATAGTCGTTGTTAACTAAACCACCGTTGAAGTTAACTGTACCACCATTGCCATTGTTAACAACATATAATGCGTGGCTAAACTTTTCGCCGGCAACACATTTAGTTGCCACGATAGACACATTCGCATCAATGTTGAGCTCGCCAGCATTATTAATGGCGTAGTTACCATTTGCGTATGCAGTATCAGCATCACCAGTGTAAGTGTATACGAATGAACCAGTACCCTCAAGAGTCAACTTACCATTGTTCTGAATCATCGCACCATTCATATAGTCAGATGAGAATGATACAGTATTGTTGTTAACAACCAAAGTAATATCCTTACCAGCTGGTATGGTAACAGCTGCCTGGAAGTTATTTGCTCGTGTAGAAAGGAGTCCTACGAAAAGGTCAGAAATATCGATATCATCAGTAATCTCGATAACTGTTTCTGTGTTATCTGCTGCGTTCTCAATAGCATCCTGAAGGTCGGCTGCATTATTTACCTCAATAACCTCGACTGTTTCAGTGCCAGCAAATGTAGGATCAATAGTAACGCTAACATTATTGCCATCAGTAAGAACATCACCAATGATAGTTGTTAGGTAGTTACGCTTAACAGGGATGTCAGTATTGAAGTTTGTCTCGCGCATAAGAACATTATTCGCATCGTAAGCTCTGAGTACGAAGCTAACTACGTCATCAGAATCAGCTGCGAAAAGATAGTCGGTAAATAGAGTCTTTCTCTCTCCATCCTCGCCATATGAAACAATGTCAAGCGTGTTGTGTGACTTTGCTATAGTAGAGTATGCATCTTCAACAACAGCACCAGAAAGAGCATTGAATCCAGTGCGATAATCAGTGGTGTACTCTACCTGCACCTTGCTAGGCTGTACATTAGCCATAAGCTCATCCATATCAGTTGTTACCACACGCAACTTTGCGAATGGGCGAGTAAGTGTAAGGTTGATTGATGATGTTGAGTTGAAGTTCTGGATAGTCTCAACATCAGTATATGCATCGCGAGTCTCATCCATTGCAACCCAATCACCGTTCAAAGTAATGTTTTTAAGGTCTGTTGTGTTATAATGCCAATCCTGATGATCTGCTCCTACGATGTCAGCCCATACGACGAAGTTGTATGTACGACCTGGTACAAGGCGAACATCGAATGCTGCGGTCTTCTCATCAGTATAAGCATACATTTTCTCTTTCGACTGTTCACCAGTCTCATCGAATACCTGGAGAATGTAGCGGATGGTATTGTCGCCTTCCAATGCACCATTCTCGATACCGCTCAAATTGCTGCCGCCAGCACGAGTGCTTGAAGCGTCAGCCAAATTGACTGTAACCTTTGTTGACACCTCACCATTGACAGTTACGTCAAAGCCTTCGGGGTCATTCTGACACGATGCCAATCCAAGCACCAATGCCGCCAAAGCAAATAACTTTTTCATAATTTAGTTTGTTAGTTAATTGTAATATTGTTGTGAATTAATATTTGTTAAGCCAAACAATGGATTGAACCATAGTCATACAACGTAGACCTATGGACGTAGCAATAGAGCCCTACTGCGTTTTGCAATGGGCTTTGTAGAAAAATCAAAAATGTTTATGGAAGAATGTTTATTGACGTAACTCGCTGATATACAACAAAATACCCCCCCCATATAGGCTACTGGAAGTGGATATTTACCATTTGTATATGTAGATTTTCTAAACACTTTAATTCGTATTTTATGTGCGATATACACTACAAAGATAGTGAATTTTCAATGAAATGCAATAGAAAATCCAAATTTTATCACAAAAAGTTCACTCTAAACTATCTGCCTTTTGTAACTATTGGTGTGGATAAAGCTCGCGCTGGTGCTATTTCTCGAGCGGAGGCTCAACTCAAATTACGATTCTATCCCCTGGATATTCATTGATTACCGCTTGCCAGGTTTACCATTTCTAAAAAGCTTGCAGCAACTCATATGCTCTTCGTTTTCCGAATGCGAAAGGTGGGGTAGTTATATACCTATATTTATATATATAAGGCCCTTTTAACGCCAGAAAAATATTTCGGGCGTAATATGCTGATAATTAGCAATATGTAATTTTAGGGCTAAAAATATTTTAAAAAAGTTTATAAAAACGCTTGCAGAATAAAAAATAAGTACTACCTTTGCACCCGCAATCAGAAAGGATAACACTTCTGTGAGCAACGCAAAAGGTTCTTAAAAATATTTTTGAAAAAAAAGTTACCAAAATATTTGGTGGTTTCAAAAATATGCTTTACCTTTGCACCACTTTCCGCTCCGAAAAAACGGAGTGTGAAAATAGGAATGGTTCTTTGATTTACTGGTTTTTATATTGAGAGAAAAAGTGTAGTATTTATCTGTCAATTTCCTTTATAAGGAGAATGAAACAGTCAGGACTCTAACAAAACATTATAAAATTTTTACAATGGAGAGTTTGATCCAGGCTCAGGATGAACGCTAGCGGCAGGCTTAA
>JAGBTO010000086.1 GCA_017631285.1 Alistipes sp.
AAGTCAATGTTGGCGATGTACTACCCGATTTTTCAGCCCAGATGAGCGATGGGACTATGGTTACAGGGGAGTCTTTAAGGCAAGCGGTTGCTGTTGTGGTGTTTTTTCACACCTCCTGCCCCGATTGTCGGCAGCTGTTGCCACAGATTCAAACTTTGTACGATGAGTATTCGTCTAAAGGTGTCGCCTTTGCGCTAATTAGCCGCGAGGAGGACTCAACCACAATATCCACTTTTTGGGAGGAGCACGATTTGACTATGCCTTATTCGCCTCAGAGCGACCGTGCTATATATAATCTCTTTGCTAATTCTCTAATTCCAAGAGTATATGTCAGCGACAAGAAAGGTGTTGTGCAAAGCGTGTTCACAGACAATCCTGTGCCTTCTCACGATGAGATTAAAGACGTTTTAGACGAGTTGTTATGAAACCCTTGAAGTGAGGTGCTGACGATATTTGAAAGGTGTTTCACCCGTTACAATCCTGAACCAGCGCGAGAAATTATAGCTCTGAGGGATACCTACCTTTATTCCAACCTCTTCGATAGATATATTTTCACTCAATAGAATCTGCTTACTCTCCACCACGCGCAAAGTGTTGAGCCACACTTGAAACGACACATTGAGGTTGTTATTGAGATATTTGGACAGATAATTATGGTTGGTGCCTAATTCCAAAGCCACATCCTTAATCGACAGATTTGCCTTACAGAAGCCCTTATTTGCTATCCACTGCTCAATTTTAGGTTCCAACACCGCGACAATACTCTTCGAAACAGGAGTCTTAATTTTTATACTCTCGCTTTCGGTATAAGTTTTATCATTTCGCATTTCGCAAATCTTCCTTGGCATATAATTCACCATCTTGAGCACCATATACGTATGGGTGACGGGACCTATGATAGCGTAAATGACGTGCAACGCTGGAATGTACCATGATATCAGTGTGAAAATTGAAAGTATAAGCGTTAGCCACACCAATCGTCGCATCCAAACAATATCGGGGTTATTGTCATAATTATTCTCCAAATCCTTGGCTACCTTTTGCCACTCCTTATCGCAAACGTAGAACATCCACGCACACTTTAGAAGGAATATTAGGCCAAAAAGATAACTTATCACCTTTTGTGTGTAGGGAAAAACAATTCCGCAGACACCTCCTACAAGTATTAATACCAATGGCATGATACCATCAACAACAAAGTGGTAGCGAACCTTGTGGCTTGTTCTGATAAGGAACAAAAATGCCGTATAATTTAGCCACGAGAATAGTAGCGATACGCCTATAAGAAGCCAAAAAGTTTGAAAGTCGTGAAACTCCTGCTTCACCAATGTTCTGAAGATGCAATATAGCGACATAATCACAAAGCCCAAACCTAATGTAAGTCTCGCCTTGCGATAGCCTTTGAACTCCGAGTCGTTTGGCATATGAACAACAAACATCAGTATGCCAAGAATGGTAAACACCAGAGCAAATCCAAAATTGAAGATATGGTATATATCTATATGCATAGATGATTAAGCTAAGAATGCAACAAATCGCCACAAAATTAAGCATAAGTCTTGCATTTTCGCCAATTTTTGTAAAAAAGAAATTTGTGTCTGCGTAAATTTTTGCGTCTGCGCCAAAAATCAACCAACATGTATAGCGTCATTTTGGGTGTCTGTCATTTTTTTTTGTGCTTTCATATAATCATTAATGCAACTTTTTGCAAAACGTACAACCTAAATTTATTTTGCAATACCAAAAAAGGTCTGAAAACAATTATAAATAGTCCAAGACTTTCGAATATAAATAAATTAAAACAATAAAGGTTATGAAGTTGAAATTTTTAATGACTCTGCTCTTTGGCATACTCATCACGATGGGTGTTAAGGCGCAGAATGTGGCGCTCAAGACCAATATCCTTTACGACGCAACAGCAACTATAAATCTTGGTGTTGAGGTGGGTATTGCTCCTAAGTGGACTTTGGATATTTCCGGAAATCTCAATGCTTGGAGTACCGACCAAACAAAGCGCTGGAAGCATTGGCTCGTTCAGCCAGAGGCTCGCTATTGGTTTTGTGACCGCTTCTCGGGTCACTTCTTAGGATTCCACGCCATTGGTGGACAATACAACGTGGGTGGCTTGAAGAACAATATCTCATTCTTGGGAACTCCATACAAGAACCTCACCGACAACCGCTATCAAGGTTGGGGTGTAGGTGCTGGTGTAGCATACGGTTACGCCTTTATCCTCGACAGACATTGGAATCTGGAATTCGAACTCGGTGTAGGATATATCTACAATGGTTTCGACATATTCGAGTGCACAGGCTGTGGTCGTGAGATAAGTCAGGATAACCATCACTATATAGGACTTACCAAGGCTGCAATTAATTTGGTTTACCTCTTCTAATATACTGAAATTATGAAACGCTTATTTACAACAATAATTGCAATATCGGCATTTGTTGCATTTGCCGAGGCTCAGACAACAAACGGAGTAGTTGTTGAGAGCTACACAATGGAGCGTAGTGGCGACTATGTGTCGGTAGATATAGAACTTGACCTCTCCGACCTCGATGTAAAGAACAAGCAGGCTATTACACTCACACCTTACATTGTACGAGATGAGTCTTCGCGAGAACTCCGTTCGATAGGTATTTATGGTCGTAATCGTCATTTCTACTTCGCTCGCAACGAGGAGAAGAAGCCTACCACAACAAACGATATAGACTACCGCAAGAACAAGTTGCCAAACAAGATTTCGTACCGCGACATCATCCCTTTTGAAAAGTGGATGGACGGTTGTCGTTTGGTCTTCATGCGTGTGGACTATGGTTGCGTAGGCACTGCTTATGACCAGCACTCAGATATTTTAGTTGACCGCTTCCCCGCAAAAGCATACCAGCCACAGTTGATTTACGTTCACCCAACAACTTCGAGCGAAAAGATCTACACTATCAACGGGTCAGCGTTTATTGATTTCCCTGT
>JAGBTO010000087.1 GCA_017631285.1 Alistipes sp.
TAAGAAAATTATGTCAAAAGTAACAGTTATCGGCGCTGGTATGGTAGGCGCAACTTGCGCTAACGTATTGGCTGCACGCGAGGTAGCAGACGAGGTAGTATTGATCGACATCAAGGAGGGTTTGTCAGAGGGTAAGATGCTTGATATGTACAAGGCATCAGCTACAACAGATTTCAAGACAAAGCTCACAGGCTGCACTAACGACTACAAGCAGACAGCAAACTCTGACGTAGTGGTTGTAACTTCAGGTATTCCACGTAAGCCAGGTATGACTCGTGAGGAGCTTATTGGCACAAACGCAAATATCGTTAAGAGCGTAGTTTCACAGGCTTTGAAGTACTCTCCAAAGGCTATCTTCGTTATCGTATCTAACCCAATGGATACAATGGCTTACCTTACATTGAAGTCAACAGGTCTTCCAAAGAACCGCGTAATCGGTATGGGTGGTGCATTGGATTCTTCACGTTTCCGTTGCTACTTGGCAAAGGCTGCTAACGCTAACATCCACGACGTTGATGGTATGGTTATCGGTGGTCACGGCGACACAACTATGATTCCTTTGACTTCAAAGGCTACAATCAAGGGTGTTCCAGCATCTCAGTTCCTTTCTAAGAAGAAGCTCGCTCAGGTTGCTGCCGACACAATGGTTGGTGGTGCAACATTGACAGGCTTACTCGGCACATCAGCTTGGTACGCTCCAGGTGCTGCAGCAGCTTCAGTTGTTGAGTCTATCTTGGGTGACCAGAAGCGCATCATCCCTTGTGGTGCTTACCTCGAGGGCGAGTACGGCCAGGAGGATATCATGATCGGTGTACCAGTAGTTATCGGTCGCAAGGGTATCGAGAAGATTGTTAAGATCGACCTTACTGCCGAGGAGAAGGCTGCATTCGAGGCTTCGGCTGCTGCTGTTCGCAAGGTAAATCAGATCCTTTACGATACAAACGCTATCTAATAGGTATATTTAATTTTATAACAAATAAGGGTGTCGTAACGACACCCTTATTTGTTTACCTATCAAATAGTTTCACAACTTTTTCCAGCCATAGCTTATCCTCCTGGTCAAACATGGCAAGATATTCGCTATCAATATCCAACACAGCCACGACCTCGCCGCCACGCCACACGGGAACAACTATCTCGCTTCGCGACAAACTACTGCATGCTATATGCCCTGGGAATTGTTCCACATCGGGTACAATCTGTGTCATTTGCTCGCGCCACGCTGTGCCGCATACACCTTTGCCGTAGCGAATCCTACTACAAGCTAAAGGTCCCTGAAATGGGCCCAATACCAACTCCTCGCCCACTACACGATAGAATCCCGTCCACCAAAAACCGAACGTAGAGTGAATCATCGCCGCAACATTAGCCATATTTGCGATTATATCACTCTCGCCCGCCATCAATGCCTCTATCTGTCGATATAGCACCTCATATTTCTCCATCTTGCCACCCTGGGCAACAATCAACTCTTCAGCCATCTACTTCAATTATTTAAGTTGCACACCCTCACGCTGAGCCTTTATCTTGGCAATGGTACATCTAATATAATTCTCAATATCGGCCTTCAGTTTCTGATACAGCGGACAAGAAGTATAATTCTCATTATCAAGCAATACGTCGCGTATTGAGCGTAGAGTATTCACATAGTTGCTCATCTCATTTTTCAATGGCAGTCCTGTCTTGCTCGACGAGTTTATCTTCGCTATTGACATCTGACGCAGACGATCGCATACGGTATTCAACACAATCATCACCACATTATCCATCAGCGTATGGCCGTGCATGTACAGATATGTATTCTCAGGCTCAACACCCTTTCCCCTTAGGTACTCGGCAAACGATGGCATTTCGGCAGCCATTCGTGGGTTCTCCTGCTCCAAACGTGCCAATTTTCTTGTCACCTGACGCTCAAGCCAAGCGATGGTTTCTGCTCCATTATTCTCAATCTCAAGATAACCTAGTCGCACTGCATTTTTGAAATCCACCAGTGGGAATACCGACTCCGAGGAGAGTTGCGCCGAGTAAGCATACCACAAAAACAGAGGATAAATCGTACGGGAGTAGCACTCCATAAACTCCACGAAATCGAATATATGGCTATCGTTCTTGGTAGCCTTTACACACACATTGTGTAACGACGGAGCATAACACAAATAATTCTCGGTAGCGTAGGTATAGGTGTGGAACATGAACTCCGACTCCACAACCTCCTTTGCCTGAGGGGTTCTGTCACCAAAAAGGTAATCAAAATCGGAATCAACACACAGCAACATATACTCCGACGAACGAGGAATCATCGACATCAAAACCTTCTTACCCTTGGGCAAATCATCTCGGTTAGGTACAGATATCTCAAATCTTAGATAAGGATTGTCGAAATGATCAAATATAGAGCGCCAAAAAGCCACATCCTCATATCCCTCGACATAGACATTAACACTCTCACGCCCATCATCGACAATGCGCGGCGGCACATAGTTTTGCACCACATCCTGACGGCGAAATTCGTCACAAGGCAATTTTTCTGATTTTGAGTGCTTCATAATTTGTTGTAAATATAACAAATTTTGTAAATTTGTGCAAAATATTAACTTACGATTTAGACAACTAAGCAAAATATCGGAACATTTTTCGCACATATGCTCCATAGAAAGGCTTATCACATATAATAAACTATGAACGATTGGAAGCAGCGTTTGGGTATGGTATATTCGACCAATCCCAACTATGAATATCAAACTGAAGAGTGTGACGAACAGGCTACCCTACCAGCTTCGGAGCAGAATTTGCGCATATGGCTCGACAGAAAGCAACGAGGAGGCAAGACTGTTACTCTTGTCAAGGGATTTGTTGGCACAGAATCCGATCTTGCCGATTTAGGTCGTATGTTAAAAAACAAATGCGGTGTAGGCGGCTCGGCAAAAGATGGCGAAATAATAATTCAAGGCGATCACCGCGACAGAGTTGTTGAATTGCTCACTGCAGCAGGATATAGGTGCAAGAAGGCAGGTAACTAAAATGCTACAACGCATGAAAATAAAATCAATATTACTGATTCTCATCTTCTTGATGAGTGTCATGATTTCTCATGCGCAATATTATAGCTGGGGAGCCGACCCAGCCCATCTCAAGTGGATGTCATCTAAAACCGACAAGGCGAGTGTAATATACCCTACCTCGGCTGAACAGATAGGTCTGACCACTCTATACTTCACTAAGCAGATGCGTCCATATATTGACTATGGATTTACATTACCCCCTCTCGACCTACCATTTGTTATACATCCTGAAAATATGAGGTCAAACGGCCTTGTCATGTGGCTACCCAAACGTGTCGAATTTCTCTCCACGCCCGCCATTGACGGCTACTCAATGCCTTGGATAAAGCAACTCGTGGCGCATGAATATCGCCATGCAGCGCAATACAATAACCTCAACGTAGGCTTTATAAAGTTCCTGAGTTATTTACTCGGAGAGCAGAGTTCTACTGTCGGGTTGATATTTATGCCTCTATGGATGATTGAAGGAGATGCCACCATGTGCGAAACCCAAGCATCATCGTACGGACGCGCTCTACAACCTCGTTTTACGCTGGAGTATCGTGCAATGGGTGACATAACCAACAAATATCGCAATCCCGATAAACTATTCTGTGGTTCATACCGTGATTTCACTCCCGACCACTACCAGCTTGGCTACCAACTGGTAGCTCATGGCAACGAACTCGCAGGAACGATTATTGCAAACGACATGGCCGCTTATGGACCTCGTCATCCATGGACGTTTATATCCGAAGGATGGCGCATGAAACACCTATTTGGGTTCTCCACATCAACGCTATTTCGCAAAACATTCTCACATCTACACACCTATTGGCAATCGTTGCCACAGGTTGAGAATAGCAGTGAGCCGCTTCCAACACCTAAAATATCAAGCTATACCTCATACGCCAATCCACTATGGGTTAATAGCAAGGTTATAATGCAAAAAACCAATTTCGACCAGGCCGACCAGCTAGTCATGCTTAACCCCACGACTGGTGACGAACAACGCCTATGCTACACCGGCAGCATATCCACACGTCCCGCATATGATAAAATCAATAATCGCCTATGGTGGACCGAGTATCGTCGTAGCATGATGTTCGAGCAAAAAGTGAAATCGAGTCTATGCTATTTAGACCTCGATAAGAAGCAACCTCGAACTAAAAATATGCGTGGCAAAAATATTCTTTACCCCACACCCGATAATGCAGGCGGTTTGGCTTGGATTGAGTATGCAACAAATGGAATATACTCATTCCACCACAAGCTATGTGATGGTAATGAAAGGAGCTTTTCTCTTCCTTTCGGGCATGAGATACATTCATTGGCCTGGGACAACACTTCGCAGCACCACTTCTGTATCATCACCTCCGACGAGGGAATGTGGATAGCACGCATAGACGATGAGTATAATTTATCCCCACTCACCCGTCCTGCTTACATTACATTGAGCAAACTACGCGCCGAAAATGGTAAGCTATATTTTGGCTCCATAGCATCGGGTAAGGATGAAGTACACTGCTTTGACCTCAGCGAAGGTAAAGAGTACCAGATAAGTCAATCCACTTACGGATCATTCGACCCTGCACCAGCCGATGACAAGGTATTAATGACAACGTACGACTCTATGGGATATCACCCAGCAGTACAAAAGATGGACAAGTTATATGGTCAAGTTGGGTACTCATCTCTTCCTCGCAACATAGTAAATCCCCCTCGCAAAAACTGGGGAATCATCAATCTCGACACTGTGAGCATGGTTATTTCAGAGCAGGAATTACATGACTCGGCAAAAAAGACTCGTCGCTACCGAAAAGCCTTGCACTTGTTTAATTTCCACAGTTGGGCTCCACTAAGCTACGATCCATTTTCGCTTAGCGAGAGTAGCACTATTAACATCAATGCGGGAGCAACGGTGATGACACAAAACCTACTCTCTTCAATGCAGGGTTTCTTCAGTTACGGATATGGCAGCAAGAGTGGCCACATATTCAAGGGAGCCTTGCGATACTATGGGCTAGGACCTATCATAAGCATAAACGCAACATATGGCGGTCATCAAAACATATATCCCGTATATACCTACAATCCTAATACACATGAATTTGAATTTCCAGAGCCACCATCAAGAGATAAGTTCTACGCAGTAGGAGCGAGTCTAACTTTACCATTACTTTTGCATAATGGATATCATACTCGCCAATTGGTCGCATCAACTGGTTGGGAGTTTTCAAATGGCTTGGTGGCAAACACTGGCAAATTTCAATTCAAGGATGGAATAAGCAATGTCGCAACCATTGGATACAAGCAAGGACTACATCTAACTCAATTCAACATCACCTACCAGGATTTTGTGCGTTTAGCTCATCGTGATTTTGCACCACGCTGGGGCTTTACTGTGTCCGCATCCTATGCTACCAATCCCACAAATGGCAGCTTTAGTGATTTAGCTGTTTTCTACACAAAGTTATATACTCCTGGTTTCTTCCGCCACAATAGTCTTACGCTTGACTTGGCATACCAGAACTCATTTGGAGGATTCCATAACAACAATGCCGTTTCGACACTGAGTTTCAAATCCACAAAGCTTCTACCCCGAGGATTTGATTCTACACAAATCGACAACCATAACTACATGGCTATGTCACTGAATTATCAATTCCCTGTCTGGTATCCAGATGGCGGATGGAGAGGCATAATCTATTTCAAGCGTATGCGTCTAAACGTTGGATATGACATGGCCCATTTCCAGCATCCACGCTTCCTCGTACAAGAGGGCAAAGTTGACCACACATGGCACAAGCTACACTCCTATGGAGGAGATATAGTCTTCGACATAAACGTACTTAGCCAACCTGCATCGGCAACCACAGCCATCAAACTATCATTCTATAAACCCAGCGAGGGAGGCTTCTTCTTCGGTGCTGGCATGGAGTTACCATTTTAGAAATGGTGATTAACTCATCGTAATATTTTGAATTTTGAATTAATAATAGCTATCTTTGTCAATTGGATAATAGAGTAAAATTCTAACTATGGATATAAAAGGCTTTTTCAAGGATAAACGAAAGGTTGTCAAACTGATGTGGGCAGCTGTTATGACACCTGTTGCACTACTCTTCGTCATGCTTTTGTTAGCAGCTGTAGGAGTTTTTGGCTACATGCCATCATTCGAAGAGTTAGAAAATCCAAAGAGCAATCTTGCAACTGAAATATATGGCGACAATGGCCATGTTATTGGCACATTTTTCGTACAGAACCGTTCATACGTCCAGTATGAAGATCTATTTCCCGAGGATTCTACTCAACATATCGCACTCGATGGACACATGGTACCACCCGTAGTTGCGGCACTTATTGCCACTGAGGATGAGCGCTTTCGTAGCCACTCTGGAATTGATATTCCATCTCTATTTCGTGTGGGTATCAAGACAATCGTTCTGCGAGATCACTCTCAGGGAGGTGGTTCAACCATAACTCAGCAGTTGGCTAAAAATCTATTCCCCCGCGATACTGTACGCGATAGAGGCAAGATTGGTCGTACGATGAAACTCGTACAATCTAAATTCAAGGAGTGGATTACGGCTATCAAGCTTGAGCACAACTACACCAAGGAGGAGATTGCTGCAATGTATCTTAATACCGTTGCTTACGGTTCGAATGCTTATGGTATCAAGTCGGCTGCCAGCACATTCTTTGGCAAAGCTCCGAATGAACTCAACTTACAGGAAGCGGCAATGTTGGTTGGTGTAGTGAATGCTCCTACACGCTACTCTCCTGTGCGTAATCCCGAAAGTGCCTTGACTCGACGTAATTTGGTCATCAATCGTATGCGCAAGGTAGGAGCCATATCAAGAAATGTGTGTGATTCACTTACAGCTCTACCCATAACGCTAAACTACAAGCCTATCTCGCACAACGAGGGCGAAGCTACCTATTTCCGAGAGATGCTTCGCAATGTAATGAATGCCAAGCGACCTACACGTCGTCAATTCCTCACCGATTGGGACTATGAGCAAGCGATTAAGGAGTACGACGAGAATCCTCTATATGGCTGGTGTTTAAAAAATGAGAAGGCTGACGGCACTCCATACAACATTTATCGCGATGGTTTACGCATCTACACTACCATAAACCCCACCATGCAACGTTATGCAGAAGAGGCTATGCAGAAACAGATGGAGAGTGTAATACAACCTCGCATGGATCGACAGGTAAAGGCGACAGGAGTTCTATTCCAAGATATCACTCCCGAGGAGCGCGAAGCTATAATCAAACGCGCAATGAAAAACTCCGACCGCTACCGTGAGATGAAAAAGGCAGGCATGACTGAAAAAGATATTTTCGCATCGTTTAACGAGAAGTGTCAAATGCGCATCTTCACATTCAAGGGCGAACGTGACACTGTGATGTCACCACGCGACTCGATCCTCCACCACAAACGCATCATGCGTGCCTCTTTGGTGGCTATGGATCCTCGTTCAGGACACGTGAAGGCTTATGTGGGAGGTCCTAACTTCCGCTACTTCAAATACGACATGGCAAAGCAGGGTAAACGACAAATTGGCTCTACGGTGAAGCCATTTATCTACACCTTCGCTATCGACCAGCTCGGACTCACACCATGCACCTATGTCCCTAACGTTGAGGTTAACATCGAGACTCCTGCGGGTATTTGGTCACCTAAGGAGGCTGGCAAGGTTGAGTATGACGGAGTGCAGCACCCACTCTATTGGGGTCTTGCTAACTCACGCAACAACTACTCGGCATGGATCATGAAGCAGGCCAAGCAGCCAGAGACAGTTGCAGACTTCCTTCACAATATGGGTATCAAGAGCTATATATATCCAGCCTATGCACTCTGCCTGGGAGCTTTCGAATCGAATGTATTCGAGTTGGTTAGCGCCTACTCAACATTTGTAAACGAGGGCGTACACATCGACCCTATCTTCGTTACCCGCATTGAAGACCGTCAGGGCAACCTTATATCGAGCTTTATTCCACAATCACAAGATGCCATAAACAAGCACACAGCCTACACCATGCTCACCATGCTTGAGCGCGTAATTACAGCAGGTACAGGAGGTCGTCTTGCATGGCAGTTTGGCATGGAGAATATGGATATCGGTGGTAAGACGGGTACTTCGAACGAGAACCGCGATGCATGGTTCATGTGCGTGACACCTACTATCGTAGCAGGCTCATGGGTTGGTGGTGAGGATCAGTCGGTACATCTCACATCGGCAGGTGAGGGTAGTGTCATGGCTCTACCAATCGTAGGTGAATTCCTCAAGCGTTCTTACGACGACCCACGCTTAGGCTTGAGTCGTAACGCTAAGTTCTCACGTCCCGAAGGCTGGAAACCTTACGACTGTCCCAAGGAACTAGAGGCTGATACAACAAACGTTCAGCAAAATACATCAGACGAATTCTTTGATTAGTTTAGGTTAATACACATTTATGAAAATTGCTATTGTAGGCGCAAGTGGCGCAGTAGGTCAGGAGTTTCTCACAATCCTGAATGAGAGAGTTGATTTCCCTATCGACGAACTGGTATTATTCGGTTCGGAGCGTAGCGCGGGAACAAAATATACGTTTCGAGGCAAAGAGATTGAGGTTAAGCTCTTGCAACACAACGATGACTTCAAGGACATTGATATCGCCCTCACATCGGCTGGTGGCTCTACATCGGTGGAGTTTGCCCCAACCATCACAAAGCACGGCACATTGATGATTGACAACTCATCGGCATTCCGCATGGATAAAGATGTTCCTCTTGTAGTACCTGAGGTAAATCCTGAGGATGCACTGAATGCGCCACGCAATATCATCGCCAATCCCAACTGCACCACCATCCAGATGGTTGTAGCATTGAATGCCATCGAGAAGGTTTCACACATCAAGCGTGTTCACGTGGCCACCTACCAGTCAGCAAGTGGTGGCGGAGCTCAGGCTATGGCTGAGTTGAAGAAGCAGAACGAGCAATTGGTTGCGGGTGAGGAGCCTACGGTAAACAAGTTCGCCTACCAATTGGCATACAACGTCATTCCTCATATCGACGTCTTCACCGAAAACGACTACACTAAGGAGGAGATGAAGATGTATAACGAAACACAAAAGATTATGCACTCCGACATTAAGGTTTCGGCCACATGCGTACGCGTGCCTGTTATGCGCGCTCACTCGGAGAGTATCTGGGTGGAAACTGAGCATGAGATTATACCTGAGCAGGCTCGTGAGGCATTTGCCAATGCCCAGGGCGTAGTGTTGATGGACGAACCAGCTGAAAAGCTCTACCCTATGCCACTCTTTATCGCAGGTAAAGATCCTGTTTATGTAGGTCGCATCCGCAAGGACATCAGCCGCGAGAATGGTCTTACATTCTGGTGCGTAGCTGACCAGATTAAGAAGGGTGCAGCACTCAATGCAGTGCAAATAGCCGAGTGGGTAATTAAGAATAAGAAGTAGTATTTACTCCCATAAAACTAATAAAGGCTGCAAAATGAAAATTTGCAGCCTTTATTGTCTATTACTTGTTTCGTTGATACACTCTCACATAGTCAATGCGCAACTCCGTTGGCAACTGCTCGGGATGACTCACAGGACCTACCCAACCACCGCCCAGTTGATTTGAAAGGCGAATGTGCATCTCCTTCTCGGAGTATGGGAACTGATATTCCAAGCCCTCCACACGGGGGTAGGTAAGAGTCTTTGCATCGTTCACATAGAAACATACGCTATCTTGATAAACCTCGGTAGCATAGATGTTCCAATCATCACGATTGATAGGTACGGTCGTACCGCGCAATGGTTTATCGTGTATGATGGCGGCATGCTTTGAATGAACTGTATGGAATATGTAATCATCATAGTTCAAATGTTCCATCATATCAATCTCGGCATACTCCTCTGTACCGTAGTCGGGACAAGGTCCCGAGAGCCAGATTGCAGGCCAGAATCCATTTGCAGACGAGAACTTCGCACGAACCTCAAAGCGAGCCAATTGAAATGCCTTCTTACCCTTACTGATAATCCCTGCCGTAACAAATGGGCGGCCATTATCGGGAGCTGTGCCGTCATTCACCTTACCCATCAATACCAACTCTCCATTCTCAACATAGGCAAGATCCTCACGCAACGACATCATATCGTCCCAATCATCCTTTCCCGTTGGCACGCGAGTCCAGGCAGCCTCATCAATCTGCTCACCATCGAACTCATCGCTCCATACCAGCTGCCACTCATCCTTGTTTGAGTTGCACGCAGTCATCGCAACCAATGCCGCTACCAAAAGAAAAATTCGCTTCATATTATTAGTTTTAAGTTTGTAAGACAAAAATAAAAAAAGCGCAACCCGAAGGTTACGCCTTAACTGCAATATTTAAAATTGTATAAAAAGAGGTATTTTTAGAAAGGCGTAGCTTGAAAACCGCAGTTTACTTGAGGTAAATGAGGATTTTGAAAGCGAGCCTGACACCAAAATTACCTTTTTAGGCAATTTTTACTCCTCGTCAGACTCAGCCATGGTGTGATAAACGTTCACAACGTCATCATCCTCCTCAAGCTTCTCCTGCAACTTCTCCACATCTGCACGCTGCTCTGCAGTAAGCTCCTTGGTATCAGTAGGGATGCGAACACCCTCACCCGATACGAGTTCGTAGCCCATATCCTCAATCCACTTCTGGATAGCACCGAATGACTCGTAAGGTGCACTCACTGTCACCTCGCCCTCCTCGTGGAAGAACTCGTCCACGCCAAGGTCGATCATCTCGAGCTCCATCTCCTCGAAATCAACACCTTCTGCAGGTTTGAATTTGAAGATACACTTGTGCTCGAACATAAACGCCACTGAACCAGAGTTACCCAATGTACCACCACACTTGTTGAAGTACATACGAACGCTGGCTACAGTACGATTGGTATTATCGGTAGCAGTCTCCACCAAGAATGCTACACCGTGAGGGCCATATCCCTCATAGATCATCTCCTTGTAATCGGCAGCATCCTTATCTGTTGCACGCTTGATGGCACGCTCGATGTTCTCCTTTGGCATATTCTCTGCCTTAGCATTCTGGATAAGAATACGAAGACGAGTGTTTGACGATGGATCAGAACCCGATGCCTTAACTGCCATCTCAATCTCCTTACCAATCTTTGTAAATACACGCGCCATGTGACCCCAGCGCTTCATTTTTCTTGCTTTACGATACTCAAAAGCTCTTCCCATAGTGAGTTATTTTTTTGTTATTATTTTTCTTGCTGACCGCAAAATTAGTAAAAATTTACCAATCAACAACCCTGGGAGCAGAAATAAGTTATCAAACAATCCCCCATATCACATTTTTTCACTACATTTGTCGTAATAAATAGCTATTTGTATGGAAAAAGAGATACTTGCAGCACTTGAGGTGCTACGTGCAGGAGGGTTGATACTATACCCTACCGACACGGTTTGGGGAATTGGTTGCGACGCTACAAATCAGGAGGCAGTAGAGAAGATTTACTCTCTAAAACAGAGCCAGAACAAGACTTCGATGATTGTTCTGTGTCGTGACGCAGACATGATTGTTAGATATGTAAATAAGGCTCCAGGAATTGCATTCGAAGTTATGGAGATGAGCGAAAAACCTCTTACACTCATCCTTGAGGGTGCTGTGGGCGTTGCCGCAAACCTCATCCCCGAAGAGGGCACGTTGGGCGTGAGAGTGCCAAACCACGACTTCTGTCAGCAGTTGCTGCGCAAATTCGGCAAGCCGATAGTTTCGACCTCGGCAAATATTTCGGGTGAACCTACGCCACTCAAAGGGCTGAAGGATGTAGCCAAAGAGATTATTGATGGGGTTGATTTTGTAGTAAACCCACGTTTCCAGGGCAAGCCTACTTGCCAGCCAAGCTCAATCATCGCCTTCGGCGAGAGGGGCGAAGTGAATATCATTCGTAAATAAAAAAAGCAAGATACTATGAAGAAAATTTTTACACTTTTATTGCTCTGCTTGTGTTTCCTCTCACCGATCCATGCTGACGAGGGTATGTGGTTACCAAGCCTTATTGGCGAGCGCATAAAGGATATGAAACGCAAGGGGTTCAAACTCTCAGCTAAAGATATCTACTCTATCAACGAGGCTTCGATGAAAGATGCTGTCGTTCAGTTTGGAGGAGGTTGCACAGGCGAGTTCGTATCAAAGGAGGGACTGCTACTTACAAACCACCACTGCGGCTACGGCTCTATCCAGCAGCTATCATCGGTTGATCACGACTACCTCACCGACGGTTTCTGGGCTCTCTCGCGTGAACAAGAGTTACCGGTGCCAGGACTAACCGTGAGCCTTTTGGTGAAGATGGAGGATGTAACCGACCGCATAAACAACGGCGAGAAGGCTGCCGACATCGCCAAGGCTGCCGCTACGGGCGAAGGCTTCCGTGCCAGCGTAGAGCCTATGTACTACGGCAACCAACACTTCTTGTTTGTATATCAGACCTATCGCGACGTGCGCCTGGTGGGTGCTCCACCCTCATCAATCGGCAAGTTCGGTGGTGACACCGACAACTGGATATGGCCTCGCCACACAGGTGACTTCTCAATCTTCCGCGTATATGCAGGCGAGGACAACCAGCCCGCCGACTATTCGAAGAATAACAAACCTTACCAACCCAAGCGTCACTTTGCTGTATCGACCAAAGGCGTAAAGGAGGGTGACTTCACGATGATTTACGGCTTCCCTGGCAACACCCAGGAGTATGTAACATCTGACGCTGTGGAGTATGTAGCCGAAGTATCAGACCCAATGAAGATTGCTCTTCGTACGCAGCGACTTGATATTATCTCAGCAGCGCAGGCTGAGGATGTGGCTGTGCGTATCCAGTATGCTTCGAAGCACGCCTCTATCGCCAACGCTTGGAAGAAGTGGCAGGGCGAAGTGATGGGGTTGAACCGACTGAAGACCGTTGAGAGCAAGAAGGCATACGAAAAGGAGTTTGCTGCGTGGGCTGCCAATAAGCCTGAGTACAAGACTCTGCTTCAAGATATGAGTGCCTCTTACGACAAGGCAAAGCAGGCATACTACGTGCGTGAGCTCTTCAACGAGTCATTGGGTGGTATTGAGGCTTTGTCATTGGCAAACTCAATGATTTCCATAAAGAACCGCGCCAAGAATGCAGAGGATTTGAAGTTAAATATAAAGTTGAATCAGGGTGCATTCCTGAAGAACTACTCTGCTGCCATCGACCGCAAGATTGCACACGCAATGCTCGATGAGTTCTTAAAACGTATGCCCGAGGAGAAGATTCCAGCAGAATTAACCGCAGCCATCGAGGCAAAGGGCGGTGCTGCGGCATATGTTGATTACCTCTACGACAACACAAAGATTTTAACACCAGACTTTGACCCTGCGGTAATTGAGAATGACCCAATGGTTGAGTTGGCAACAATCTTGATGCCTATGCGCCGCGAGATTGCACAGGTAGCTTACCGCAACCTAAGCAACATTCCCGATGTGGAGCAGTGGTATCGCCCCTATATGCGCGCCCTGCGCGAGTGGGATAAGGAGCGTGCCTTCTACCCCGATGCTAACTTCACATTGCGAGTGGCATATGGCAAGGTGGCTGGTTATGAGTATGCCGACGGCGAGTATCACAACCCTGTAACCTCTATTGACGGAATCATAGCCAAAGACGACCCAAATATCTACGACTACAACATTCCACAATCGTTGCGCGATATTTATGCCCGCAAGGATTATGGTCGTTGGGCATCGAAGATTGGCGATAAAGAGAGTGTAGCCGTGTGTTTCCTTGCCACAAACCACACATCGGGAGGTAACTCAGGTTCACCTGTCATCAACGGTAAGGGTGAGTTAATTGGTATTAACTTTGACCGTACATGGCGTTCAACAATGAGCGACATCGAATTCGACCCTACGATTTGTCGCAACATATCTGTAGATATTCGCTACGTATTGTTCGTTATAGACCGCATCGGCGGAGCTGGATACCTGCTTGATGAGATGGATTTAAGATAATTTGTTGACTAAAGGATGTTTGAATCTCTATTGCTTTCACACTCTGCAATGCAAGCTGTTGTGGTCATATCGCTGATATGCGCCATAGGGCTTATATTTGGCAAAATACGCGTATTGGGAGTATCGCTGGGTGTTACCTTTGTATTCTTCATTGGCATCATCGCAGGCCACTTTGGCATAACCATTGACGAGCGTGTATTGCTTTTTGCCGAGAGTTTCGGCTTATCGCTCTTTGTCTACGCATTAGGTCTGCAGGTAGGTCCCGGATTTATGAGTGCTTTCCGCAGCGAAGGTGTGAAACTTAATACCATAGCGATGGGTGTAATTTTAATAGGCACTGCTATGGCCGTTGCCATAAGCTACGCTCTGAACATTCCACTCCCCGACATGATGGGTATTTTGTGCGGAGCTACGACTAATACACCGGCATTAGGTGCATCACAGCAAACCCTCGCCCAGATGAATCTACCAACGACCATTCCAGCACTAAGTTGTGCTGTGACATATCCATTGGGTGTTGTAGGAGTAATCTTAGCCATTATGTTCATGCAACGCATATGGGTAAGAAAGCATGACATAGCAACACCTCACTCCAAGCACGAAAACAACACCTACATAGCCACCCTGCAAGTGCAAAATCCGGGTGTGTTTGGTAAGGACATGCACAAACTAGCAGAGATAGCACACGTGCCTTTCGTAATCTCTCGATTGTGGCGTGGAGGTGAGGTAATTTTGCCTTCGAACGACACCACTTTGCAAAAGGATGATAGAATTATGGTTGTCACCTCTCGCAAGGATATCGAGACTATGGAGGCTATGATTGGTAAGCGCGAGAGTATCGACTGGAACAACGACAACGTCGATTGGAACAAAGTTGATAGCAGTCTTGTGTCGCGTCGAATTATCATCACACGTTCCGAAATTAATGGTAAGCGTCTGGGCTCGCTACACCTACGCAACAGCTATGGCATAAACATTAGCCGCATATACCGTAGTGGCATGGCTCTTCTTGCCACACCCGACTTAATGCTTCAGGTTG
Organism: Alistipes sp.; assembly: GCA_017631285.1. Lineage (GTDB taxonomy): Bacteria > Bacteroidota > Bacteroidia > Bacteroidales > Rikenellaceae > Alistipes. Next base: position 15,105 of record JAGBTO010000087.1, read on the forward strand.
GTGATTGTGTGGTGGTTGTCGGTGGCGAACGCGCTGTTATGAAGGTCGAGAAGGTGTTGGGCAATGCCGAGGGGGAACTCAACGAACCAAACCTAACAGCCATATACATAGGCCTGGCTTTAGGCTTGGTGCTTGGAGCCATACCTCTTTCTCTTCCCGGTATAGCTCTACCCGTGAAGCTCGGCTTGGCAGGAGGGCCTATTATTTTGGGTATCCTGATGGGAATATATGGACCTCGTTTCCACCTTGTTACCTACACAACGCAGAGTGCCAACCTCATGCTGCGAGCCTTTGGACTATCGCTCTATTTGGCATGCCTGGGATTGAACGCAGGTGTAGACTTCTTCTCTACGGCATTCAGCACAACGGGACTTATGTGGGTAGGCTTGGGATTTATGATTACGCTGCTGCCCGTGCTCTTCATGGGCTTCGTATCTATGCGTTGGGCAAAGCAAGATTTCGGCACGACGTGCGGTATGCTGTGTGGAGCTATGGCTAATCCCATGGCACTGAACTACGCCAACGACACCATACCAGGCGAGTATGCTTCAATAGCCTATGCCACGGTCTATCCGCTCTCGATGTTCGCAAGAGTGGTGCTGGCACAGATTATTTTAATGCTATTTATGTAGAATATTACTCTACCCAAATAACAACACCCTGCAAACAGTAGTTTGCAGGGTGTTACTTTACCAGACCTCTATTATTGAGTTTTTTGGCAATATACTTTTTAGTAGAGTTATTACATTGCAAGGAAAATAATATATTTTTAAGATTTTTGCTGAAAAATTTTGCAGTTTACAAAATAGTGTCTATATTTGCACACCTTTTCGGCGGGAGAGTATCCGCCACGAGTGAAAAGGCCCAGGTGGTGAAATTGGTAGACACGCTACTTTGAGGGGGTAGTGAGCATTAGCTCGTGCAAGTTCGAGTCTTGTCCTGGGCACCAAGGTTGGCAGATGCCAACCTTTTTTATTTATAACAACCTCTACTCATAGAAAAATAGCTGTCCAACTTGCAGTTGTGACAGCTATTAATTATTAATGTGCTTCAAGCCAGTTTTCACCTATACCTGCATCCGATATAAGTGGCACACGCAACTTGGCAACACCCTCCATCGACTCCTTGACAATCCTTGTAACACGATCAAGTTCCGAACGTAAAGTATCAACTACGACCTCATCATGCACTTGAAGAATCATGCGTGAGCGTATGCCCTCGGCTCTGAACCTACGATGAATCTCAATCATTGCCAACTTCATAATATCGGCCGCACTACCCTGTATAGGAGCATTTATGGCATTTCGCTCGGCCACACCTCTCGCCACGGCATTGCGCGATGTTATATCGTGCAAGTAGCGACGACGGTTAAATGCTGTTTCAACAAATCCTCTATCGCGTGCTGCCGCAATTGATGAGTCCATATACTCCTTCACCTTAGGGTATGTCGAGAAGTAACCATCGATCAACGCTTTTGCCTCACCTCGTGGAATATCCAAACGCTGACTTAATCCAAATGCCGAGATACCATATATGATACCAAAATTTGCAGTCTTTGCCTTACGACGCTCATCGGATGTAACCTCGTCGAGGCTCTTGTGGTAGAGCTTAGCCGCCGTAGCTGTGTGAATATCCTCACCCAGCAAGAACGCCTCTACAAGCGATGGATCTTCACTCAAGTGCGCCATAAGACGCAACTCCACCTGGCTATAATCAGCCGAAAGCAGTATATGCTCCTCAGATGAAGGGATAAACGCCTGACGTATTCTACGTCCCATATCGTCACGCACAGGTATATTCTGCAAGTTTGGATTGGTCGAAGACAAGCGCCCCGTTGCCGTAACAGCCTGATTGTACGAAGTATGAATACGTCCTGTAACAGAATTTACAAGTTGGGGCAAAGCCTCGACATAGGTCGAAATAAGTTTCTTTACACCTCGATACTTCAATATATTATCCACAATAGGATATTTGCCTGCAAAAGTCTGCAAATACTCCTCCTCGGTGCTAAATTGGCGCGTCTTTGTCATCTTGGGTTTGTCGGTGATGCGCATCTTGGCAAACAACACCTCACCCAACTGACGTGCAGAATTTACATTGAGCGTAGGCTCGGACGCCTGCTGGCGTATTTCATTTTCCAAACGCACCAACTCGCCATTAAGTTCCACAGCATACTCACCGAGTTGCGCGACATCAATCTTCACTCCCGCCAGTTCCATATCGGCCAACACATCAATCATTGGCTCTTCAACCTTCTCGTACAACTCTTCCAATCCCAACTGCTGCACCTCATTCCACAACACCTGCTTAAGCTGCATGGTTATGTCGGCATCCTCGGCTGCATACTCCTTTACTGCCTCGATATTCACCTGTTCCATTGTGAGCTGGCGAGTACCCTTACCTATGAGTGTTTCGATGGCAATAGGTGTATATCGTAGGTATCGTTCGGCAAGATAGTTCATATTATGACGTGCCTCGGCATCGAGCAAGTAGTGTAGAATCATTGTGTCAATCTTACGTCCCTTGACCTCTATTCCCAACTGGCGTAGAACCATAATATCAAACTTCATATTCTGCGCCACCTTCACTATTGCCTCATTCTCGAATAGAGGACGCACCGCCTCAGCGAATGATTTACTATTTTGCGGTGTAAATGACACATACCACGCTTCGTGCGGTTGCACAGCAAACGACATTCCTACGATACGATCGCAGAACATATCAAATCCCGTTGTCTCGGTATCGAAGCATATCTCTTTTTCGTTGCTGAGCTTCGCTACGAGTTCTTGCAACTGCGCCAACTCGGTCACAAGGTGATAGGCATGAGGCGTGGAGTCTATTGTCGCCAATGCTTCAGGTTGTTGCTCTACCACCTCATCGGTAGTTTGCACCTGAGGTGTAGGGTCGGACATAAGTGTTGCGAACAAATCGCCTTGTCCCATGAGCGACTGGCGTTTTCTTTCTGCCGATTTTGCTTGAGCCATCTCAGTAAGTTGACGTTGCGGCTCCTGTCGTGGTGCATCACTTTCAGGCTCTGGTGCTAAATTATGCAAATCTCGCAGGAAAGATGTGAAATCAAGTTCCTGATAAAGTGCGCGTAATTCATCCAGATTAGGCTCGCATATCTCCAAATCTGCGGCATTAAACTCCACAGGCACCTCGGTACATATTGTTGTTAGACGCTTAGACAACAGCAAGTTATCACCCCATGAAGCTATTTTTTCGCCCTGTTTACCTTTGATTTTATCAACATTCGCAAGAATATTTTCAACATCGCCCCACTCGCCTACCAATTTGCAGGCTCCCTTCTCGCCTATACCAGGGACACCAGGTATATTATCCGACGCATCGCCCCATATAGCCAACACATCTCGCACCAGTATAGGATCATTGATGCCATATTTTGCACATATATCTTCGCTTCGCACAATCTCTACGCCATCGCCCTTCTGCTTGTAGAGGTGGCGGTGAGGGCCTACCAGCTGTCCATAGTCCTTATCGGGCGTAACCATAAAGACCTCATACCCTGCTTGCTCGCCTTTCACTGCGAGAGTACCGATAACATCATCTGCCTCGTAGCCCTCAATCTCAAATACAGGGATGCGCATAGCCTTAAGCAGACGACATAAATATGGCACCGAAGCGATGATATCTTCAGGTGTAGCAGGACGATTTGCCTTATATTCAGGAAATAGTTGACAACGGAACGAACCACCTTTGGGATCCATAGCAACGCCTAACAAGTCTGGTTTCTCTCGCTTTTGGATATCTCGCAAAAACTTAACAAAGCCAAACAAAATAGAGGTATTCATGCCGTAACGATTACGCATGGGACGGCCCATAAATGCGTAATAATATTTAAACACTAGTGCGTAAGCGTCTATAAGGAAAAGGCGTTTCATCTATAATTTATGTTTAGTATAATTCTATATATTCATAACTATTTCCCACCATCTCGAGGTAACGAGCAAACATCTGCTGAGAAATAACTACCGTAGCAGTATTATCATTGGGGTGGAACGAGAGCGAAGGATAATTCAACAGATTCTTATCCAAAAACAGATGCACATGATTTTCCTCGTCATTAATCAATCCAAATGGCGACACAGAGCCTGGTCGCAAACCTAAATATCGTTCCATGCGCTGCTCTGATGCAAACGACAGTTTTCCCTGACGTAACTTCTGTTCCAAATCATGGATAGCCATCGACTGCTCACAGTCAAAGCATACCAAATAGTGGCGATTACCCTTATGGTTACGGAAAAACAGATTCTTGCAATGTTTCGATCCGTCGTCATGCCAATACTGCTTGGCAATTTCGATTGTAGGAGCTTCGGGGTGCGAATACGTTGTGTACTCAATCTGATATTGTTCAAAAAAGTCAAACACCCGCTGCTGACGTGATTTATCCTCCATACTCTATCTTGAAGCTACTCCAATAACACCCATACAATCCTTAGCCCACTCATCCTGGGCACGAAGAGTCTGTTCGATAATATCACGAACGGCACCTCTACCGCCCTTGAACTCTGACACATAACGAGCCGCTTCCTGCACCTCGGCACACGCATCGGCAGGACACACAGGAATACCCACTCTTGCCATACACTCCAAATCGGGAATATCATCACCCATGTAGATAGTTGTCGCCGAGTCAAGTTTATACTCGCTAAAGAACTCCTCCATAGCTTCGATTTTATTCATGCAGCCCAGATACGCTTTTGTCACCCCCAAGCGTTGCAGACGTGACTCCAGAAGTTCTCCATAGCCACCCGATATCACACATACTTTATATCCTCGGCGCACTGCATAGGCTATTGCATAACCATCCTTGGCGTTATACTGACGCAAGAAATCCTTACCTCCATCAATGGGCATAATTCCACCATCTGTCATCACGCCATCGACATCCGAAATGAAAGCTTTGCAAAGTGCTATATCTTCTTTGAAGTTTGCCATATATAATCGGTTAATAATTTATAAATCTCTTTATGTGTAGTGTCATCAAGCATACCTTGATGACGTTCAGCCACAGCAAAATCACCTCTTACCGCA
>JAGBTO010000088.1 GCA_017631285.1 Alistipes sp.
ACCAATACGATGTGATGCCTGTTGATCCACGCAACCTGTGGAAGACAAACCCATTTGAGCCAGAGATTAAGGATGGTCGCATCTGGGGTCGTGGCGCTGACGATGACAAGGGTCAGCTCTTTATGCACGCCAAGGCATTTGAGGCTATGTGCGAGACTGACTCACTGCCTTGCAATGTGAAGTTTATGCTTGAGGGCGAGGAGGAGATTGGCTCTCCAAGCCTCTACAAGTTCTGCGAGGATAACAAGGAGCTGCTGAAGGCGGATATCATTCTTGTGTCGGATACTTCGATGATTTCGATGGATACCCCATCAATCACCTGCGGTCTGCGTGGTCTTACCTATATGGAGGTGGAGGTTACGGGTCCAAACAAGGATCTCCACTCTGGTCTGTTCGGTGGCGCGGTGGCAAACCCTGCCAATGTATTGACTCGCCTGGTGGCGTCGTTGGTGGATGAGAACGGCAAGGTTACAATCCCCGGTTTCTATGACGATGTGCGTGAGCTGTCGGAGGAGGAGCGCAAGGCGTTCAACGAGGCTCCATTCTGCCTGGAGGAGTACAAGAAGGCGTTGGATATTGACGATGTGGAGGGCGAGGCTGGCTACACCACTATCGAGCGTACAGGTGTGCGTCCATCACTCGACGTGAACGGCATCTGGGGCGGCTATATCGAGGAGGGCACAAAGACCGTTATCCCATCGAAGGCGTCGGCGAAGATCTCTATGCGTCTGGTGCCAAATCAGGACTTCGAGAAGATTGCTGTGTTGTTTGAGAACCACTTCCGTGCTATTGCGCCAAAGTCGGTGAAGGTGGATGTGAAGTTCCTGCACGGCGGTGCGCCTTATGTTTCGCCAACCGATATGGCGGCATACAAGGCTGCGGAGCAGGCTATCGTTGATACATTCGGCAAGAAGCCATTGCCATTCTATTCGGGAGGCTCTATTCCAATCATCAGCGGTTTTGAGCGTATTCTGGGCATTAAGTCGTTGCTGATTGGCTTCGGCTTGAGCGAGGATGCTATCCACTCGCCAAACGAGAGCTACGGCTTGGAGCAGTTCGACAAGGGTGTCCGCACCATCCCTTATTTCTACAAGCACTTCGCAGAGAAATAGTGAAAGGAATATATACAAAAATACCGTAGTTCAGCAATGGACTACGGTATTTTTTATGGAAATATACTGAATTTCATACAAAAAATTTATACTTAAAAATCAAGGCAGTTACAACTTTCTTTTGTCAAAGATGCCATATATAAGTTGGATATCCACTTAAAAATCAAGGCAGTTACAACAAAGATTTAAGTGTAGAATATGTTAGAGATGTTGGATATCCACTTAAAGATCAAGGCTGTTACAACCTTTAACTCTTACGCATTAGTTATAGGAAAGTTGGATATCCACTTAAAAATCAAGGCTGTTACAACCTATAAATTGGAATTGGATGAATTCCAACTCTATATCATAAAAATTAAGTGAATTTTTTGAGTGCGTAGAGAATGAAACAATCAAAATTGCTCCAAAATTTTAATTCTACACCTCAAACCAAGGCTCTCCAACGAGCCCGTTCCCACAAAAGGGAGATAAATATTGGAAATTCAAATATATTTCAAAGATCTTATTTTATAGTAAATATGAGTCATCCCAAAGGAGATTGCCACGTCGGACTAAAGTCCTCCTCGCAATGACGTATGCGTGATGCACACTCTATATTTACTGCAAAGATAATCTATTTTTTCTTTTTATCAACATATTGCTCACTCAATGCAATATTTCGCGCTGCATTCCAGTCTGCATTGATGCCCTCGAATGTACCATCCGATTTCTGCTTGCCCTTACCCTGCTTACATTCAGGGTTTTGGCAGATAAAGGTTGATTGGCTGATACGCTGCCCCTTCTCATAGTGACCGCAGAAACTACAAGTCTGGCTTGTGTGATAAGGGTCAATGTATCTAATCTCAATACCCGCAGCATTGGCTTTGTATTCAATCATAGTCTGCAACTTAAAGTAAGACCAATAGCGCGTAAGGAATTTAGCTTCCTCACGCACCTCGCCATTGGCATCCTTGCCATAACCCTTAAGGCGTTCCATTTGAATAACTCCCGCATTGTGCTTTTGTGCAAACTCAATCACACTCTTGCTGAAGATATGGTTTTGCAGATGTACCCAATTACGCTCCTTACCCTCCAGTCGTTCAAGAGCCTGTAACTTCTGCTTACGCCCGTGACCGCCATTGGTTGAGTGGCGAAGGTTGCGTTGTAGCTCACGCTTCTGTGCCGACATTCGCATACGCATCTTAAGGAATTGCTCTCGTGAACCAATACCCATTCCGCCATATTCATTGTCGTTGAGAGCGACATAAAGAGGAATATTGATACCCAAATCAACACCAACCACCCTATCTTTATTCAGCGCAATATTACTTTTTGGAATTTTAACAATCAACAAAAGGAAACATTTGCCATTTTTGGCTTGCTGAATTGAGGAGTTGCCCGCATCATATTGTCCGCTCAATATTCGCTCAACAATTTCGCGGTTATTGCTTCTATCTCTACCAAACACCAAATCCCATTCCAGACCTTTGGGCATACGGACATAGATAGAGCCATCTTCTCGTTTTTTAAGCAGTAGTGCTCCACCTGCTTTGATTGAGAAAGGAGCAGGTATTCCCTTTTTGTAATTAGGAATAGTTCTGTCACCAAACTGCACCTCTTTGCTATAAGCCTTATAGACTGATGCGATATTTTGGTTAAGACAAGTCAAAATATCAGATGGGATAATATCGCCAAATTCATCACTTATGACCTTATAAGTGGAATTCTGCTCGGGGTTGGCACCCTCGGTGGCACCACCACGCAAAAATGCAAGGCGTTGTTGTTTGAACGACTTATACAACTCCTGTCGCTCAGCTTTCAAAGCCTTAACCTCATCATCCGACAATTTATTTTTCTTGGAGTGCTTCAAAGCCTTTTCAATCTCGGCAAAACGTGGAGAGTGAAGACGCAAACGAAATTCGTAAGCGTCGTTGAAAAAGCAATGAGATACAATACGATTGGCAGCCTTATAAAGGTTGTCGTTTATATCGTGCCAGATTTGCCACTCCTGCTGATAGCGTTGCTTTGCCTCGTCACTGTCGCCGTGACGATGGAGATAAACCTCGATTTTGCGGGTTATGGTGATATATTCAGTAGCCATAGCTTTGTATTTTACACAAAGTTATATAATTATTTCGGACATACGGCTGATTGTTGATAACTTTTAAGGAAAATATACACCATTCCCCGACACAATAAAATAGTAATGGGTTGCTCCGTGCGGGGCAACCCATTTGTTTTTTTTATAAGGCTTCTGTTATTTCTCGCCTACGCCAAGGAGCTGCTGGAGCTTCCATGATAGTTCGGTGTTCTCCATAATGCCGTTCACTTGCTCGGCACCTGCGCCGTAGAGATATACAGGAATCAAAGCCGCAGTGTGACTACCTGTACCGAAGTTGTAGCCAATGCCACTCTCAGGAAGGGTGAAGTCGGTCTTGTTGCTTGGAATAGATAGACCGCCGGTCTCGTGGTCGGCTACAATAACTACCAATGTGCCTGGGTGGTTGTCGGCATAGTCCATAGCAACTTTGATAGCCTTGTCGAAGTCACGCATCTCGGCGAGGATACCACTCACATCTCGGCTATGGCTGCGACCGTCAATCTGTGAACCCTCAACCATCAGCACAAAGCCTTTGCGCTTCTCATTCTTTACGTTGTTGGTCAGAATTTCCAATGCCTTTGCGGTAGCGTCGGCAAGGAAGCCTGGCTGACGCTTCTCGATAGCTGGCATATTGTCGCCGTGCATCAAGCCAAAGAGCTGACCAGAGGTCTGCTTTGAAATCTCATCCCACGTTTTACAAACCTTATAGCCCTTGTTAGTAAGTTCCTCGATATAGTTTTTGCCTTGAGCCTTGAATACATCGTCAAAGTGCTTGTAACCACCGCCCAACGCAAGGTCTATATTGCTATCCATGAACTGCTTGGTGATATTTGCATAGTCACCGCGATTATTAACATGAGCATAGAAAGCCGCAGGGGTTGCGTGCTGGATAGCGTAAGTTGCCACCAAACCTGTAGCGTAGTTCTTCTTCTCGGCCTTGGCGATGATTGACTCTACGGGTGTGCCATCGGGAGTCATGCCGAGCCAGCCGTTGTTGGTCTTGTAGCCTGTGGCAAGTGCCGTGCCCGATGCAGCCGAGTCGGTTACGCGATTGTTTGCCGAGTAGGTGCGGGTAAGGGCAATATTATCCGCACGGTCAAACGATGTTGGTGCATACTTATTTTCAAGCTCAAGCATTGAAACATGAGTAAGGCCCATGCCATCGCCAATCATATAGATGATGTTATTAACTTTGGGTTGTTTCGGTGTTTTTGCTTTAGATGGCTGCACTGCTATGCAAGCGAGCACCATCAATAGAAATAGCTTTCTCATATTTTTTGAAGATTTATTGCTCCAAAATTATATTTTTTTCCTATTTTTACAAAAAGATTTTATTAAAAAATGTTATGGATGTAAAAATTGCTTCCGACTGGAAAGAGCTCTTGCAGGATGAGTTTCAGAAACCGTATTTCGCCGAGTTGGTGAATTTTGTCAAGCATGAATACGCATCGACTACTGTCTATCCGGCTGGGAAAAACATATTTAGAGCATTTGATAAATGCCCACTCGACTCACTTAAGGTGGTGATTATTGGTCAGGACCCCTATCATGGTGTAGGACAAGCTAATGGTTTGTGTTTCTCGGTAGATGATGGTGTGCAGTTTCCTCCTTCGTTGCAGAATATATTTAAGGAGGTGAGTGATGATGTGGGTGTGCAAATACCTTCGTCTGGTAATCTCGATCGTTGGGCAGAGCAAGGTGTACTGCTGCTTAATGCAGTGCTTACGGTTAGGGCTCACAATGCTGCGTCACATGCAGGACGCGGCTGGGAACAGTTTACCGATGCTGTGGTGCGAGCCATAGCCCAAAAGAAGGAGGGTGTGGTTTATATGCTATGGGGTAACTATGCCCAAAAGAAGGGACAGATTGCCGATTCAAATCGCAATCTTATTCTCAAGAGTGTGCACCCCTCTCCCCTATCAGTCTATCGGGGATTTTTTGGGTGCAAGCATTTCTCGCAGGCAAATGCTTATTTGCAAAGTGTAGGTAAAACCCCAATAAATTGGTAGTATGAAGATTCGTGAAGTGTGTGGCGAAGCGGATATTCGCCGTATGACAAAGGTTGCCGAGGTGGTATGGCGCGAGGCAAATGTAACCTTTTGTACGCCCGAGCAGGTCGAGTATATGATTGAGATGTTCCAGAGCTACGAGGCGGTGATGGGACAGTTGGTGCACGGTTATCGCTACTTCCTCGTGGAGGAGGATGGTGAGATATTGGCCTATTTTGGCGTGCAGCCTCAAGGTGAAAGGTTGTTCCTGAGTAAGTTCTATATTCAGAAGGAGCATCGCGGCAGGGGAATATTCTCAATGGGCTTGGAGTTTATGGCTGAGTTGTGTCGTGAGCAGCAGCTCGATACGATATATCTTACTGTAAATCGCAATAATACACACGCTTGCGAGGTTTACCTACACAAAGGCTTTAAGATAGCCGAGGAGGCTGTGGCGGATATTGGTTGCGGCTTTGTGATGGATGATTATATCATGGAGTATCATGTATAAAAAATGTGGCGACTTTTCGGTCGCCACATTTTTTATCATAGTTACATAATCCTATCCCAAATATGATTTCAGGAGCTTGCTGCGTGATGACTGGCGCAGGCGGCGGATAGCCTTCTCCTTAATCTGACGTACGCGCTCACGTGTAAGGTCGAACTTCTCGCCTATCTCCTCCAATGTCATTTCTGAACAGCCGATGCCGAAGAAGTACTTGATGATGTCGCGCTCACGCTCGGTCAAAGTCTCCAATGCGCGATCTACTTCGGTGGCTAACGACTCGTTAATCAAGCCGCGGTCGGCATTAGGTGAGTCGGTGTTTACCAATACGTCGAGCAAACTGTTGTCCTCGCCATCGGCAAATGGAGCATCTACCGAGATGTGACGACCTGCAACACGCAATGTGTCCGACACCTTCTCCTTTGGCAATGCCAACTCAGTAGCCAACTCCTCAGGCGATGGAGTACGCTCGTGCTGCTGCTCGAAACGGGCAAAAGCCTTGTTAATCTTGTTGAGTGAGCCTACCTGGTTCAATGGCAAACGCACAATACGGCTCTGCTCTGCCAAAGCTTGAAGT
>JAGBTO010000089.1 GCA_017631285.1 Alistipes sp.
TCTTTCTTTTGTGCTGTACTATAAAGCAATATTTTGTTGTTTTCTTCGCGTAGCCATAATTTGAGATATAATTTATCATAGTTATTGTCTATACCAAACAATAGATATTGCTTTCCATCAATAGTGGCGGTTTCTATTTCTTGCATTAGATATGAACGCGATCCCCAAACAGTCCCCTCTTCATCTTCTCCTATCGTCTTTGTACAACCTGTTCGCTGCAAGCCCCAAAGCGTTGGGAAGAGGTCTTCGGGATTTTCTGCAATCGGTAATACTTGACCAAAGTCTTTCCATTGGTCTGCGTTTTTATATGCTTCAACAGACTCGGCAGGGACGTAGAGGGTTGCATTAGCAACAGAAGCTTTGAAGAATACATCACTTGGTAACGAAAGAGGCTCTACTATTTCGCTAGTTACTGAAGTGAGCGACTTACAATAACTAAAGGCATAACTCTCAATTGTTGTTACTCGGCTGGGGATATTTACAGAGCGCAATGCCCTACATTGAGAAAAAGCATATTCACCAATAATCTCTACACTATTAGGAATAGCAACAGCAACAAGTCCATAATCAATACGACGATTTTCCTTAATAAAGGCATCGGGACTAATACTGACCGTTCCTTCTTTGATAACGAATGATGTATTTTCAGGTATGTCCCCCTTGTATTTATAGAAAACATTACCTGCATACACACCTCCATTGGGCTGATTATTATACCATGCTGTAAAAGAAAAGGCATACGATCCGACTGTTTTCAAGCTATTGGGGAAGGTAATGGTTTCAAGTAATCTACAATCAGCAAAAGCATTACCTTCAATATGTTCTAATCCTTCTTTCAGTGTGATAGACGTTAGAGAACTGCAATTAGAGAATGCTCCCACTCCAATAGTTTTTATACTACTTGGAATATCAACATAGGTAAGATTACACTGATCAAATGCAGCATACCCAATGCGTATTACATTATACACTTTGCCTTCATATGAAATCGTAGAGGGTATAGTTAGTTCCGTGAGCTCAGCATAGTCATCATATAAATCTTGTGTTGCCGTAGTAGATGTACCTTCTGTTGGCATCTCAGGTCTATACGGATGAGTGACTTCCACATTATCCCCCTCTAAAAAGTTATAGTATAATCCATCCACCTGAAAATCGGGCATTTCATCATACGCGAAGGAAGACACACCTGCCATGAGGGCGAGGGTGAGAACAAGGAGTTTGCTGCGGAGGGAGTTGATTGTTTTCATATCGCTATTATTTATAGGTTATACATTTGGTTTCTTATGGTGTTCCTATAGTTATCTATCGTATATCTAACGTGTATCTAACGTATATCTATCGTATATGTACCGTAATTGACAGCGGAGAGATAGGATTTTCTGCTGCAAAGGTACTGCTTTTCTTGAAACGATGCAATAGGTTTGGGGGTTTGTACTGCTAGTAAAAATATATTATATTGATTATCTATTGTTTATATTAAAAATGTACAGTTTTTATTTTTCGCTTTGTAGCATCTCGTATAGGAATTGATAAAGCTCTCGGGTGGGGATTCCTATCTTCTGCGCGATGCGGCGTTTGAAAGTGCTGACACCTGTGGCGGAGTAGTGCATCCAATCAGCCAAATCCTCCAGCGAGGCGTTGGGATAAAGGAGTATATAGGTGCAGAAGACATTCTCACGGTTAGAGAGTTGGCAGATCTCTAGTTGAGATAGCCAGTCGTGGAGCTGTGGTTCTAAGTCTTTCTTCAACTCGTTGTAGTCATTCCATTGTTTGCGTGGGCGTGGGTAGGTAGCACGGATGTCGGAGAGTTGGGCGCTGATAGATAAGTCTTCTATCTGATGATGAGCCACTTGCAAACGGCGGGCAGCATATCGGCGATGCAGCACGATAGCGATAACCAGCAGCAGGCAAGCTACGATTAGGCATAGGAGCGTGATCCATGCCCAGCGGTAGGGATAAGGGTTGGCTAGATGTTCCTCTAACAAGGTTTGTGCGCCGTTGTAGTTGCCTACACTCTGCATCAAGAGTTCGTTGGCATCTTGGCGCGCGTGCGCATACGCGCTCAGTTTATTTATATCTCCGCGCGCCTTGGCATCTTGCATGAGGCAGTAATAGGCATTGACCAGATCGTTGGGGTCGGCGGATTGCTCGACAATGATTTGTGCGTAAGGCAAAGCCGCTGCTTGGTCATCCATGTCGAGATAGACTTGCATGAGTTTCTTATAAGTGTAGAACTTGTCCTCTTCATATTCCCAAAGGCTTAAGGCTTGGTGGAAATAGTAGAGGGCAGAATCGTATTGGAGCTGCTCGTAGAAATAGAGGCCTTTGGTCTCGTTGTAGCGTGCGAGGTAGTAGTTGTCTAATTGGTAGGATTGTGCGATACGGAGCACGCTGTCTGCCTGAGCGTAGTGGTGGAGGTAGGTATGAAACTCGCTGACATCCAGCAAGGTATGTGCATAATACCAGTCCTTACCGCTGGCTTTGAACGCCTCGTTGGCACGAACGAAAAAGATGAGGGCGAGGCTATCGCTCTCGTTTTGCTTGCTGATATGCGCCATGCAGGAATTGATACGCCCGCGATAGATAGGGTCGTCTATCTGCGCGCGGTCGGCAGCGATATAATGCTCTGCGGCTTGGGTGATCTGGTCATTAAGACTGAGGTGGCGCCCCATGTAGTAGTGGGCTTTGCCGAGTTGGTTGTGCGCGAAGAGACGACCGAAGGGATTATCGAGTGTGCGGATAGTTTGCTGAAGTGCTGCGGTGTCGTCGTAGAGGGTGTGTTCGTTTTGGTCTAAGCTATCTGCAATGGCGATAGTAGCATGTGCTTCTTGGTAGCGAGTGCAGTAGTCGCAGGAAAACAAGAATAGGCTGAGAAGCAGGTATGTAACGAGACGAACAGGTTGCATAATGAACGGTATTGATTTGGATTTCGTTTGCAAAGGTAGTGAA
>JAGBTO010000090.1 GCA_017631285.1 Alistipes sp.
CGGTACATACCCATTCGTAACATCATCTAATACTGTTTGTGCAGGTGTATGCACAGGCTTGGGTGTTGCTCCTACAAAGATTGGTGATGTGTATGGTATCTTCAAGGCTTACTGTACACGCGTAGGTAGTGGTCCATTCCCTACAGAGCTCTTCGACGAGACAGGCAAGGAGCTTGGTCGCATAGGTCACGAGTTTGGTGCTGTGACAGGTCGCCCACGTCGTTGCGGTTGGTTGGACTTAGTGGCGCTGAAGTACGCAGTAATGGTTGATGGCGTTACACAGCTCATCATGATGAAGTCTGACGTAATGAACGACTTTGACACCATTAAGGTGGCTACATCATATAAGATTAACGGCGAGGAGGTTAAACACTTCCCATATGAGCTTACTGACGACCTCGAGCCTGTATATACAGAGTTCAAGGGTTGGAAGTGCGACATCTGCAAGGTGCGCAAGTATGAGGACTTCCCTGTTGAGTTCAAGGAGTACGTTGAATTCATCGAGCGCGAGACTGGTTGCCCTATCAAGATTATCTCTGTAGGTCCAGACCGTGAGGAGACTATCGTACGATAGTTTACGATAAATGTATTTTCATAGGGCTGTTCACCAATGTGAGCAGCTCTTTTCTTACGCCTTAAGTAAATTGCTGAGCCAAGAACAAACAAAAAACCGATGGCGTTTGCCATCGGTTTTTCTCTATATTTCAGTTCTACTACTTCTTGAAGAAGCGGTTGTAAAGACCCTGAAAACCAGCACCATGACGAGCCTCATCCTTTGCCATCTCGTGAATTGAATCGTGGATAGCGTCGTGGTTCTCTTTCTTAGCCATCACAGCCAAGCGGAACTTATCCTCGCAAGCACCCTCCTCGGCGTTCATACGCTTATAAAGGTTAGTCTCTGTATCCCATACAACTTCACCGATTAACTCTGCAAGTTTTGCTGCGTGCTCTGCCTCCTCCCAAGCATAACGCTTGAAAGCATCAGCAACCTCTGGGTAACCCTCGCGGTCAGCCTGACGGCTCATAGCCAAGTACATACCAACCTCGGTGCACTCACCCATAAAGTGCTCATGTAAGCCCTTCCAAAGTTCCTCGCTTGCACCCTTGCCGTCGCCGAGCTTATGCTCTGTAACGAACTCAAGACCCTCTGACTTCTCCTCTACCTCTACAAACTTCTCTGCAGGAACCTTGCAAAGTGGACACTTCTCTGGAGCTGAATCACCCTCGTGAATATAACCGCATACTGTACAACGAAATTTCTTTGCCATAATTATAAAATTTTAAGTTTGTTAATATTTAGTTTATTTCTGTTTTCCTGATGCAAAGATATAAGCGATTTTCAATTCCGCAATAGATTTTTTATTACTCTTTTTTATAATACAATAAATTTTACTTATTACTATTACTTAACAACCCTTCTATATATGCCACATCGGTGCAATCCTTAGCCATAACACGTTTTTGATTGTCTAACAAATATAACGACGGTATAGCTTTCAAATCATAGAGTCGCTCTTTGTCTATACGTTGCTCAGCATCATAGGCATTAATCCACGACGAAGGGTAATCCGACAGATGTTCACGCCATGCCTCAAAATCGGCATCGGGATAAAGCACAAGTACTTTTAGTTTTTTGTTTTTGATAAGTTCCTGCAATATAGGCGACATAATAATCTGCTCCTTAATATCTCGACACATAGGGCAACCTGGGTTACTTATAAATATAAGTGTATAGTCGGCCCTAATCATATGCAAGCGATCGGTACGGCCTGATGCAAGCGTGAAGGTGAAATCGTTTGCCGTACGCCCAATACGATTTTGACAAGCAATCTCCAAATCATACTCATAGGGCATACGTTCATACTCATCCAGCCATTTACTATTTACGACGCTCTCCAACACAGGGATATACTTTTCATCATTTCGCAAATGCGAATTAGGATCATGCAGCACCTTCTCTGCAAGCCACAAAAAATAGTTATACATACTTTTTGACACCGATGCTCTCTGCATCAAAAGTGGCATATATTTATACGCCAGCGAATCGGGTACATATCCAACCGCATACACAGCAAAGGCTGTCAGCATTCGAGAAGAATCCATTCGCTGAATTAGCATTGTATCAGCAAAATCAAAGGTATCCCAATAGTGTTCTCGCATATACTCTGCCTTCTGCTCATCGGGAATCATTGACGGGATAGGAGCAGGCGTAAAAGTTGCTGGGTGCTTTACAGTAGTCGTTCCGACATCTACCCCATCCACTCGACGACCTCTACAGGCAAAGGATATGATTAGCACTAAAAATATTATTACAAACTTTTTCATAATACCCCATTATGCATTTACAATTCGGAAAACAGATCATATTCGCTACGATAAATATTATCAACTGGAAGCCCATCACGCAGAGCCCGCTTAACCGTGTATGCAGTACCTCCACCCTTTTCGCCATTCCACCAAGCCACCAAATAAGATGAATGTTGAACAAGATATTCATTACGCAAAAAATAACTCCTACGACCAACATTATCTCCTACGACCACCCTTTGTGTAGCCGCAGCAACAATAGCATCATATCGTCGAGCATCAGCCCCATGAAACAACCCTCGAAAACTAGCGTAAGGTTCAACAACTATCAACTCAACATCGTGATATAACTCTCGCAATCTAACAACCTGCTCAGCTGCAGCAAGATCGAATCCCCACGCCATACCCGTAAGAAAACACCTATACCCTTGAGAATACAATTGCACGATAGAAGCGTATATACGTTCATCCGCACATCTATCATAATCACGATGTCCGGTAAATGCTACTGTTATATTTTTATTACAAATCACTACAACAAAAATAATATTGTGGCTCGTAATTTGCAAATGTAACTATTGAATTAATACTAATAATATTATGAAAAACACAGGTATTTGTAGCCTCATCTCATTTTTTGGAGGCGTTTTGGTAGGCTCAGTTGCAGCAATGCTCACAACCCCACAATCAGGAGCAGAATTACGTAGCAAAATTAGAGACTACGTAGATCAGGAGGCAGAGAAGATTCGTTGTCACTGTAACGACAAACAGTAAATCCGTCTGCGATGGCAAACGACAAACTTTCACACAAGCAGATGTTACTGCCACTACTTAGTTTCGCAGTCGTCATTATGGTGGTAGTCATATTATTGATGACATCACTTGCGATATGGCTTACAGAACTCATCGGGTCAGCCTCACTGGCCACCCTTTGCTTGGCAGGTGTATTTATCCTAATAGCTTGGATGATATACATTGTATGGACTCGTCCAGTCGTGGATTACATAAACGAAAAACTCGACACAATCTACGACGTAGCATTTGCAGCACGCAACGGATATGAAGTTGCTAGATCGTTTGCCCTAAAAATTCTTTACAACCTGATCAAGCACCCATAACAGGGTGCTTTTTCTTTTCGCCACCACACGTTGAATATGCAATAACTGCTACAAGAATTTGTAATTGCATATATTTTACATATATTTGTATGATGTAAAATGTTTAACACCTAAAACTTTTATCAAATGAATAAATTTTTCACTTTGATTGCCACACTTTTGGCTACCACAATGTTGATTGGTTGCTCTACCGAGAAGAAAATTGGCTTGCAGCTATACTCTGTTCATCAAGACATGAGCGATGTAGCTGCATCATTGCAGAAAGTTGCTGACGCAGGCTACAACGTAGTAGAAACTTTGGGAAGTCCTACTTGTTTCGGCATGTCTGCTGAGGAATTTAAGGCTTTGTGCGATGAAAAAGGTCTTGAGATTATCTCAACTCACACATCGATTGGCATGAACGACCCAGAGGCTATGCAAAAATGGCACAATGTATTTGCAGGTTTGAAGACTATGGGTGCAAAATATTGTGTGATCCCAGGTTTTAACTTAGGCAGCAACCTTCAGGAGCTGAAGGCCGTGTGTGATTACTTCAACGAGGTTGGAAAGATTGGCAAGGAGTACGGAATCAAACTTGGTTACCACAACCACTCTCACGAGTACAACGTAATGGAGGATAAAATAATGTGGGAGTATATGATTGAGAACACCGACCCAGAATTGGTATTCTTCCAAATGGACGTTTATTGGACATCACGCGCCGGCAAAGACCCTGTTGCATATCT
This sequence comes from Alistipes sp., assembly GCA_017631285.1. Taxonomy (GTDB): domain Bacteria; phylum Bacteroidota; class Bacteroidia; order Bacteroidales; family Rikenellaceae; genus Alistipes. The sequence goes on from JAGBTO010000090.1 coordinate 4,151, forward strand.
AAAGAAGTATCCTGAGCGCATCCAGATGCTCCACATCAAGGATGACCTTGTAATCGGTGACAGCGGCAAGATTGATTTCGAAGCTATCTTCACTGAGTTCTACAAAAATGGATTCAAAGATTACGTTGTAGAGCAAGAGATGCCATACGACAAAAACTCAACCCGCGAGGAGAATTTCGCTCGTATGTGGGACGGTGTTGCCAAGTCTGCAACATATTTGAATACATCAAAATTTGTAAAATAAATTAGCTGCATAACGCAATTTTTATTAACTTTGCAGAGTTTTAAGAACATTAACTCATTAAATAAATAAAACACTATGAAAGAGGCTATTGCTATTCTCACTGGTGGTGGTCCAGCTCCAGGTATGAACACTGTAGTTGGTTCTGTTGCCAAGACTTTCCTTGCAAAAGGTTATCGTGTAATCGGCTTGCACTATGGTTATTCAGGTCTTTTCAACCCAACTCCACGTTATGAGGATTTGGATTTCGTGAAGGCTGACTTTATCTTCAACCAGGGCGGTTCTTATCTTACTATGAGCCGTTTCAAGCCAACAGATAAGGATTTTGAGGAGAACTTCAACCTTACATTCTTCCAGGAGAACAACGTTAAGTTGCTCGTAACTGTTGGTGGTGATGACACAGCTTCAACAGCTAACCGCATCGCTAAGTTCTTGGAGGCAAAGAACTACCCTATTGCAAATATCCATGTTCCAAAGACTATTGATAACGACCTCCCATTGCCAGCAGGTACTCCTACATTTGGTTACCAGTCTGCTAAGGAGGGTGGTACAGTTATCGGTCGTGCTGTATATAATGATGCTCGCACATCTGCTAACTGGTTTGTAGTTGCTGCTATGGGTCGCTCAGCTGGTCACTTGGCATTTGGTATCGGCTCAGCATGCCACTACCCAATGATTGTTATCCCTGAGATGTTCAACAAGACTGAGATTACAGTTGAGAAGATTGTTAATTTGGTAGTTTCTTCAATCATCAAGCGTAAGATTATGGGTCTTGACTATGGTGTTGCAATGATTTCTGAGGGTGTATTCCACTCACTCTCTGATGAGGAGATTCGCAACTCAGGTATCCACTTCACATACGACGATCATGGTCACCCAGAGCTTGGTAAGGTTTCAAAGGCTAACATCTTTAACGAGTTGTTGGAGAACAAGCTTAAGGAGCTTGGCTTGAAGGTTAAGTCTCGTCCAGTAGAGATTGGCTACGAGGTTCGTTGCCAGACTCCTATTGCTTACGATTTGGTTTACTGTTCTGAGCTCGGTATGGGCGTTTACAAGCTCTTCTCTGAAGGTAAGACAGGTTGCATGGTTTACATCTCACAGGATGGTTTCGTATCACCTCTCTACTTGAAGGATTTGCAGGATCCTACAACAGGCAAGATTCCACCACGTTTGGTAAATATCGAGTCTGACAAGATTCAGCAGGTTATCAACAACCTTCTTCACTACGTAACTGAGGAGGACTACGAGGCTGCTAAGGCTTATGTAGCAAATCCTGAGGCTTACGACTTCAAGAAGATTTTGAACTGGTAATCAGCCAGAACTTTCAAATAATAAAAGGGGCGCAATTTTACTGTTGCGTCCCTTTATTATTTGGAGTTTTATATAAAGTACAAAAATAAAACTCTACCCTAAAATAGGATAGAGTTTGGGGTGTAGTGGTAACTATAGCGATTACATATCATCATCGCCCATATCTTCGTCAGCGATTTCATCAGCGCCCTTAATCTCGTCATCATAGAAATCATCTACAATCTCTTCCTCTGTGCCATCATCAATCTTCACATCAATCTTCACCAAATACGACACCTCATCGGTCTCATAAGGGATAACATAAAAGAAATCGCCATTTGGCTTATCAATGCGAGTCATCACCTCGCTAAATCCACGAGGATAGAGAGTCTTAATCGCCTCCTGCTGTTCAGCCGTGAGGTTATTAAATGCAGTTACCAATCTTTTTTTAACAATTTTTTCAGTCATATATCCGAAATTTTCTGCAAGTATAAACAAAATTTATTTCCGCAACAAATAATAATATTTTTTTTGCATTTTTTTTATTTCATGCCATTATTATAAACAAAATATGTACCTTTACGTTTTAAATTAAGCATGGTATGACCATAGAGCAGACTATTAACAAATTACGTCAGGAATTAAACATGCATAACCATAAATACTATGTGGAAAATGCACCTGACATATCGGATTTTGAATACGACAAGATGCTTCGAGAACTTCAAGACCTCGAAGCACTTCATCCTGAATTTCAAAGTCCCAACTCCCCCACGATGCGTGTTGGTAGTGATTTAACCAACTCGTTTCGCTCTGTGAAGCACTCATTCCCTATGCTTTCGCTATCTAACACATATTCATTGGAGGAGTTAAAAGAGTGGATTTTAAAAGTTGAGCAGGAGATTTCCAATCCAGAATATGTATGCGAACTAAAATTCGACGGCACAGCAATATCGCTAAGCTACACAAATGGAGAGTTACAGCGTGCCGTAACTCGTGGCGATGGAGAAGTTGGCGATGATGTTACCGAAAATGTTCGTACCATACGTAGCGTGCCTCTAACTCTGCAAGGCGAGGATTATCCCGAATATTTTGAAATTCGTGGCGAGATATTTATGCCTTATGCTTCATTCGACAAACTCAATATCGAACGCGAGCAGCAAGGCGAACAACTATTCGCTAATCCACGCAATGCTGCGGCAGGTACACTTAAGCAACAACAATCACAAGTTGTAGCAAAACGAGGTTTGGATTGCACCCTTTATCAGTTAGCTGGCAAAAATCTCGGCTTTTCATCACATAGTGAGAGTCTGAACGCTGCACGCAGATGGGGATTTAAAGTATCGAAGCACACGGCAGTGTGCAATGACTTTAGCCAGATTGAAGAATTCATAAAATATTGGGACGAAGCACGTCATTCACTCGACTTTCCTACTGACGGTATAGTAATCAAAGTAAATCGCTACACCGACCGTATTGCATTGGGAACAACTTCAAAAGCTCCCAAATGGGCCGTAGCATATAAATTTAAAGCCGAGCAAGCTCTTACAAAGCTCCTCAAAGTATCATATCAGGTGGGTCGTACAGGTGCAATCACCCCTGTTGCTAACCTCGAACCCGTTTTATTAGCAGGCACCACTGTTAAACGTGCCACTCTGCACAATGCCGACCAGATTGCCGCCTTGGATTTACGAGAGGGCGACATGGTGTATGTAGAAAAGGGTGGCGAGATAATTCCAAAGATTACAGGCGTGGATATTAGCGAGCGTAACCCCTCGAGTGAGCCACTACAATACATTTCCCATTGTCCCGAGTGTGGTGCAGAATTGACACGATACGAAGGCGAGGCGAAGCACTACTGCCCAAACCAAAGTCACTGCCGCCCACAAATAATTGGTCGCATCATTCATTTCATACGCCGCAAGGCTATGAATATTGAATCATTGGGAGAGGAGACTATTGAGCTATTGTTTGAAAATAATTTAATAAACAACGTTGCTGATTTATATAACCTTAAAGCCGAACAACTGGCCTCGCTGCCACGTTTAGGTGAAAAGTCAGCTAGAAACATCATACAAAGCATTGCATCCTCTCGTGATGTTCCATTCCATAGGGTTCTATTTGCGTTAGGCATACGTTTCGTAGGCGAAACAACTGCTAAATATTTAGCCGCACACTTCACCTCTTTAGAGGCTATAATGACAGCCTCACGCGAGGAGTTGCTTGAAGCAGAAGAGGTTGGAGAAAAAATAGCAGACTCGATAATGGACTACTTTGCGGATGAGCAGAATCGCATAATCATACAACGACTCCAAAGCGCCGGATTACAGCTACACGCAATAAAGCGAGAAGCTGCATCAAATATTTTAGAAGGCAAGAGTATTGTTATTTCAGGCACATTCGAGCAGTATTCACGCGATGAATTAAAGGCTCTTATCGAAATTCATGGAGGTAAAAATTTAGCAGCCGTATCAGCCAACACATCCTTCCTATTGGCTGGAGCCAAGATAGGACCTTCGAAATTGCAGAAGGCTCAAAAATTGGGTGTAAAAATCATTTCAGAGCAGGAGTTCCTGGCGATGATTACAAACAGCAAAGAGGTAAATATTTCGGAAGAGCATACAGATACGACAAAACCCCAACAACCAATACAAGGTAGTTTATTTTAAAATGATTAAATAGATAATATAAAGATATGAAAAGGCACATACTCAGCGGCTGTGGAGCCGCCATGATAACACCGTTCAAAGCCGACATGTCAATTGACTGGGAGAGTTTAGCCCACATGATTGATTACGTTATCGACGGTGGCACAAATTACATAGTCGCACTCGGCACCACAGCCGAAACACCTACACTCAGCTCTCAAGAGAAAAAAGATGTTATTGAATTTATTAAAAAGCAAGTTGCAGGCAGAGTTCCCATTGTTGTAGGCAAAGGTGGTAACAACACTCAATCGTTAATCGAAGAGCTAAAGACGATGGATACCGAAGGAATAACCGCCATACTTAGCGTAACACCATACTACAACAAGCCTTCACAAGAGGGTCTGTATCGTCATTTCGAGGCTATTGCAAAAGCATCACCTCTACCTATTATTCTTTACAACGTACCTGGTCGCACAGGTGTAAATATGTCTGCCGACACCACATGTCGCTTGGCCCGCGATTTCGACAATATTATTGCCGTAAAAGAGGCCTCAGGCAAAATCGACCAGATTGAGCAAATCATCAAAAACTGCCCTAAGGACTTTCTGGTACTTTCGGGCGACGATGGCATGACGGTAGATGTGATGCGCAAGGGAGGTGACGGCGTAATATCGGTTGCTGTGAATGCATTTCCAAAATGTTTTTCACACGTCATATATCTTGCATCGCAGGGCTTGTTCGATCGTGCCGACGAGGCATACGCCCCACTACACGAAGCGGTGTGTGCACTCTTTGAACAAGGCAATCCCGTAGGTGTAAAAGCGGCCCTTGCTTGCATGGGACACATTGACAACAACCTACGACTTCCGCTTGTTCCTGCAACTGAACTACTGATGAAAAAAATGGAAAAATTAATCCTCGAATACGAACTGTGCTAAGATATACGTTTTTATAAAAAATCGTACTATGAAAAGATTATATCTCATACTTCTTACTACCCTACTATTACCCATGCTTGCCATGGCGAAGGTGCCTGATGAGGAAGATATACTTCGTAAAATTATAGACCGTTCATCGCCATATTTCTACACAAACCTAATAATGCGCTATAATGCTTTAGAGCAACTTAATGAGGAGGAGTACCACTACCTTTATTATGGCTATGTATATAACGAGAATTATCGTCCTTTTGCTACGAATGAAGCTCTTGATGAGTTGTACGCTACAATGGCAACCATTGACATGCAACGCCCAGTAAAGGATGATTTGGAGCATATCATCGAGACATGTAACCGAGCTATGCTCATCGACCCATTCAACCCCACGGTGCTAAATATGCTCGTATTTGCATACGGCAACCGAGGCGACAAGGTTAAAGAAGAGGCCTGCTTCCGCCACCTAAATGGTGTTTTAGAGACAATTAAATCTTCGGGTGACGGACGTGGCGAAAAATACCCAATGCATATCATCATGTTCTCGCATGCCCTCGACCTAATGGCTTCGATGGATTTGGAGCATCTCGAGGCACAAATCGTAAGTCGCACATGCGAGTATATACCATTAGTTGAACCTCGCCGTGTCCCTGATGGCAAAATAAAGGGTTTCTATTTCGATTACAGCCGTATATATCGCAATAAACCCGATGATGTAACATTCAAGAAGAAGCGCACTTGGCAGTTCAACAACCTTGGAGTAAAAGAGTATAAATAAAAGATGAGACGCCTACTAAAATTATTAATTATTAACATATGCATAGTATCATCTCTCGGTTTTGTTTCATGTGAAACCGAGGATGATATTTCACAAAATCCGCAGACTCTTATTTTTTATTTTGCGGGTACCGACTTAACATTCTACTACTATCGCAACATTTCAGCATTAAAAGATGCTATACGCCAAAATATAATGGGAGATAGCCGTGTTATGCTCTTTTTCCAGCAGGGTGAGAAGAATAGTGCTGAGATTATTGAACTTGTATATAACAATGGGTCGTGCGAGGAGAAAAAGATTGACACATATGACCTACCCGAGCAAATGGATGCCGATAAGTTAGGCTTCTATCTCAAGCAGATTATGCACCATGCGCCAGCCGAAAGATACTCGCTCATCATAGGTTCTCATGGCTTGGGTTGGATACCTATGGGGGCAACACCTGATGGCACAGCCTCAGCCGGATTGCAAGGCTCATATCACGAAGATAATTTCTGGCAACAGACAGGTGATATAAAAACACGTTTTATAGGCGAGGAGAAAAATCCTCAAAATGCTTTTGAAATTCCGACGCTTGCACAAGCAATCGCAAAAACAGGCACAAAGTTTGAGTATATACTATTCGATGCATGCTTTATGGCAAACGTTGAATCGGCTTACGACTTGCGCAATAGCGCAAAATATATCGTTGGTTCAGTATGCGAGATTATGGGCGACGGATTCCCTTATAATACAGTATTGCCCTATATGCTAAAGCATAATGGCACGGGCTATGACCTTGACGGAGTATGTCAGGCATTCAACACATTTTATCGCAAAAACTACGGCTACTCGGGCTCTATTTCGATTATTAACTGCGCCGAGTTGGAGGGATTGGCAAATGCGATGAAGAGCGTAAATCAAGGTTTTAAACGCGAATATGATATCTCCACCCTTCAATTCTACGAAGGACAACGACGTCATGTATTCTTCGACCTGGGCGACTATGTCGATAAAGTATGCGACGATACAAACGTAAAGAAGGCCTTTATCGACCAACTTAACCGCACAGTAATAAAAAAATATACGCTTGATAAATATTATTCTGCGTATGGAGTGAGAGGCGAATACTCAATCAAATCATATTCAGGATTGAGCACATCGGCGCCTGCCGAAGTATATACAAGTTTCTACAAACAGACGTCATGGTATAAAGCGACAAATTAGCGCTAAATTCAAAATTCATCAACAACAAAGGCTCCCTTCAAAGGAGCCTTTATTTATAATATGTGTGCAATACTCAATCACACAAACCAATTCCACTACTCGTAACGGCCACTCTTCAAACGATCAACCTCCTCACGAGTGAGGAAACGCCACTGACCACGCTTGAGGTTCTTCTTGGTGATACCTGCATAATATACTCTATCGAGCTTCTGCACAGCATATCCCAACGCCTCGAACATACGACGTACGATACGATTGCGACCAGAGTGAATCTCAATGCCTACCTCCTTCTTGTTCTCGCTTACGTATGCTACTTCGTCGGCAAAAATCTCACCATCGTCAAGAGTGATACCCTCAGTGAGCTGCTCCATATCGGCACGTGTGAGAGCCTTATCGAGTGTCACCTGATAAATCTTCTTCTTCTCAAGTGATGGGTGGGTAAGCTGACGTGTAACATCACCGTCATTTGTAAAGAGCAATAGACCAAGAGAGTTCTTATCCAAACGACCTACGGGATAGATACGCTCCGAGCAAGCACCCTTTACAAGCTCCATAACGGTCTTGTCGGCATGTGGATCCTCCAACGATGTTACATATCCCTTTGGCTTATTAAGTACCAAATATACCTTCTTCTCGCCCTGCACCTTCTCATCGTTAAACTTCACCTCATCGGTTGAACGCACCTTCGTACCGAGTTCTGTAACAATCTGACCATTTACAGTAACCAAGCCTGCCTGGATAAAATCATCAGCCTCACGACGTGAACAAAGACCTGATTGTGCCAAGAAACGATTCAGACGCACCTCACCCAACTGCTTTGCAGCATACTTTGGATATGAGCGTGGACGCTCGTCACGACGCTGGAATGAACGCTCACCCTGTGGGCGCTCGTCTCGAGGAGTAAATGTACGCTTGCCCTTATCGCCGAAGCTACGCTCCGAACGGTTACCGACCTCCGAGCCAAACTTCTTACCAAAGCCACCCTTCTGTGGCTTCTCGAAACGGTTCTCACCACGAGAAGGTTTCTCGAAACGGCTCTCCGAACGCATTGGCTTATCGAAACGTGTGTTCTCACGACGCTCCTCGCCACGCAAGCGGTTATCAGATGAAAAATTAGGATTGTACGATGCACGCTTTGCATCCTCACGACGAGGGCCTCTCGCCGCGCGTCCCTCGCTATTGGCATCACGCATAGGGCGGGGACTGCGCTCTACACGCTCGGCTGAAGATGTACGCTGACGCTTATCACGCGAAAAACGCGACAAAGCCGATGTAGAGTCCTGATTAAATTTTCTCATAATACTATTTATCTTCTAAAATTGCGGTGCAAAGGTAAGCTATTTTTCTCGAATTCAAAGACAAAACACCCGCCACAAAGGTTAAAAAATCGTTATCAATCAACATTTAGCCCAAATCTCACCCTATTAATCAACAAAAAAAGAGCATCTTTAAAATGCCCCTTTACCATTACTTACAAACAGTCTGCCTCTACCGTGGTGTTATCATCCATTCCTGGGGCGTTTCATGCTTACTCCCCACGAAGCCCTTTTCGATAGCTACTTCTACTATCTCAGTCTGGGGTACAATCTATGGTTTCTTCACAACGCCTGTGCTTAACATCAAATAAATTAGGGCGAAAATCCCTATCGAGATTTTCGCCCCTAATAATCTACCTAGCGATGGTTACTTCAAAGCTTCCATAACCGGTTTCAGCTCCTCGTAACGCTCAATAGCCTGCTGATGAGTCATCTTCTCATCATAAATTCGAGCTACGGCCACCTCGCCCACAAATGGATGACAAACAGTTTTATTAGTATATGGTTGACCACCAATAGCCAATCTAGAACCCACATGGGCAGCCCTATTAGAAGTATATGAACTATGGTTATACTTACCATTCTCATACATAGTAAATACATTACTCTCGGCATCCCACACAAGCAATAGATGGTAGTATTTATCGAGTACAACTGCATCAGAACCCCACAAATAGTTATTTGGATGTCTGTAGCCATTACCTGTGGTCCAATCATTCTCTGCGAGGTTACCATATACACCCCAAGTAGCCTTGTTCTGATCAACTCTAGTGTGATGAATACCCGATGTAGTGCTTCCTATAACCTTTGACCAATAATCACCAGGATAGTTCTTTACCTTACATACGACCTCCATTGTGTAGCCATCCTGCAACTTATTGATAAAGTCTGTATTCTGGCTATAATCTACATAATAGAATCCATTTGAAGTATTTTCATTATCCTTAACAGCTCGGCGGAAGTTGGCAACATACTGACCGCCACGCTCTACGGTTGTAAGCACATCAGCATTTGCGACTGTCTCGATTGTAAGATTTGCAGTACCAACATTCTCAGCTGTACCGTCAGCATTGAACTTCGCATCGAACAGAGGCTGACCCACAGCAGGAGCCTTTGAAGGAATATTCAACGCTTTATAATTTGCTTTGGCCTGCTCGGCTGTAACTGCAGATGCATATATACGTACCATAGCAACACTGCCTGTGAACGAATGCTCAATCATGGTTAACGCCAATGGGTAGCCACCAATCGCAAAGTACTTACCAGATGAAATAGGAGAAGCAATATTTACCTGATTGATTAACTCTCCATCACAATACATTAACATCTTGCTATTTACCTTGTCGTAAACATAGGTGTAATGATAATACTGGTTCAAATATGGAGCAAATCTCATATTTCCAGCATCATTAAATGGAGAAGAGTTAGTTTCAGTAGGAGAATATCGTGCAGCTATCCAACCTGCATTAGTTCCATTATCGGTACCCTTCAAGAAGAATCCGAATGTATTTGATGTTGCAGGGTTCTGCCATGGATGCTGATCTGCACGAGACTGAATTCCATGCTTAACAACCATCTCCATAGTAAAGCCATCATCATCTGTTAGTCTGCTCTTGAAATCATCAGCTGTAGTATAATCGATAATATAGAAGCTATCGGTCAGCTGCTTATTCTTGAGGCCATCGCAGTTAGTAAACTTAGCCACCTTTCCATAAGGATAATCCTCATCGTCAACAACAGTCAAACCTGCACCTGGACGAGTCAAAACATCGAAGTAATATTTACCATTATCGGTAGCTGTACCATCTTCGTTAAATTGGATATCAAGAAGTACATTTTCATCAACCTCAGGAAACTCCACAGCCAATGCCGACATACTCTCAATCGTATTACGTGTGATTTCAAACTCAGTATCCAACGACTGCTGCATCACGCGACCATCGACATCTACAATTCTAATCTTATAACCTTTTTCGAATACTGTTGGAGGCACTACAAACCAAAACTCGGTTGCCTGCTCAGCTGAAGAACCAAGTTTAACACCCTCATCGCAATTCAAGACAATAGAATGACCGGCTGTTGACACCCATGTAAACTCAGGGGCTGCGTCGGTAGAAATCTTAACATTTGCATTACCTGATATAACCTCATCGTTGTTTCCGCGCAGTTCTATACTTTTAATAGTCACATCATCGCCATAGAGATACAATCGCAAGTAACCGCACACATTCTTAAACGAAAGCTCAACAGGCTCAGTCGATGCTTCTGCTGGTTTAGGACAAGCTGCAACCATAGTATTTGCAAACGTGCCAAACGATTTCTCGGCATACTGCTGCCTTGCGGGCATATCCAAAGAAAGCACACCATCATCAGTTATTGACTGCGCAGCTCCAGTATATGGATACACAGCGTAGTAATTCGTTGTAAGCGATGGACCTACATTGTTTGCAGCCTTTGTAAAGACATCATCGGCTGCATTGTAAACATATTTACACTTTGTAGTTCTTGTAAAGATAGCCAATTCATCATTGGCTGACCAAGCCAATTTAAAGTTGTCGCCATCCTCAGAGATAGATACTCGAGAATTTGCGCCTTCAAATGAA
>JAGBTO010000091.1 GCA_017631285.1 Alistipes sp.
GTACCTTAGCGATTATTATGCTGTAAATCACCCATGTAACCACCGCACCAAATGTTAGTAGGTCGCCTATGGGGTTGAGCTTCAGTACAAAATTCCCGTTGAGAATAACCAGTGCCACGCCTGCCAGCGACATTAGCGAGTAGCCATATAACTTCTTGCTTGCCCCCTTGCCTCTGTCAAGCAGATTAACTGTCAGCATAGTGAGTAGCGGCGTGGCGGCAATGATAATCGCCACATTCGATGCCTGTGTATATACCAGTGCAGTGTTTTCTAAAAGAAAGTATAGTGAGCCGCCCGATATACCGAGTAATACCATCAGTAGCTCATCCTTCAGGCTCTTGCAGAACCACTTGCCCTTGACGAATGGCAACATCAGCACATACGCCAGCACAAAGCGCAGTATCATTATTGCTGCGGGCGACAGACCCTCTTGCAGCAGTAGCTTCGAGCTGATAAACGTAGTGCCCCAGATTGCCGATGTTATTATCGCCAATATATGATATATGTGAGCCATCGTTTTAGCGAATAGAGTTCATTCTGATGCTCGCCTTGACGATAGCAATAGCTCTGATGCGGCTAATCTCAATATCCTTGTCGGCGTGGTGTGGGTTCTGGCTTACCAATTTCACATATCCCTCGCGGTCAGATTTCTGGATATACTTTACGGTGATGTACTCCTCGCCATCGAGATCAATAGACAGCAGATACATGTCGCCCCAAAAGATATTATTGACATCCTGTAATTGTTTGTACAGCACAATGTCGCCACTCTTTAGCAGGGGATACATCGAGTCGCCTACGATATATATTGCACCATCGCATTTTGGCAGGTTGGGTATGTGTATGTAATTAATAGGCTTGTTTGCCTCTTGATCGGTGAAGAGAGGTACAAGTCCTGCTGTACCCTCAATCGAGTATAGAGGTACGCTCTGCATTGGTAGCGATGAGTCAGAGCGCAACTTGAAGGCGGTATAGTCGGGCTCTGCATTGAACATATTGCCTTTGCCTGTGTCCAACCAATCGGGATTAACGTTCAAATCTTGAACTAATATATTTTTGTTGCGAGTTGATAATCCGCACTTGCCTGTTTCGATCATTGAGAGTGCGGCTTTGCCGATGCCAAGTCGCTGAGCTAATTGCTCTTGCGTGAGTTTTAGCTCTTTTCGTATAAGTTTAACTCTGTCACCCATAGTATTTCTATCAATAAATTTTATATTAAAAATTTGTACTTTATGGTAGTAAAATTCAATAACTGAATATATCTTTGTAGTGCAAAGTTAAGCAATTAAATTTAATTAACAAATAAATTAAGCTAAAAATCAATTATGTACACAATTTCATCTAAACTTTATCATCAGCTTGCAGAGCATCTTGTGGAGCAGGTGGGCGAAAAAGGTTATTATTCTGGGAAGTTTGAATTTGAATTTGAAGGGGTGTTGTGCGAGATGATACTCTCGGCTGTAATCTATCGACAAAAGAAACCCGATTCGTGGGCTACGGCGTGTGCTGTGGAGGATATGATTCCTGTATGGTGGGAATTTCACACTTTTATCGATGGCGATGAGGTGCTGAATGATTTGTCGTTTAACGAATTAAGGGGCTATATTAAATCTTTGTTGTAATTATGGGAGAGAAGAAGGGGATTTCAGATTTTGATCAGTGGCTAAACTCGGTGCAACCTATTTTGATTGAGGAGTCTCAAGAAGACGGGGTGTTGAAATTACCACCTTCGTTTGCGGAGTTTGCGCAGAGTGTATATCCTTTCCTGGAGGTGCAGCCGTTTCATGAAAACTATTATCGCTTGTTGGAGTATTTCGCTACGGGTCGCATCCGCAAACTTATGGTGTCAATGCCTCCGCAGCATGGCAAGAGTGTGGGTGCGAGTACGCTGCTGCCGGCATATATGTTGGGATTGAATCCCGATGCGCGCATTGCCATAGCCTCGTACTCGGCATCGCTTGCCAATAAGTTCAATCGTCGTGTGCAACGTATCATCGAATCGAAGGAGTATGGTGAGTTGTTTCCCGATTCGCGCATCAAGAGTGGCGGAAAACCGCCTCAGTATCTGCGTACGGCCGATGAGGTTGAGATTGTAGGTCATGACGGAGGGTTGCTATCGGTGGGGCGTGAAGGGTCGCTTACGGGTAATAGGGTTGATTGTTTTATACTCGATGACTTGTATAAAGACGCCATGGAGGCTAACTCGCCCCATATCAGGGAGAATTGCTGGGAGTGGTACACCTCGGTGGTGCGTACACGCATGCATAACGAGTCGCGAGAGTTGATAGTCTTTACGCGTTGGCACGAGGAGGATTTGATAGGAGTGTTGCGTTCGCGTGAGCGATGTGTCGATTTGAAGCAGTGGTCTGACCTTGATAGGGTGGGGCGCGATGATTGGTTGAGTATAAATCTGGAGGCGTTGAAGAGTGGCGAGCCCTGCGAGGTGGACCCACGCAGGGTGGGAGAGGCGCTGTGGGAGGAACGCCAGAGTCGTGAGTTGCTGGAGGCCAAGCGCAGGCTCGACCCTGTAAGGTTTGAATGTATGTATCAGGGGCGGCCATCGTTGCAGGGAGGCCTACTCTATGGGGCTGGCTTTGCTACTTACGATGTGCTGCCGCGAGATATTGTGCGCCGAGCCAACTATACCGATACAGCCGATATGGGCGATGACTATCTGTGTTCGATAAGTTACGCTGTGGATAGCGATGGTGTGATATATGTCGTGGATGTTGTCTATTCGCGTGAGCCTATGGAGGTTACCGAGGGGTTGGTGGCTGATATGTTGCAGCGCAACGATGTGCGCTCGGCGGCTATTGAGAGTAACAATGGAGGTCGAGGCTTTGCGCGTGCGGTGCAGAAGCTGGTGTCACGTGTGCGTGTGGAGTGGTTTCATCAGGGGGCGAATAAGGAGGCTCGCATATTGTCAAATTCGGCTACGGTGTTGCAGATGATGCGCTTCCCGCAGGATTGGGCAGCGCGTTGGCCGGAGTTGTATTCTCACCTGATGACCTACCGTCGCGATTTCCGTTCCAACCGCTGGCACGATGCAGCCGATGTGGTTACGGGCATAGTGGAGCGAGAAAATTCGTATATACCGAGCAAAATAGTTAAGGTTAAATTCTCATAACATATGGGAGATTAGTGCGTTGAATGATTGTGTGGAAGATAATCTGTTTTGTGATCTATGAATTAGTGGTGCTGATATAGCTTATATATAAACGAGGCTGCTAACATTTGTTGGCAGCCTCGTTAAATTGCTATTCTAAGCTGATAGCTTTTGCTCGATATCCTGTAATAAGTTCGTCGAATAACTCGCCGACTTTCAGTATCTTGTCGCAGCGCCAGGCATTTGAGCCAGCGAAGGCGTAGCCGTTCTCCATCTTGCCCTTGAAGGCGTTGAATAGAGCCAACATAATGCAGTAAGGAGAGTTCACTACATCGCACGTCTTGATGCAGTTAAAGGCGCAATTCTTCGGCTTCTTAAGTCCATCCTTCACCGCATCGAGGAAGCCGTTGCGGATAGCGCGTCCTGGCATACCTACAGGGCTCTGGATGATTGTTACATCTTCCTTGGTGGCATTGATATACGCCTGCTTGAACTTAATGTCAGCGTCACACTCCTCGGTAACGACGAAGCGCGTACCCATCTGCACTGCGTCGGCACCCAATGCCATAATATTGTAAATATCCTCGCCTGTGTATATGCCGCCACCAGCAATAACGGGGATATGTTTGCCGTGCTGTTGCTCCAGCTCACGTGCCGCAGCTACCACTTCGGGAACAATTTTCTCCAGCGAGAAGTTTTCGTCATCAATCTGCTCGTGCGAGTAGCCGAGGTGACCACCCGCCTTTGGGCCCTCCACAACCACTGCATCGGGCACGTAGCCATACTCACCAATCCAGCGGCGGCAGATGACTTTCAGTGCACGTGCCGACGATACGATTGGGGCGAGTTTAGTGGTTGAGTCGCTTGAGAGGAACGATGGAAGATTGAGAGGAAGACCTGCGCCCGCAAAGATAATATCGGCCTTCTCGGCGATAGCGGTCTTTACCAAATCGGCAAAATTGGTGAGTGCGACCATGATGTTTACACCCACAATGCCGCGTGTCTTCTCGCGTACCTTACGAAGCTCCTCCTTCAAGCCGAGAATTGATGCTTCGCTAAGATTCTTTGATAGATGATTATAAATAAGACCCAAGCCTGCAGATGAGATTACACCCACACCGCCTGCATTGGCAACAGCCGAGGCGAGTCCCGAAAGCGAGATGCCTACGCCCATACCTCCCTGCACAATGGGTACTTTGGCCAGAAGGTTTCCGATTTTTAGCTCTTTCATTGTATTATATTTTAGTTGGGCAGGCAAAATATTATGCCTGCATGATTTTTGAATCTCAGTTATTTGATAGCGCAAATATATATAAATATCCTAAATTGGAAATAAAATGTTGTAAAAATCGAATAATGTGTGGCGAAATAGGGTTTTGTGTGGCAGTGTGGGGTGATTACATGAGAAAAAAGAAAGAAAAATGTGTTGTGGCAGAAAATTTCAAATTCATTTCAATATCGGTGCATAGTTTTGCATCAAGAAAAAAAACTAATATTAACAATTTAAAAGATTTAGAGATATGAAAAAGTTATTATCGATGTTGGCTGTAGCGGTTGTGATGTTTACTGCAATTAGTTGTGAGAAAAATGATGAGGTGATTTTGGCTGAGAAGCTACCACAGGGAGTTAAAACTTTTGTCCAGACACATTTTCCTGGTGCCGAGATTTTGAAGGTTGTCAAAGATTATAGCGGACGCAAAGCTTATGATTTTGAAATTTCGTTGAACGATGGAACGCGCCTCGACATACTCAAAAGCGGTAAGTGGAAAGAGGTGGAGAATTATAAAAAGGGAGTTCCTGAGTCGATTGTGCCAGCGACCATTGTGGATTATGTGGCAGAGAATTATCCCGATGCAGTTATAGTTTCGATTGACCGCGAGAGAGGCTATGATGTGGAACTGAATATAGGTTTGGGCCTGCACTTTGATAGTGATGGAATTTTTAATCGTTACGATGATTAGAGTTTGTAAGTAGATAGATTCATGAATTAGTTAAAATGTGTTTAATAAGTTGTTTGTTTGCTCCGAAAATAATATGATTGAGGTTGTGTTGTGAGTAGGAGCTTTGTTTATGGATTGTGTGACGAGCCCACAAAAGTTGTGTAAACTTCTGTGGGCTCGTTGTTGTTTGTGTTGGATACAATTAGTTGATGTATAGCTCTTTATAGTATATCTTCAAGACGGGCTACGGGGGCTATGTCGTAGCTTGATAACAACCCTTGCTGATAGCGGTAATATCCCGAGATGGCAATCATTGCAGCATTGTCGGTAGTGAATTTTAACTCGGGTATAAATGTGCGCCATCCACGTCGTCTGCCGGCTTCGGCAACGGCTTCTCTAAGGCCTGAATTTGCAGATACTCCACCTGCTATGGCCACGTCTTTGATGTTGGTCTTTTTGGTAGCTTTAATCAGCTGTGAAAGCAGTATGTCGATAATGGTTTTTTGCAACGACGCGCAGAGGTCGGCTTTGTGTTTCTCTACAAAATCGGGGTCCTCCTTTACATGGTCACGAAGGGTGTAGAGGAATGATGTTTTGAGACCTGAAAATGAGAAGTCAAACTCGCCCTTAACGTGAGGCTTGGCAAATGTAAATGCTTCAGCATCACCTTCTTTTGCTAAACGATCGATAACAGGTCCTCCAGGATATGGTAGCCCCATAACCTTAGCACATTTATCGAATGCTTCACCTGCTGCATCATCAATCGTTGAACCTATAATTTCCATGTCAAGAGGCGATGAAACCTTTACAATTTGAGTATGTCCACCGCTTACAAGCAAACATAAAAATGGAAATGAGGGGTGGGGCATCTCGCGGTCAGGAATATCGATAAAATGCGATAATATATGACCCTGCAAATGGTTTACCTCGACCATTGGAATGTTGTTTGCGATTGAGAGTCCTTTGGCGAATGATGTACCCACTAAAAGTGAGCCCAATAAACCGGGACCTCGAGTAAAGGCAATGGCATCGAGTTTGTCGGGTGTTATGCCCGCCTCCTTGAGAGCCGTATCAACCACGGGGATGATGTTCTGTTGGTGGGCGCGAGAGGCTAATTCGGGTATTACACCGCCATATTTAATGTGCACAGCCTGTGAAGCTATGACATTGGATAGTAGTGTGGTGTTGCGAATGACAGCTGCCGATGTGTCGTCGCATGATGACTCTATGCCAAGTATTGTGATGCTCATAAATGTGTTTTTTTGTATGTTTTTTTTCTATTTTAATAGAAAAATAGTTACTTTTGTAAGATTAATAACCTTAGTTGCATGCGCAAAGTTACGAAAATATTGTTAAAGGTGTTATCAGTTGCATTATTGTTTCTGATATTTTGTCCTATTGTGCTGACTTTGGTTATCTCATTGCCTTCGGTGCAGAACTACGTAGTGGACAAGGCTACGAGTTTCATTTCCAATAAGTTGGGTACTCGCGTTGAAATGGGTAGGGTGCGTTTAGGTGCACTTGGTAGCTTGCGTTTCGATGATTTCTATGTTGAAGATTATCAACATGATACATTGTTGTATGCGGGTAGTGTGAAGGTTTTCTTTACGCGTATTCCCGATAAGTCGGGTTTGAAATTGCGCAACGGAGTGTTGTCGAATGTGAAACTTTCTTTGCGGGAAAGCCCCTCGGGTGTGATGAATATCAAGGAGGTGGTTGATAATCTTCGTAACGAAAAGAAGCCTGAGAAGAATCCATTCACTTTGCAGGTTGAGGATGTTCGTTTGGATAATGTGTCGTTGGTAATTGAACGTAAGTCGCATCGCGAGCCGAGCTATGGTATCGATTATGGCGATATGCATATTAACCACATTTCAGCTTTTGTGGATAATTTCTATTTCGACAGTGGCGTTGTGGGTGGATATATACGCAACCTGTCGGCTGTTGAGCATTGTGGTTTTATGGTGCAGAATTGTTCGGGACACTTCTTTGTGGATAAGGGCGTGGTGGACCTGAAGGATTTTGATGTGATGGCCAAAAACTCAGATATACGTTTACGCTCTTTTGTCTTGCGTGGTGAAGATTGGTCGTCGTATAAGGATTTTGTCAATAAAGTGTCTATAGAAGGTGAGGCCTATAAGTCGGCAGTCTCGACTGACGATATAGCCCATTTTGCTCCGCGTCTGTTGCCCTGGAATTTATCAGCACGAGATATGGATTTAAAAGTTAGTGGTCCGGTGTCTGATATGGTAGTTGATGTTGAGAATATCACTTTTGGTCACAAAAGTACACTTATGGGCGAGGTCTCAATGCGAGGCTTGCCAAAGGTGAAGAGTGCAGGAATGTCGGTCAATTTGCAGAACCTGTCAACCAATCTTGACGATATGAATATGTTGCTTTACAGCATAACACGTAAGCCATTGCCAAAGAGAGTCCAGCAGATAGCTGGTGCTGCGGGTGATATGATTGTAGCAGGAACGTTCACTGGTGGCATGAAGGCTTTTACTTCGGATTTGGACGTAGTTACCCAAGCAGGAAATATAGGGTTGGTGGCGCAATTCGAAAATGCATCGGCGAAGAAAATAATTGATGATAGCGGCAATGAGCGTATCTCACCAGCGATGTCTATAATTGAGGCTGATGTTACTATGCGTCATGTAGATTTGGGAAAACTCTTGGATGAGAAGATGTTGGGTGGAACGAATGCAACATTCCATTTTGGTGGCGTGAACTCAAAATCCAATTTAAGAGGTCAGTTGAAAGGAGCGGTAGCCTCTTTGGAGTTTAATAATACCGATTACCGCAATTTATGGCTTGAGGGAACTGTTGATAATAAGAGTTTCCTGGGTAAGTTGTCGGGTGATGAGGCTCCATTTGATTTTACATTGGAAGGCGAAGCTGATTTGAACGGAGAGAAGCCGGTATATGATTTTAATCTTAAAGTTGATGATGCTGATTTAAACGCAATGAATGTCAATAAACGCGATTCAGTGTCACATATTTCGTTTGATGCTACGTTATATGCCGTAGGACGTAATTTGGATGAAATGAGTGGTACATTGGATATCAGTAATGGCATGTATCGTTATAATGCCGACACTCTTGCGACAAGTTCTATTCGCCTCACTTCGCAAAGTTCTGAGGATAGACGACAGCTGAACTTGAGTTCAGATTATGTTGAGGCTACATTTACAGGCTCAACCTCGTATGCCGATTTGGGCAGTTATATGAAGTCTGCAATGCAGAAGTATCTTCCTAATCTAGCCGTTGAAAAAGATTTGTATATTCATAAGGCTGATGAGCAAGGTGGATATTCGGCCCTCTCGTTAAAGGCGAAAAATATAGATCCACTACTTGAGGCTATTGCTAAAGATGTGCATGTTGCTAATGGCTCGACTCTGAACTTTACGATGAATCCTTTGACTAATCATCTACTACTTAGGGCAGAGTCAGAGTATGTGGAGATGCGCAATGCGTTGATTGCAAATCTTGATATTGATGTCTCTAATCAGGGTGATTCATTGGCAATGTATGTGCAGTCGGAAGATGTGTATATA
Source organism: Alistipes sp. (assembly GCA_017631285.1). Taxonomy (GTDB): domain Bacteria; phylum Bacteroidota; class Bacteroidia; order Bacteroidales; family Rikenellaceae; genus Alistipes. The sequence goes on from JAGBTO010000091.1 coordinate 8,604, forward strand.
GGAGCTGTGCATCTGCCTCAGTTGTCGGTGATGGGAGGCGCAAAGAATAATCGAGTGGTGATGTCGGCCGGCTTCAGTGACAAGGATAAGGAGTTCTACGGAGGAGTGTCAATGATGGCTCATCTGCGTCGAGCTGAATTAAACAACAATCCCCAGGTTGATGTGTATATATCGCCTTCGACTATCAATACAGGAAAAAAACAGTGGCGCATAACATCCGATGGTTTAACTATTGACTCATCACGCGTAGTGGTGTATAACTTTATGGTTAGAAGTGCCCACCAGATGTTGAAACTCGATGGTGTGGCATCGCGTTATAGTACGGATTCGTTGCGTGTCGAGATGCGTGACTTTGAAATAGAACCATTTATGGGATTCCCATTGCGATTGGGCTATAGTGTAAAAGGTTTGGCAAGTGGAGAGGCCACCATGCAAGCAGTTTTGAACAGGGGTGAATTGGAGGCTGATTTGAGGATTGACAGCATGAGCGTGAATAATACACCAGTTGCTCCGCTTGGAATTGGCTCATGGTGGGATTTCGAACAGCAACGTGTGAGGGTGAAGATGAAGAACCTAAAGACCAATCAAGACGTCGTGACGGGATACTACGCACCTACTACAAATCGTTATTATGCTGAGGGCGAGTTTAATCATTTGCCACTTATGATGTTAGACCCCGTGCTGAAGGGGGTTGTTTCAAAGACCGAAGGTGAGGCATTTGCAAAGTTGGAGATTCTTGGACAAGGTCGTCAAGCAAAACTCAACGGAGTAATCGATGTCGAGAACCTGGCTACAACCGTGGACTACACTCGTGTCCGTTATTCTGCGCCAAAGGCGAGAATAGAGGTGAAGGATAATCATTTAATCGCTTCGTCGGTGCGAGTATATGATCCTGAGCGTAATACGGGACAATTTAATATGGATTTGAGCCTTGAGCACTTGTCGAATATAGCTTATACCATGCGTATTACACCTCGCAATATGGTTGTGTTGAATACAACCTTGCAAGACAACGACCTGTTCTATGGAAAGGTTTATGCTTCGGGTGTAGCCACAATCAATGGTAGCAAGAAAGGTACTACACTCGATTTGGTAGGTACTACCGAGGGTAAGTCACAATTTTTCATGCCGTTGTCGGGCAAGAGTGATGCTGCAAATGCCGACTTTGTGGTCTTTGAAAAACATGGAGTGGAGGTTGACTCATCGAATTACCTAATGCGTAGGAAGATGATGTATGAGCGTCGTAACAGGACCACAGCAACAAGTGCGGGTATGATGAATGTGAATTTAGACTTGACAGTTACTGATAATGCCGAGGTACAGTTGGTGATTGATCCTACGGTGGGTGATATTATCAAAGCCCGAGGAAATGGTGCTTTGTCAATGCATATAGTACCGAGTGCAAATATCTTCGATATGTATGGTGATTATACCATCACCGATGGAAGTTATTTGTTTACGTTGCAGAATATCATAAACAAACGCTTCTTGATTGAGGATGGCTCGACAATTACGTGGACAGGTGATCCTATGGATGCTCGTTTGAATATTGATGCCATATATAAATTGAAGGCGTCATTGCAGCCTCTGCTCTCATCTACGACGTTGGATAATGTGACTCGTGCTATGCCTGTTGAGTGTGTGATAAATCTTACAGAGCGATTGTCTAATCCTACGGTGACATTTGATATAAGGGTGCCGAATGCGGATTCTGAGATTCAGAATGCAGTTTCGAACTTGCTCAATAACCAGCAGTCGATAGCTACTCAGTTTATGTATTTGTTGGTGAGTGGATCATTCTACTCAGACTCGTCAACGTCATCGAGCATGGGTGCTACGGCGTCAGCTACGACAGGTTTTGAGCTTTTGTCAAATCAGTTGAGTAATTGGCTCTCGAGCGATGATTATAATATCATCTTGCGCTATCGTCCTAAGTCGGAACTAACGAGTGACGAGATTGATATAGGTTTTTCGAAGAGTTTGATAAATGATAGGCTTTTAGTCGAGGTTGAAGGCAATTATCTGGTAGATAATAAAATGGCTCAAAGCAGTAATATGTCTAACTTTATGGGTGAGGCATATCTTACTTGGCTTATCGACCGCACAGGTAATCTTAAGTTGAGAGGCTTTACTCAAACCATCGACCGTTTTGATGAAAACCAAGGTTTGCAGGAGACTGGCGTGGGAATATATTACAAGGAAGATTTTAATAATTGGCAGGATTTGAAACGTCGTACCCGCGAACGCTTTATGAGCAAACGCCGTCGCCAATTGCGTGAGGCTCAAGATAGCTTGAGTGCGTTGGGTGATGAGCAGCGCGAGATTGGTGTGGAGATAGAATAAAAGAAAAACTTAAATAAATAATTAAAACAAACGTATTATGATTAATTTTCTTCAGGCTGCCGAAGTGGCAGCAGAAACTGCGACAGCAGTAGCCGATGAAGTAACCCGCATGGGTTTATGGGAACTATTCTTAAAGGGTGGATGGTTAATGTGGATACTCCTTTTGTTGGGAGGTGTTGCTGTATTTATCTTCGTTGAGCGTTATATGGCTATTCGCAAAGCTTCGTATTTGGATATGAACTTCATGAATCGCATACGCGACTATATCTCAGATGGCAAAATACGTGCAGCTGTTGATTTGTGTCGTAAGACTAACACACCTATTGCTCGTATGATTGAGAAGGGTATAGGTCGTATAGGTCGCCCTATGAGCGACATCCAGTCATCGATTGAGAATGTTGCAAACCTCGAGGTGTCGAAACTCGAAGATGGTCTGCCAATCCTTGCAACTATTTCAGGAGGTGCCCCTATGATTGGTTTCTTGGGTACGGTAATTGGTATGGTACAGACTTTTATGGATATGTCGGCGGCAGGTGGAACTATCGACCTTTCGTTGTTGGCAGGCGGTATGTATGTGGCGATGGTTACCACTGTAGGTGGTCTTATTGTGGGTATCCCAGCATATTTTGGCTATAACTATTTGGTTGCACGTGTCGAGAAGCTGGTGTTCCAAATGGAGGCTAACTCAATCGCATTTATGGATATTTTGAATCAACCTGTAAAGTAATCGAAGATGGCAATTAAACGAGGTTCAAAAGTAGATAACTCATTCTCGGCATCGTCTATGACCGACTTGATGTTTCTTCTGCTTATATTTATGATTATCGCAACCACACTTATCAGCCCTAATGCTGTGAAGCTTATGTTGCCCAAGAGTGCTAATCAACTCAAGGATAAAGCTATTACCACAGTGTCAATAAAGGATGAAGGTGCAGGTCGTTATAAGTATTACGTAGAGCTTGAGAATGTCGGCTCACGCGAGGGTGTAGCTCGTGCCTTGAAGACTCGTCTTGAGGGCCAGGAGGAGCCTACCGTATCGCTTCATGCCGATAAGACTGTCGAGTGGGATGAGATTGTGCAGGTGATGAATATAGCCAAGGATAATGGTTATAAACTTATAGCTGCCACCCAACCTTAAAAATCCTCTAACACGACTATTTTGGCATCTGGCTTGATTGGGCTTCGCTCACATACGTCAAAGTATGCTACGCTTGCCCAATCTGCAACCAGTTTCAAAATAGTTCGCGTTATGGAATTTTTATATGATAGTGATTGGAGGAAAGTTTGTGACTAATTTGCGTAACTCCCGTTAATCACTTTTGAAACAAGAGGAAAGTAATCAATCTTCTGTTATTCTAAATTTTGAATTCTGAATTCTGAATTTTGAATTTTTGATGGTATGAATTATTACGAAGAAGAAGACAATCGCCCCGCATTGTATGGTGGTGTTGCTACGGTCGCATATGTGATGGTGGTGGTTGCGTTGTTGCTGCTGACATATTTCCCAATCACCGAGAAGGCTACGCCTGAAATGATGGTGATTGAGTTTGTTGAGGAGCCTCAACCTCAGCCCAAGCCTGTGGTGACAGCCCAGGCTCCGCGTCATGAGAATTTGTCGGTGAATCAGAATACCCAGCAGGTTACAGGCACCGATGAGGTGACACAAACGGTTAATCAGAGAGCCATATTTCGTAGCAATAAGGGCGGTGTAGATGAGCCTGAGGATGTGGGAAATCCATACGCAAAGAAGGCCGATGAGAATCGTGCCCATGGTGATGGCGGAGGATTGAACTCGGCGGGTAACGACCAACTTGACGAGGGCCTGCGTGGCAGAGGTTTGGTGGGCACCTTGCCCGTACCATCCTATCCGGGTAATGTGAGTGGAAAGATCGTAATTAGAGTAACTGTTGACCAACATGGCAAGGTGACGGAAGCTGAGTATGAGTCTAAAGGCTCAACCTCGTCGGATGCGGGTCTGGTGGCTGCGGCAATAGCTGCGGCCAAGCGTGCCCAATTTACCGAGAGCCGCAGCTTTATACAGGGTGGTACGATAACCTACAATTTTAAGTTAAACTAAGTTATGAAACAAGTACTTTTAATATTGCTTTTCATAAGTGCGTGTGTGCGTGTGTCGGCTTCGAATGAAGGAGGCTCTCCTAAGATGGTGTTTGAGCGTACGTCACACGATTTTGGTGATGTGAAGCGTAAGGGTGGCGATATAATAGCAATGTTTAGATTTGAGAATAAGGGTGATGCACCCCTTATTATTAAGAAAGTTCACAAGTCGTGTTCATGCATGAATGCTGACTACTCGCGTAAACCAATTTTGCCAGGCGAGGGTGGCGAGATAAAAATCAAATACGAGCTACATAAGGTCGAGCCAGGTATATTCAATAAAGTGATTCAAATATATACTAACGAATCCAAGAAAGTGCACCTAATCACTATCCAAGGTAACTCAATGGATAAATAGTACTGTTTAATATAGTCTTTGGTGAAAGTTCCTTATGGATGCTTCGCTATGTCAAAGGGTGTTGTGAAACACCCTTTGATTATTTTATCTCTCGGTCGGGATTTTGCTTTATAAATGCTTCCCATGAAGATGAGCCTTTGGCTGCTTTCTTGCCACCTCCCAAGCCCTTTACACGAGCTGAGCCCATGGCTTGAGTGATTGGCGTGCGGGCAGTAAAGTAGTGGCACATAGCCACTGCCATACCATCGGTGGCGTCGAGGCGTCGAGGCATGTAATCGAGTTTAAGCATACGCTTGACTATGGCTGCGACTTGCTCTTTCGAGGCGGAACCTGAGCCTGCGATTGAAAGTTTTACACGTGAGGGTGCATACTCGAAAACCTCTTTGTCGTGAGTTAATGCTGCTGCCATAGCCACCCCTTGTGCACGCCCCAGCTTGAGCATGCTCTGCACATTTGTTCCAAAGAAAGGCGACTCCAATGCCACCTCGCGAGGCTCATAGTCCTCGATGAGTTTACTTACGCGGTCAAATATGTAACGCAGCTTACGGTAGGGGTCGCTCATCGTGTGAAGGTCAATATCGCCCATCACAACCGAACGGAGCGTTTTTCCCTCCACCTCGATTATGCCGTAGCCCATATAATTTGTGCCGGGGTCAATGCCCATGATGCGGTATGTCGCGTTGTTATCGGTCATGCGTTGAAATATTCTTTTACAAA
>JAGBTO010000092.1 GCA_017631285.1 Alistipes sp.
AGATTGGCAACACCTCCTGAGCATTATATACTACCCAGAACTCAAGTGATGCAGAACCCTGCAAAAGCTTACGTACACGCTCTGGCTCCTTGATACCTGGCAACTCAACCATAATACGGTTAGAGTTTGGTACACGCTGGATGTTTGGCTGTGTTACACCGAAGTGGTCGATACGGCTACGCAAAATGTTGAATGAAGCTGCGATAGCTGCATCAGTCTCGTTGCGAAGAACCTTAATAACCTCATCATCAGTTGAGTTTGGAGTGATATCCTTACGGTCTGGGCTAACGAAGATAGCAGCCAATGGAGCACCGTTTGATGTCTCGGCATAAGCCTTTGCAAACTCACCAATGTAATCGCTTGCACCAGCATTCAAAGCTACGTTAGCACGCTCCAAAGCCTCAACAAATGCTGGATCATTCTGGCTCTCGCCCGCGAGCGACTTAACCAAATCCTGCACCTGGATCTCAAGCATTACGTTCATACCACCCTTCAGGTCAAGACCAAGGTTAACCTCCTTCTCCTTACACTCTTTGTAAGTAAACTTTTTCACCAAGAGGTTGAAAACTGGCTCATTCTGGATTGAATCCAAATAGTAAGCCTCCTTGGCAGCCTGCTCCTCCTCTGGGAATGCAGCTGCATACTCAACAGCCGCCTTCTCTACATTTCTCGTAACAAACGAGAAAGAGAGCTGATAAATGCATCCAATCACTAAAAGGATTGTAAACAATTTAATTGCGCCTTTACTTTGCATTGTTGTTTAGTTTAATTTTGTTATGTAATAATTTTGTAATTTACTCTTACACTGGAGCGAGTCCAAAATATATCGGGCAAAGATAAGTAAAAAAAGTCTGAAAACCGAGACTTAACGACCGATTTTCAGACTTTTCACACAATTAAATGCAATATTTTCTATTTTAGAGTCAAACTGACGATTGATTTTGTAGGTAAAACGACCTCAATGCTACCCTTTTGTGACTTAAAATTATCATACTTCACCGTCTTGATACACTCTGGATCTTCGAAAGTGTTATGATCGGAGATGTTTTTTGAGGTGAGAATTGAGCCGCTGACATCATATTTTTTATCATCATCAAGCGAGATTGTAATACGACAATCGCTCACCAAATCAACATTTGCAAGTGTTATAGTCACCGTTTCATCCTCGGCTCTTGATGCGGTGGCAGAGAGTGTATTTACCACTCTATTATTTTTATCACGCAACTGCTTCGACTCATAATGCAGAGGCAAATACTCTGCTCCCTGATGAGGAATATACATCTTGAAAAGGTGGTATGTAGGAGTGAGTACCATCTCGTCATCACGAGTTAAGATAACTGACTGCAACACATTTACCATTTGTGCAATATTCGCCATCTTCAAACGATAGGTGTACTTATGGAAAATATTAAGTGATACCGCCGCAACCATAGCATCACGCAGTGTATTTTGCTGATATAGATGCCCTGGGTTAGTACCTGGCTCAACATTCCACCATGTACCCCATTCATCAAGGATAAGATCGATACGGCGAGCGGGGTCATAACGATCCATAATTTCGCAGTGACGTTTGATAACGGTCTCAACTTCCGAACACTTACCCATTACGGCATACCAATCATCAGAATTAAAGTCTGTCGCCGAACCCTTACGTCCCCAATCAAGAACAGAATAGTAATGCAACGAGAGTCCCTGCATCTGACGCCCCACACGACGCATCAAGACATCTGTCCAATTATAGTCGTAATCACTCGCTCCGCAAGCAATACGATAGAGGTGGTTGCCGCTATAATTCTTACAAAACGTAGCATAACGGCGATATAAATCTGAATAATATTCGGGATACATATTTCCACCGCAACCCCAATTCTCGTTACCAACACCAAAATACTTAACCTTCCAAGGCTTATCTCGACCATTCTCACGGCGCAGGTTTGCCATCGGGCTATCGGCATCTGAAGTCATATACTCAACCCATTTTGCCATCTCCTCAACACTGCCGCTACCCACATTACCATTCACGTATGGCTCACAACCAAGCAACTCACAGAAGTTAAGGAACTCGTGTGTGCCGAAACTATTATCCTCTACCGTGCCGCCCCAATTGGTATTAACCATCTTTGGTCGCTTCTCTCGAGGTCCAATTCCATCCATCCAATGATACTCATCGGCAAAACAACCTCCTGGCCAACGCAGCACAGGCACCTTTAGTGCACGCAACGCCTCTAGCACATCTACACGATAACCCTGCTCGTTGGGTATTTCAGAATCCTCACCTACCCATATACCGCCATAGATACAACGTCCGAGGTGCTCGGCGAAGTGTCCGTAAATCTCTTTGGGGATCCGCTGGGTAGAGGTCGCCTGATTATGCAGGGTCATCTGCACATTGGTTGTTGTCACCATTTTTGACTTCTGCCCCATCGCACAACTGATTGCACTACATAATAACACGGTCAATAATAGCTTTTTCATAATTAAGTAAGTTTTAGATTATAACGTCTTGCTTATACAAATATAGAAAATATTCTCAAAAAAAAGTCGCCTGATAATAATTATCAAGCGACCCTAATTGCTATTTTTATGTTAGAGATACTACTTAACCTCCTCGAACTCTACATCCTCTGGCTGTGCCTGTGCGCCACCCTGTGCGCCTACATCAGCACCTGGCTGCTGGGCTCCACCCTGCGCCTGCTGTGCCTGTTGCGCAGCATAGAGGTCCTGCGAAGCTGCCTGCCATGCTGTGTTAAGCTCAGCGATAGCTGTATCAATAGCCGCTACATCCTGATTCTTGTGAGCCTCCTTGAGCTTTGCCAACGCACCCTCGATAGCAGACTTCTTGTCAGCAGGAATCTTATCGCCATACTCCTTGAGCTGCTTCTCGGTAGCAAAGATATTTGAATCGGCAGCATTAATCTTCTCGATACGCTCCTTCTCAGCCTTATCCTTCTCTTCATTTGCCTTAGCCTCGTCGCGCATGCGCTGAATCTCCTGCTCAGTCAAGCCTGAAGACGCCTCGATACGAATCTTCTGCTCCTTACCTGTACCCTTATCCTTTGCAGATACGTTCAAGATACCGTTAGCGTCGATATCGAATGTAACCTCAATCTGTGGCACGCCACGTGGAGCTGCTGGGATGCCATCCAAGTGGAAGCGACCGATAGACTTATTGTCGCGAGCCATAGGACGCTCACCCTGACATACGTTAATCTCTACTGATGGCTGGTTATCGGCAGCTGTTGAGAACACCTCACTCTTGCGAGTTGGAATTGTTGTATTAGCCTCGATAAGTTTTGTGAAGACACCACCCAAAGTCTCGATACCGAGTGAAAGTGGAGTTACATCCAACAAAAGCACATCCTTAACCTCACCTGTCAATACACCACCCTGGATAGCAGCACCGATAGCTACAACCTCGTCTGGATTTACCGACTTATTAGGAGTCTTGCCGAAGAATGACTCAACAACCTTCTGAATAGCAGGAATACGTGTTGAACCACCGACCAAAATAACCTCGTCAATATCGTTTGCTGACAAACCTGCATCACGCAATGCAATGCGACAAGGCTCGATTGTCTTCTGCACCAAGTGGTCGCACAACTGCTCGAACTTAGCACGAGTGAGCGACATAACCAAGTGCTGTGGGATGCCATTAACTGGCATAATGTATGGCAAGTTAATCTCTGTAGTAGTAGTTGAAGAGAGTTCAATCTTTGCCTTTTCAGCAGCCTCCTTCAAACGCTGCAAAGCCATTGGATCCTGACGCAAATCAACACCGTGCTCAGCCTTAAATGCCTCTGCCATATAGTCAATCAACACATGATCAAAGTCATCACCACCAAGATGAGTATCACCATTAGTTGACTTTACTTCAAACACGCCATCACCCAACTCAAGGATAGAGATATCGAATGTACCACCACCCAAGTCATAAACAGCAACCTTCATCTCTGAATCCTTCTTGTCCAAGCCATAAGCCAAAGCCGCAGCTGTTGGCTCGTTGATGATACGGCGAACCTTCAAGCCTGCAATCTCACCAGCCTCCTTAGTAGCCTGACGCTGTGAGTCAGAGAAGTAGGCAGGCACAGTGATAACAGCCTCGGTTACCTCCTGACCAAGGTAATCCTCGGCAGTCTTCTTCATCTTCTGCAAAGTGATAGCAGAAATCTCCTGTGGAGTGTACTGACGACCATCGATATCAACACGTGGAGTGTTGTTGTCACCACGCACAATTGAGTAAGGAGCGCGAGTAATATCAGATGTTACCTTATCGTAAGTTTCACCCATGAAACGCTTGATTGAAAAAACTGTACGCTTTGGGTTTGTGATAGCCTGACGCTTTGCAGGATCACCTACCTTGCGCTCGCCACCATCGGTGAATGCCACTACAGATGGAGTTGTACGATGACCCTCAGCGTTTGGAATAACCACAGGCTCATTACCCTCCATTACAGATACACAAGAGTTTGTTGTACCTAAATCAATACCAATAATCTTTCCCATAATCTTAAATCTATTTGTTTATATTTATTTCCTACAATTTTAAATCGCCATGTTTAGCTTTTGCTGTAAATACAAACAAAGGTTATACCAAACCCAAAATAGCATTAAAAATCTTAATTATGGCGGAAAACACTGCCACAAGCTATTCAAATCTGCCATTTTGACTGACAATATGACTGACAATGACAAAAAAAGAGGTTGTGAAACTTACGCTTCACAACCTCTCATTCGTCTAATACTAATTCTGAGCGAATTATTTTTCCTCGTTCAAAATGCGCATAGCCGCATCAAGAATTGCAGTGTCATCCAATGTTACAACACCTCCATCAGGACCCTGCTCAATGTGAACACCAGCACCTGCTACAGCATCCAAATGTCTTCCACCAAAATAATTACGAACAGACTCTACATCAATACCCAATTCATCTGCAATACGCTGTGAGCTTCCGCTTGGCAATTTGTCCTTGATACGACGAAGTTCGTTAAATGTAATAATCATAATAACCTATTTTAAATTTATTATTGTTTTAATGAAATTCTATTTATCTCTTACTTGGCAACATAAAATTACAACTTTTTTTTAACACCACCAAATTTCGCAACAAAAAAAATTAAAAAAAATGAGAATTATCCATTGTGATAACTCTCATTTAGCAAATTACTATTATTTACATTATTTTTTTCGAGGTTCGATATACACCTGCCACAACAATGGAGAGTAAGGCTGAATCTCCGACGTAATTGTAGTAGTTGTGGTTGTGTCGGTATAGTATGAATTGTTGTAATAATTACCATAATACATGCTATCATAGTAATAATTGTTATAATACCCATCGTAACCATAACCATAACCGCCATAGCCATAACCACCGCCATAGTAATTATTATAGTAATTATTATAATAATTGTTACCGTAATAGCTATTGTAATAATTATAATAATTGTAGTAGTCGGCATAATTATTCGACGACGATGTCGATGTATTTGTCGAACCCGTTACACCGGTTGCACCATAAGCATTAGACGAACCTGTGAGGATAAGATTCCAAGCACCTAACTTCATCTGTGGAATAGCGTATTTCCATGCATCTACATAAGAATTATCACCATCTACAACAAAATCCAATGCCTCGTCATCATCAACGATATCTTCGCCTGTGTATATAATCTCTTTTACCTCGTTGATATTAGTATCAACCACAAAACCATCCATCAATCGGGTCACATACCACACTTTAGCCGTAGTTACAGAATCAATAGCCTCGGCTTTTGATGGGTCGATACCTTCGCCAAATCGCTTAATAAGAGCTTCGTCAATCTCCTTGTTTAACTCCGACAGGTTCTTTGTTCCATATATTTTACCCTTGTCATATTCTGTCTGCCCAGCATACAACAATGTATCCTCTCGCAAACAGTTATAGTTTAGACTCTGACGAGGCGTATATTTATAATTAATGTATAACGCAGCGATAGAGTCAACAGCCAAACGCCATCTATTGTCGTAAACAATCTCCTCGCCACGAGTCTTTAACGCTTCACGCAAATTCGATGCGGCCTCCTTGCCACCATCTTCCTCAGGTACCAGGCCTCCATTTGCATTGGCAAAAGCTTGAAGCCACTGATCCTCATATGCCAATGGATTGTTCACATGCCCCCAAATCTGCATTTCGACAATCAGCGGACGATTGGCATCCAATTCGTACTGACCTTCATAACCTCCGTCTCCACTCATGGTCTTATCTCCAGCAGCAACAGATGAGGGTAAATACAATCGCATCTTTGTTCCATAGCGCGCCTCATAGCCTTTTTCTCCATACCCCTTAATCTTCAAAGGGTTACGCATCGACATATAAGTTCCTTCGGGCATTGAAGTATTCGACTCACCACAAAATAAGAAAAATGGCGCATAATGAGTGTGGTCGGTATAGGAGTCTTGCAAGCGTGCATATTTATCACTGCGAGTCAAAACAATATTACCGGCTAAATCGCGGCATGTTACATCAAAACGCACCCACGCATTACTACCTCGCACAGGCAAGCTATCAGGACATCCAGCATCCAACAACTCGACATAATATCCGCCCATTGGTTGTTTATTCTCCAACAAATCTGGATGATGAATCTCCATCCACTGCTCCAATGCTAAATTCTCCAACTCTTCGTAAGTCATCTCATCGCTCTTGACACAAGAGCTAAACGAAAATACTACTACAAAGCAAATAAAACTTAATATACGATTAACAAATCTCATATCTTAATTTTCAATTCTTCTTTCACAAACATAGTTCGGACTACTTCACAACACTCTTGATTGTGTATATCCACACCACAGGCGTATCTCTCACCACTACACCTACACCCTTATCATCATAAGCCACCCTAGGTGTCATATATGCCTCAACCACATCGCCTTCACGACAACCCAATAACGACTTTTCTAAACCCTTTATTATGCTTGTCGTACCCAACTTAATCTTCAAAGGCTCATCAGACCAGAACTCAACATTCAATCCCAGTTCGGCCAAATCGGCTATCATATCAGCATCGTTTGTAGCATAAACCATATTAACACTGGGCTTTCCGCCTTTGAAGATATATGCGGAATACACAAGCTCAACCTCAGCGCCTGAAACTACTTCGGCACGCTCTTCACGCCCATCATCGTAATATGTTGCGATATAACGATACAAATCAAGGCCTATCTTCTCATAAAATGGGGGATTGAATTCAATTGAATTTTCGATATCCTCTTTGGCTATAAGTCGAGGGTTATGCGACGACGTTAAATAACGTTCAATGGAGGTACGCTGCGACTCAACAATCTTATCGTCATTGTTGCATCCCACCAACAATGTCGCGACCATTGCTGCAAAGAGTGTTATGATAAATTTAAAATCCATTCCCATATAATTGTGCAAATTTACGCAAAATAATCTATTCGGCAAATTTAACACCAGAAATATTTATATTTCTACAATCGACGTAAAGCTTGACGAACAGCATCCTCAACCTGAATGTCGGGCATATCTTTCAACAAAGACTTCACAACTTTTTCCGATGCTCCCTTTTGGAATCCCAACATCACAAGAGCCGCAACAGTTTCAGCAAGGACCTTATTATCAGAGCTTTCAACCGTTTTAGCAGCTTTTGACTCCAAGCCAAAATCAACCATCTTTCCACTAAGTTCAACTATAATCTTTTGAGCTGTTTTCAACCCCAAACCCTTCACATTTTTCAGTAACACAGCATTACCCGTTGAAATAATATTTCTAAGCTCCGAAGTGGAATATGTCGAAAGAATCATGCGAGCCGTATTTCCGCCCACACCCGATACACTAATCAGCATGCGAAATAACTCTCGTTCCTGACAAGATGCAAAGCCATACAAAATCTGAGCATCCTCGCGAACAATAAAATGCGTATATAGCCGGACGCTATCATTTCCCTCAATAGAAGAAAATGTTTGCAATGAAATATTTAGATAATAACCCACTCCTGCAGCCTCTACGACAGCATGCGTAGGTGATAAATCTGTAAGTGTTCCTGATATATATTCGTACATATTAATTTTATTTTGATTGCAATCGTGACAAAATTAAATAATTTTTCCTATCTTTGTCGATTATTGCGAAAATAATACAAAAAAATCAAAAAAGTATAAGAATTATGAAGAAAATCTTTTTGACCTTAGTAGTTGCCGCTATGGCTTTTACGGCTTGCGAGCAGAAGGCCGCTACTGAGCCAGCAACAGAGGGTGAAGCAACTGCAACAGAGGCAGTTGTAGAAGGTGATTTGGCTTACGTACGAGTAGAGTACGTACTTGCCGAGAGTGAGATTTACAAGACCGAGGGCGTTGCTCTTCAAGAGAAAACCGAGAAGGCACAAAAGGCTTGGGCTCAGAAGGAGAAGAACCTTCAGTATGAGGTTACACAGCTCCAGGAGAAGTACCAAAAGGGTCTTATTACAACAGCAGATGCTCAGAAAAAGCAGCAATCAATTGAGAAGCGCGCCACAAACTTCCAGACAAATACACAGAAGGAGGCTCAGGCACTTGACGAAGAGAATTTTGTCTTCACGAACCGCACTCAGGACTTGCTTATGCGTGCTATCAAGGAGGTTAATGCCAATGGTCAGTTCAAGATGATTGTCAATGCAACTGCTCTTCTTGACGCATCAGACGCTCTTGACCTTAGCGATACTGTATTGGCAAAGGTTAACGAACTCTATGCAAAGGAGAAGAACGAAAAACCAGCCGAGACCACAGAGGCTAAGTAATCGATAAGTTGACAAACAAAAAAAAGGGTTGCACAGCTGTTGTTGTGGCAACCCTTTTTATTTTTGGTTATTTACATTTAGGCTTTGTAGTTAGAATTGTTTTAAAATAGCTAAGAATCTGCTCGCGTTGTTTAGGTGTTGCAGACAAAATACGACATTTTCCTTCTTTATCAGGTGTAAACAACGTAACACCCTTGCCTACGACCTTTATATTACCCGCCTCGCTTATGGTAAAGCAATCAGACTCGGGATGACACGCATAATAAGCCGCTATAACATCCCATGTCGGACGATTGTATGGCATCTGAAGATAGTGTTTATACGCCTCCACCATAGGATGGGGCTCGCCCCAAGCAAAATCATCCTCAATGCTTTTAGCAGGGTAATGTACCTGCTCACCCAATTGCCAAGGTGTAAAGACCATTGGCACAGGAGAGGTTTCAAATAGGGTACGCGCTGCCGCCAAATCGTTCCATACATTATACTCGGCGAACTCTGGAATATTAAATTCACCTGCCATAACCGAGAAATATTTCACCTTCTTGGCAACCAGCTCTCGACCCGACAATCGCGAATATTTATCAGGCTGACTCTCCAACAATTGCGCAATGGTAGTTGAAAAACCTACCGTAACAATCACCACTGAGCTATCATCCGCCTTCGCCAATAGACGACGATACATTGGCACAGCCTCCTCATATTTTGGGTTCTTTGAACCAGCAAAAAGTGGCATTCCATTATCGGTTTTCATCTGAACGGTTTTAGTGCAATAATCGACACACTCCATATCCGTTACACAAGCCGAATTCACACCGATAGGTATCGTCTTATAACCATACCAACGACGCATGATATCGATATACTCTTTTGCATAAGGATTATTTTTATGAACACTCACGCCAAGCAGTTTAATATTCCCTTGATCCATATTTTTGAATAACAAATCAAGCGCCATTGCATCATCGATATCGTTACCCATATCGGTCTCAAAAATAATAGCCTGGGGAGTCACCTTATTTTCAGCAACAACTGGCTTCACATACAAACATGCAACCAGAAAAGTCATAGACCAGAATATCAACTTCATTATCTTGCATTTTTTATGTTCAACATATACAAAAATAACTATTTTCTTATATTAACTCCAAGTATTATGATATGTTATTTTTTTTGATATCACATAATTTTGTATTATATTTGCATCATCAAACACGAGTAATCATTCGATTATTTACCAATCAGCAAATTTTAACGTACACAATATGCAAGATTTAAGCACACTCGAAGGTAAAACCTTAGCAGAGTTACGCGAAATTGGCAAGGTGCTTGGTATCAACGACACCTCGCTTAAAAAGCAAGATCTACTCAACCAAATCCTCGCTGCCACAAGCACAGAACCAACAGAATCTCCTGCTTCGGTTCAAGAGGCCCAAGCTCAAGGCGATGCACCTAAGAAACGAGGTCGTCGCCCACGCATGAACTCACTCCGTATTGAGGAAAACAAACCATCATCGGAACTCACTCCTGAAAACACACGCATAATCCCTATCACCTCGACTCAGCCTACTTCAAGCAGCGATTCCGAGCAGAGCAAAATAGAATCTACAGAGCCTGCACCCGCAGAACCAGCTGATAAAGAGAGTGTTCCACAACCTAAAGAGGAAGCTCCTCAACAAAAAAAACGAGGTCGCAAACCTAAAAACACACCACAGGTAGCGACCAAGGAGAGCGAACCCAAGGCAAGTGAATCCGTTGAAGATGAGGCTACGGCAGCAAAGACTACAGATGAAGTAAAAGAGAGTACCAATTCAGGGAATAAGACACCACAGCAAAAAGAGTATTTTGCCGGTGAGGTTATTGGTGAGGGTGTATTGGAAGTTATGCCTGACGGTTATGGTTTCTTGCGCTCGGCAGATTACAACTATTTGAATTCACCGGATGATATATATGTATCGCCATCACAAATCAAGCTCTTTGGCTTGAAGCCTGGTGATACTATCAGTGGTGTTATACAGCCACCCAAGGAGGGCGAAAAATATTTCCCACTTATTCGCGTAAATGAAATCAACGGTTTGAAACCCGAATACATTCGCGACCGAGTGCAATTCGAATATATGACACCTCTCTTCCCTAGCCAGAAGTTCAACCTCACGGGCAAAGGTCATAACTCGCTATCAAATCGCGTAGTAGACCTCTTCTCGCCTATCGGCAAGGGACAGCGAGCGCTCATCGTTGCACAACCAAAGACGGGTAAAACAATGCTGTTACAATCAATCGCAAATGCTATTGCTGACAACCACCCTGAGGTATATATGATTGTACTGCTGATTGACGAACGCCCCGAGGAGGTTACCGAAATGGCTCGCAATGTAAAAGCCGAAGTTGTAGCTTCAACCTTTGACGAGCAGGCTTCACGTCACGTAAAAGTTGCCGAGATGGTACTTGAAAAGGCAAAACGTATGGTTGAGTGTGGCCACGATGTGGTTATTTTACTCGACTCTATTACACGCTTAGCTCGTGCCTACAACTCTGTACAACCGGCATCAGGTAAAGTCTTGTCGGGAGGTGTTGATGCCAATGCACTGCACAAACCTAAGCGTTTCTTCGGAGCTGCACGTAACACCGAGGAGAAAGGCTCACTCACTATCATCGCTACAGCATTGATTGACACCGGTTCAAAGATGGATGAGGTTATCTTCGAGGAGTTCAAGGGTACGGGTAACATGGAACTCCAGCTTGACCGCCGATTAGCCGACAAGCGTGTATATCCCGCCGTAAATGTTATCTCTTCTGGAACACGTCGCGAAGATTTGCTCCTCACACGCGAGGTAATGAATCGCACATGGGTTATGCGTAAATATCTATCAGAAATGACCACAGTGGAAGCTATGGAGTTCCTTCAAAAGCAGATGGGCATGACAGAGTCAAACGAGGAATTTCTTGCTACAATGAATCAATAAAGGTTTGATGTAAACCATAAAAGAGGCGGGTGTTGATTTTCGACACCCGCCTTCTTAGTTATATCATATGCGAGCGCATCCACTCAGCTAGCCCCTTAGCAGCTGTACCCCACTCCTTTAAACCCAATGTATTTTCCAGGAAATCATCCAAACGATTTAAATAAATATCTTCATCAAAATTCGCTATCAACTCACGAAGCTGCTCACCATTTCGTGCCAAAGGAAATGGCAATTCCTCGAAATCGTAGTAGTAACCACGGTCATACTGTTCAACATCAGTAGCATACAACAAGCACGGACGACGCAACATAGCATAATCAAACATCGAACTTGAGTAGTCTGTAATAAGCATATCGCTAACACACAATAACTCCTGCATATCGTGATAACGAGTCATATCCACCACCTCTGGAGCATTTTGCAAAGTAGAGGCATCAACCTTACCTATGAGATTTGGATGCAATCGCAAAAACACTGTCACATCAACCCCACCGAACATTTTCTTGAGATATGGCAATATTTCTGGCCAATTGATGTTATATGGCGCAATAGTACCACTACGACGGAATGTGGGAGCATACATCACAATTCGGTTGCCAGAAGGTATGCCATATTTAGCATTTATGCGTTCCCTAATCTCTTGATGCAACCCTAGATTAAAGAAAATATCATTCCTTGGGATACCCGTTTCGAGTATTTCGCCTGAATACCAAAAACTTCGTTTTATGAGCTCGGTATTAGCTCTACATCCCGAAATCATAAGATCACACACCTCGGAATCACGCTTTGCTTTACGAAGATAGCTATAACTCAGGTTTGCTTCGGCATCCTGCTCAACCTGTTTAAGAGCAGCTCCACCATGCCAAAGCATCAAATACTTTTGCCCCGAACGCTTGTTCCAATATATCAGCCATGGATCGGTTCTAGCATTGGTAACCAAAAATTCGGCACTATTAATCATTTTGTAATATTCCAAGCTACGAAATCTCACACAGCAAATTCTCTCATCTATGCCCGAAATATCAACACCCCGACGAAATACCCACACGACTTCCATATCTGGATAGTTATCCAGAATATATTGGGATAAGTATCGGGGGTTACAACCATACTGCTTGTAGTTATATGCCCAACAAACCACCCTACCACGTTTAATCTTAACCCCACATCGCATGAATGCAGAGATACAATTTCCAAATAGTTTGGAAGTTCTTTTCAGCCTCCACACTATTTTAGCACCAAGTTGTGTCATATATCCAAAATTGATAAATCTTCATACAAAGATAGTCTTATTTTGGGATTTATAAAATTATTTTTATAAATTTGCAATTATAATGAAGATACTCTATGGTTGATAATAATATTGAATTTGATGCCGAACGACTGAAGTTGCGCTATAACCCTGAAGGCTCTGCGCTAAGACGCGACCAAAAGGAATTAGTAAGAATGCTTAAGGTTGTTGATGCGATATGTAAAGAGCATAATATTCAGTGGTGGTTAAGTTCAGGAACTCTCCTCGGCGCAGCACGCCACAAGGGTTTTATCCCTTGGGATGACGACATTGACATAGTCATGCTACGCAAGGACTATCGCCGATTAAGGAAAATACTTCTCAACACCGATAGCAACGAATTTGTTCTACACTCTATGTATAGCGATGTAGAGTATGTCAATTGTTTTGACAAGTACCGCAAGCGCGAAGGTCGTATCTTGTCAAATAGCAGACGATACAACTATTACAAATGGTGTGGTATAGGTTTTGACATCTTCACCATAGAAAAAACAAGCTTCTTTGCAGCTAAAGCGGCGAGCACCATATATGGAAATTTGCAACACCTCACTTCGTATATTCGTTGGGGCGTAATACGTAAGCCACTAATTCGCCTTATTGAGCTACTTTGCATTGGGCTTATCTTTCCCATTTTACGTGTAATAGGTCTTATAAATCCTCGAGGAGAGTATCACTACTCATTAGGCCAGGGATGGGCAAAGCACACTTTCTTTATGCAAGACACACTGCCACTTGGAACAGCCGAGTTTGAGGGCGAGCAGATGCCTGCACCTAAAAACATAGATGCCTACTTAACTCGTGTATATGGCAATTGGAAAGTTGTTCCTGATGATAAAACTATACAGAAAAGCATACACAACAAAGAGTATATTGCCGAAATATACAGCAGAATTAAACAGGGTGACAATGAATAGCATAGATACTCAGGCTCTCAAAGAGCGATATTGCCCCGAAGGCTCAAAACTTAGAAGGAACCAACTCGAATTATTAGATATGCTTCTCGACTTAGCTGCTATATGCAAGGAGCATAATATTCAGTGGTGGTTAAGTTCGGGCACACTACTTGGAGCTGCTCGCCATGCTGGATTTATACCTTGGGACGATGATATTGACATTGTTATGACCCGCAAGGAGGCTAAACGCCTCAAGAAAATTCTAAGTGAGTCCAACAATGACAAATATGCATACCAGTCTATTGAAAGCGACATAGAATATACCAACCTATATTGTAAATTTCGCAAACTAAACGACCAAAATCTTAAAACATCGGTAAAACGTCACCAATTCCTTAAATATAGAGGGCGTTTTGTGGATATATTTTCCATTGAAAAGACAAGTTACTTCTCGGCACGCGCAGCAAAGGTCATTTACTACAACCTTCAGCACATGACGGTACACATAAAGATTAAGTGGTTGAGAAGAGTAATGATACGATTTTTCGAGTTCTTATGCTTGTGCATGGTAAACCCGCTACTTCGCATCATAGGACTTATCAATCCTCGCAATGAGTACCACTATTCGCTGGGTGAAGGTTGGGCAAAGCACACTTTCTTCATGAAAGATACCCTACCCCTAACGACCGCAATGTTCGAAGGTCATGAGTTCCCAGTCCCTAAAAACATGGACGCTTATCTGACAAATGTTTATGGCGATTGGAGAACTTTACCATCAGAGGAAAGCATACTCAAAAGTCTTCATTCAGATGAGTACCGAGAAGAGATATTGGAAGTAAAAAATAACGACACACAATCATGAAAAAGGTTATAACATACGGAACCTACGACCTGTTACACGAAGGACACATCAACCTATTACGCCGAGCTAAAGAGCTGGGTGATTATTTGATTGTAGGTGTTACAAACGATAGTTTTGACCGCGAACGAGGCAAGTTAAATGTACGAAATAACGTTCTTGAACGCGTTGAGGCGGTCAAGCAAACAGGTTTTGTCGATCAAGTTATAATTGAAGATTATGTTGGCCAGAAGATTGATGACATTCTGAAGTACGATGTCGATATCTTTGCCATTGGTTCTGATTGGGTTGGAAAGTTCGACTACCTTAACGAATATTGCAAAGTTGTGTATCTACCTCGCACAGAAGGCGTAAGTTCCACAATGCTACGTGCCGAGAGTAAGATAACTATACGAATAGGCATCGTGGGATGTGGTCGCATTGCCAACCGCTTTGCAAAGGAGGTGCCAGCAGTAGATGCTGCGGAGATATCGGGTATTTACGACATTGATAGCGACAGAGCCAACAGTTTTGCTACAAATCATAACATAGCGACAATATTTAACTCTTTCGAAGAACTCGTTGAGGCTTCAGATGCCGTATATCTAGCTACACCTCATCTTTGTCACTACCCAGCGGCGAAATACGCCTTGGAGCATGGTCGTCATGTATTATGCGAAACACCAATGGTGCTACGCGGAGAAGAGGCCGAGGAGTTGTATCACATTGCCCAGGAAAACGGTCTTGTTTTATTGGAAGCAAACAAGACTGCATATTGCCCTGCATTTAATCATCTTATCACCTTGATAAAAAGTGGCCTTATTGGTGAAGTCGTAGGTATAGATGCATCTGAATCTAAATTGTGGGGTGAGGAGAATCTTCACCGCGAGCTCGACCCTGAACAAGCAGGTGGCTCACTCTACGAAATGGGTTCTTACCCGCTACTTCCTATCCTCAAACTCTTGGGCACAGGCCACCATAACATCAACCTATATAGCAGATTAAACGAGAAAGGGGTTGATATATACACTCGCGGCATAATGTTGTATAACAGCGCTGTAGCATCATTCCAGCTTGGCTTAGGCGTTAAAACCGAGGGCAATCTCGTCATCTCAGGAACTCAGGGTTACGCCTATGTTCCATCACCGTGGTGGAAGACCGACTATTTTGAACTGAGGTATGAAGATCAAAATAAGAATAAAAAATACTTCTACAAGTGGGATGAGCCAGGATTAAGATATGAAATTCAAGAGTTTGTTTCGTGTATAATCAACCATCGCAGCCATTCTCCTCGTCTAACGCCAAAAGAGAGCATTGCTATGGCATATATTATGGAACAGCTCACTGAACGTAAAAATTTCTTCAAGCTATGAGACGCGCATTAATTGTTGGTGGTTCAAATGGCATAGGTCTTTCTATCGCCACACTACTCGCCGCAGACGAAAGTTTTGACCGAATCTACATCGTAGATAGAAGCGAAATCGCAAAGGAATTTATGAACGACAAGTTTGTGTATGAGAAGTTTGACCTTTGCAATGAGGACTACTCTATATTCGACAAATTTATTGATATCGACACATTGATGATTACGGCTGGATTTGGCAGTTTGGCACACTTTGCCGATATTAATGAACAGCATATCGTGGATAGCTTCACGGTTAATAGCACTGCTGTTATTCGCATCATACACCATTTCTATCAACGGCTACAGGCTCAGACTCCATTCTATTGTGGAGTGATGGGTAGTATAGCAGGATTTATTTCCTCGCCTCTATTTGCTGTATATGGTGCCACAAAAGCCGCGCTGAAGATATTTATCGAGAGTGTAAATGTAGAACTTGAGATGACTGGCGCGACAAATCGCATTCTCAACATATCTCCTGGGTCAATCAAAGGAACATCATTCTACAACGGCGCGAATGATTTAAACGCGACTAAGGATTTAGCCAAAGATATTTTATCGCACCTTTGGGCGAAGGATGATCTTTTCATTCCACAATATGATGATATATTTAAGGAGGTTTTATCTCGCTACCACGACGACTTCCGCAAAGAGGGTCGTCACTCCTATGAATATAAGATGAAAAGTGGTAGAATTAAGTCAAAGTAAATCGACATGCAGGTAGAGATGAAAATATCAATTATAGCACCTATCTATGGTGTCGAGAAGTATATTACAAAGTTTGCCGACTCTGTACTATCGCAATCTTATCCCAACATAGAATTTATCTTTGTAAACGACGGAACAAAAGATAATTCAATGATAATCCTTGATGCGCTCATTGAGGAAAAGTATAGCCACCTTAAACCAAATATCGTAATAGTTAATAAAGAGAATGGAGGCCTGCCTGCCGCGCGACGTACAGGTATGGAGCACGCCACAGGTGAGTATATACTTTTTGCCGATTCAGACGATTGGCTCGAAGCTGATGCTGTAAATAAGATTATGACCGAGGCAAATCGTAGCCATGCCGACATAATATACTTCGATCTGGTTAAAGAGTATGGACATAAACAGAGCATTAAGCGTGAACGGGAATACTGTGCCAAAGATAAAGAATTGTGGATTGAGAACATATTTAATTATCGTTCGCATGGATATACCGTAACCAAATGCTTCCGACGTGTTCTATATACCGAGAATAAGATATATACGCCAAAATTGGGAATGCACGAGGATATATATCTTATGACACAACTTATTTTTTACGCCAATAGCATTGTTCGTCTGCCAGAGGTTTTATACCATTACCGTAAAGACAACGAAGCCGCTATGTGTGCAGATGTAAGACATCGTCGTCATATTGCATCATCACGCAATCTGCTGGATTTGTATTACAACTACATGGACAATCTATCAACAAGCCCTATTAGGAGCGTTGCTGATGGCATTGTGTTACGCGCAGGATGGCATGCCTTAATACACAAAACAGATCTGTTTAGCGAATTCCCTTGGCTTAGCAAAGCTATTAAGAGTGCCAAACCAAGCACAAGATATCGAACCCCTCTTCTATTTCAAATATTTGTTAAGATATATACATCTTTGAAATATTAATCGAGAGAGGATGAACAAACTCTGCGAATAATCATTATATTTGCATAGCAATTTGATTAGACATGGATTTTATACCCTTTACAATAGTTGATTTTATTGACATTGTACTCGTGGCATCGATTGTGTATGGATTATATCGAATGACACGAGGTACGAATGCTCCATATATTTTAACAGGCATAGTAGTAATTTATGTGTTGTGGGTTGTGGTGAAGGCTCTCAACATGGAACTTTTGCAAGCTATATTGGGGCAGGTAATTAACGTAGGTGTTATCGCTATAATAATTCTCTTTCAACCCGAATTGCGCCACTTTCTACAAATGATTGGACGTCGCCAGGGTGGCTTTAATTTCATCAATAGGATTTTCAACTCGCATAACGATAAGGAACCAACCCTACAACCGATTATTACCGCTTGCGCAGAAATGTCAGCGACAAAGACGGGGGCACTTATCGTCATTGCGCAACGTAGCGACTTAAGCGATATCATTGATAGCGGAATCACTGTTGACGCACGCACGTCGGTAGCATTGCTTGAGAATATATTCTTCAAGAATGCCCCACTGCACGATGGAGCTGTTATAATCCAAAACGACAGAGTTGTCGCAGCAAAATGTATTCTCCCTGTTACGCAATCACCCGTGCCAAAGGCTTATGGCACACGTCACCGAGCTGCCATAGGTATTACCGAAACATCAGACGCTATAGTTGTCGTTGTTTCAGAGGAGACAGGTGGTATCTCGGTAGCCTTTAGAGGTAAAATTGAACGTAATATAGTACCTCGCGATTTAATGGACAACATTACAAAACACTTTATCAACAATCCTGATTCAACCGATAGAGAGGTGAATACCTCTACCAAATAATACAACACCATGAAGATAGCTATCCCTACTCGAGATGGTCGCATTGACGACCATTTTGGACATTGCCACCACTATACGATCTACACCATTGAAGATAAAAAAATCATAGCCTCGGAGGAGCTTCCCTCACCCGAAGGTTGTGGTTGCAAGTCAAGCATAGCTGCCGACCTACAACAAATGGGAGTTGAGGTAATGCTGGCTGGTAACATGGGAGATGGGGCATTAAACAAACTTGCAATGCATGGCATAAAGGTAATACGAGGTTGCAAAGGAGATATCGAAGTTGCTGTGCGCAGTTATCTTGCAGGCTTTATCCTTGACACAGGTATAAGTTGCAATCATCACGAATGTGGAGAACACAAATAACAAACAAAAGGGGATTTTGCCAAGCGAAATCCCCTTTTGTTTGTTATAATTCGTATATGTAATTTGTGAAAGAACGCAATCGTTCAGCTCGATCTTTCGAACTAAATAATCCAAATACCGCCGATCCACTACCCGACATTGAAGCATATACTGCCCCTGCATCGAGCAGAAGTTGCTTCACTTCTTTTATAATCGGATGCGCCGCAAAGACCGAAGATTCAAAATCGTTTTTCACACTTCCCTGCCATTGTTCAATTGGATCACTCAAACGTTCCACAAGACTCCTCGTCGGTATCGCAGGCCTCACACCAGCATATGCTTCACGCGTTGATACGCCTTCATCAGGTTTAATCAAAACCAGCCACAACCCCTCCAATTTTAGATCAACAGGCGTCATTACATCACCTCGGCCTTCACACAATTGAGGAGTATTACGCACAAAAAATGCCGTGTCGCTACCAAGTTCCGATGCAAGAGTTATCAATGTTGATTCATCAAGCGACAAGGAGAAGATATTGTTCATAGCTAATATCACGGCAGTAGCATCGGCCGAACCTCCACCCAAACCGGCACCAAATGGCACACGTTTATCGAGTGTAATATCCACCTTACCAACCCCATATCGTTGTTGCATCAGTTGTGCAGCTTTGATGCATAAGTTCTGCTCCGCAGGACAATCTACAACCAAGCCCAAGGAGTGATATTTATTTTCTGCGGCATTATTGGGGACAACCTCAACCACATCGTACAACCCTACAATGGGGAACATCACCGTAGATAAATCGTGATAGCCATCCTCGCGGCGACGTAATACATCCAAGCCTATATTTATTTTGCAATTGGCTTTAATCTTCATCTGCAATCTCATTTATCAAATTACACAAAGCCTCCATAAGTAATGGACGCAAACGCTCCACACGCTCACTCCAATCTCCAATTGTACCATCGGCACCATCCGACACAATCTTCAGCATATGGACCTGCGGCATGAGTTTTTCATTTAATACTGAATGTAATTTAACGGCTCGCACAACGGCATATGCTTCCATATCCATACAATCGAATGACGAAATGAGTTTTCGTTGCGCCACGGGAGTATCCTCACCAATAAAGTTGTCCGACGATACAATTGACGCATTCTCGTAACCAGTATTAAGAGTAATAGGCTTTGATGCAAAAATAGAATCTATATATACATCACCTTGCACAATAACCGAAGGACGCAACACCGTCGCATAAGGGTGACGAAACGAACCACACGTACCAACATTAATAACAACGTCATAATCCTGCTCATGTAAAGCTTTCAACGTAGCCTCATAGGCACGTAATTTGCCTACACCCATCAGTCGCAAAGTACATGAAGAGGATAGCGCAGCGATATGATCTGCACCAAGTTCCTCTTCTACGGCAAGTAAAATCAATATTTTTTTAGCCATTATATGGTTTTTTGGTTTGTCAAAATTATAAATTTTCAGCGAAAGTAACAACTATAAAATGAATCTTACTGAGTTATATTGCTTTTTTTCAACAATTACCATACGAATATTTGTCGTTGCCGAAAAATATATTATATTTGCGTTGGATTTATGCGCCCATAAACAAAATGGACCACATTTTTGTGGATTATGGTTGCGCAAAGAAAAACAAAAAAGAAAGACTGTTATAGTAACAAATAAACTCTTCTAAATTATGATTTATTCACACGAAGTGCAGCAGATGTGCTGCGTAAAAAAGGGTGCTAATCATGCATCTGCACCAATTCCTCAAGAGGGAAAGTGGGTTGTAGCTAAGGAGATTAAGGACATTTCTGGTCTTACACACGGTGTGGGCTGGTGTGCTCCTCAGCAGGGTGCCTGCAAACTTACTCTCAACGTTAAGGAGGGTATCATTCAGGAGGCATTGGTTGAGACTATCGGTTGTTCTGGTATGACTCACTCTGCAGCGATGGCATCTGAGATTCTCCCAGGTAAGACTATCCTCGAGGCTTTGAACACCGACCTCGTTTGCGACGCTATCAACACAGCTATGCGCGAGCTCTTCAAGCAGATTGTTTACGGTCGTACACAGTCAGCATTCTCTGAGGGCGGCCTTCCTATCGGTGCTGGTTTGGAGGACTTGGGTAAGGGTCTTCGTTCACAGGTTGGTACAATGTTCGGTACAGTTGCTAAGGGAACTCGTTACCTCGAGATGGCTGAGGGCTACTGCACACGCATGGCATTGGACGCAAATGACGAGGTTATCGGCTATGAGTTCGTTCACCTTGGCAAGATGATGGAGTTCATCAAGAAGGGCATTGAGCCAGCTGAGGCTTTGGAGAAGGCTAAGGGTTCTTATGGTCGCTTCAAGGATGCTGTTAAGTACATTGACCCACGTCAGGAGTAAACCACATTGTATAATCGAAAAATAAGAGAATAAAGATATGGCAAATTTATTTGAGAGCTACGAGCGCCGAATCGACCACATCAACGAGGTGCTCGCACAGTATGGAATTGGTAGCATCGAGGAGGCTAAGGCTATCTGCGACGCTAAAGGCATTGACCCTTACAAGATGTGTGAGGAGACACAGCCAATCTGCTTCGAGAATGCAAAGTGGGCTTACGTAGTAGGTGCTGCTATTGCAATCAAGAAGGGTTGCACAAACGCTGCTGACGCTGCCGAGGCTATCGGTGAGGGTTTGCAGGCATTCTGCATCGCAGGTTCTGTAGCTGACGACCGTAAGGTAGGTATCGGCCACGGTAACTTGGCTGCTCGTTTGTTGCGTGAGGAGACACAGTGCTTCGCATTCTTGGCTGGTCACGAGTCATTCGCTGCTGCCGAGGGTGCTATCAAGATCGCCGAGATG